>JAKQEA010000204.1 GCA_029558715.1 Bacteroidota bacterium | reverse complement strand
CTCTGCCAGCCGGAACAATAATGATTTGGAAAGCCCGTATGCCACCATGCCCTTACTGTTCTTCATATCCAGTCCTGCTTTTGAACCAATCAGGAAAATACGGCCCCTGCCTTGCTTCAGCATTTGAGCAAAAACAGGTCTTGCCACATTATAAGCTGTTTCAAAATTTAATTGAATCTGTTTTGCAATAGCTGAACTGTTTGTATGTGCAATATCATTCATCTCAAATCCTCCAACGGTGAGTACAGCAACGTCTATTGTTGCATGCCTGCTTATAACAGACTGTATCCATTGACCAGCAGCAATTTCATCAGTAAGATTCACAGCAACAGTGTGATAATGCGGTGAATCAACGCTGAGCGACCCTGCTCCTTCTACTGCAAAATTCTCTGCGAGATACTTCTTTACTACTGCCTGGCCCAGGTTGCCCGAAGTGCCTGTAACAATGGCTGTTTTCATGTATCGTTGGTTTTTACGAATGTACAGTAAAACCACAGGCAGCCAATAAGAGATGCCTTTCGATAATGTTTTTGTAATTTACATAATGCTTTTCTCAGCATGGGTAAGAACTGCCTGATATTTTCTTTGTTACTGGCTGTTGCACCATTTCTGCAGGCGCAGCAGAACTGTACCCATCCGGGGCAGACACCCGTATCGGCTATCCCGGTTTGCGGTAATGAACCCTTTACCATGAACACTCCCACCTATTGTGGCAATACCATTTTACCTGTTCCTTGCCCTGGGGGTTTCACCTACACGAATATCAATCCTAATTTTTTCCGGATGGCCTGTTACAGCAGCGGTACCTTAGGATTTACCATTGTACCGGATGTTACCACGGCTAATTATGACTGGCAGTTGTTTGATATTACCAACCGCAACCCTTTCGATATTTTTACTGATGCATCCATGTTCGTTGCCTGTAACTGGTCAAGCGAACCTGGTGAAACAGGTGCAGCTGATACAGGTCTGGATACCATTGTTTGTGAAGGCTCAGGGCAAAATTTGTTTTGCCGCATGCCACAAATAATTCAGGGGCATACCTATTTACTGATGATATGTAACCAGGGTGGTTCCGCCGGCACTTATGCACTTACTTTGACTGGCGGTACAGCCAGCATTACAGATGCGATTGATCCCCGGATGGAGTATGCAAAAGCAAGCTGCGATGGTACCCGGATCATCCTGCGGACGAATAAAAAAATTGTCTGCAGTTCCATCGCACCTGATGGCAGTGACTTTACTGTAAGCAGCGGAACCAACATCATTAGTGCAGTGCCCGGCGATTGTGCTTCTTCTTTTGGAACCGATTCCATCATCATAAACCTGGCCCAACCACTGAGCAATGGCAACTATACCCTTCAACTGGGGACAGGATCTGATGGAAATACAATTGGAGATATCTGCAACAAATTTATTGCTAACGGTGAAGCGATTCCTTTCACAGTATCTGATCTGCAGCAAACTATTTTCCAGCAGGCAGTAGCGGATAATTGTTCTCCGGAATCAGTCGAATTTATCTTTAGTAATTCAATCAGGTGCTCAAGCATCGCAGCAGATGGAAGTAATTTTATCATCACAGGTCCGCAACCTGTAAGTGTAATCAATGCGGAAGGTATAAGATGCACTAATAATACAGTAAGTGAAATCATCCGGGTACGATTGGCGGCTCCTATATTAACAGCCGGCACCTACCAGGTAACTCTTGTTAATGGAAACGACGGCAGCCCTTTACTTGATGAATGCGGTGTGCCACTGGCACCTAACAGTATTGTTTCTTTTAATGTAGCAGGTTCTGTATCTGCCTCTTTTACTTTTAATGCGATTGAATCCTGTAAAGGAACCACTATTAACTTTCAGCATAATGGTAATAATGGCACTAATAGCTGGAAATGGACTATAGGCAATATTGGTACCAGTACATTACAAAACCCGATACAAAGTTTTCCTGCTGCAGGCCAGCATACTGTACAACTTATTGTAACAAATGGTACCTGCAGCGATACCAGCTCACAACAGATTACAAGCAGTGATAAGTTAACAGCCGCCTTTGATGTACAAAATATTATATGTCCCACTGATACATTACAGCTTAAGAATAACAGTACCGGCAACATTGATAACTGGCAATGGAATTTTGGAAATGGCATTCTAAGTAACCTACCTGCACCTTCGTCCATACGATATGCTGCAAATGGAGCAGAAACAGTTTATACCATTACTCTTATAGCAGGTAATTCGCAAATGAATTGTGGAGATACTGCCAGTAAAGCAGTCCGGGTCCTGAATAATTGTCTTATTGCTGTACCCACAGCTTTTACACCTAATGGTGATGGGCTAAATGATCATCTTTCACCTTTAAATGCTTTAAAAGCAGACAACCTGCAATTCAGAGTGTATAACCGTATGGGGCAATTAGTATTTGAAACAAAAGACTGGACAAGAAAATGGGATGGCAGGCTAAACGGAGTGTTACAAAATACGGGGGTATATGCATGGTTGCTGAGCTATACCCATCATGATACAGGCGAAAAAATATTCCAGAAAGGCACAACCCTGCTTATACGATAATAAAAGAAGCTGTCTCAAAAGCCCAACACAGAAAAGTTACACCAAACAATTCCATCCGTGTATATCATCTTCCAGTCCTGTTCTTATTCTTCCCAGTTTTAGTTTGATCTTGTTCATCAAACTACCGGCGTCATATTCCGGCAACTGGTAATCTATCCCGTTAATATGAATAGTTTGAATAGGAGCAACAACAGCAGCAGTACCTGCCCCAAATGCTTCAGTTATGGTCTTATTATGAAATGATGCTTCCAATTCATTCACAGATACAGGCCGCTCCTCTGTTTTATAATCCAAATTGCCCGCCAGTGTAAGTAATGAATTTCTTGTCACTCCATCAAGTATGGAATCAGATAACGGAGGGGTTACTAAAGTATCGTTTATTACAAACATCACATTCATCATTCCAGACTCTTCAATGAATTTATTTTCCCTGCCATCCGTCCATAATACCTGGTCATATCCCTGCTCTCTTGCCAGTTTGGTGGGATAATATGCTCCGCCATAATTTCCCCCGCATTTGGCAAAACCGGTTCCTCCTTTTACTGCTCTTACATAATTGGTTTCCACCTTTACTTTTATAGGTTTTGCGTATAACTCAGGTACCGGTCCGGTAAATATGATAAAACGATACTGCTCAGAGATCTTTACTCCGAATTTTGCCTCGCTGGCATAGACAAATGGCCGCAGGTATAATGCTGAACCTGGTTGCCAGGGTACCCAGGTTTTATCAAGCTCCACCAGTTTCATCAGCCCTTCTATAAACATTTCTTTTGGTGGTGCTGCCATACACATCCTGTCCAGCGATCGTACAAAACGATCATAATGCTTCTCTATGCGAAAAATATTCACCTTGCCATCATGCATCCTGAATGCTTTCATTCCTTCAAAGACCGTTTGCCCGTAATGCAGGGCCAGTGTGGCAGGATTAAGGGACAGGTTAGCAAAAGGCACAATCATGGGTTGCTGCCATTGACCATCCGCATAATCGCAGATGAACATATGATCGGCCACATACTTTCCAAATTCAAGTGCTTCAAAATCCACTTCATGGACTTTTGAATACTTTGCTTCTTTTACCTTAATGTCTGTAATAAGTTCCATACTGTTGGTTTAAATTGTTAGCATCCGGTATTGCTGATCATACTTATCAGCCCTGTGAATAGCATCATCTATATTGATAACCATTTTTACATTGGCTCTTTTGTAAACATCATTCTCTACCGGCACATGCAGGAAGCCAGTCTTCTCATATAATTTTATCGCGGCTGCATTCAATGTATTCGAGTAAAGTATTATTCTTGTCGCTCCCAGTTGTTTTGCTTTTCTGAAACTTGCATGACAGATTGCTTCGGCAATTCCTTTCTTTCTAAAAGCCACCTCTACTGCCATTTTAGTGAATTCAAAAGTTTCTTCGTCCACTTTCCGTAATCCTGCTGTGCCCGCTGGCACTCCGTTATATAAAGCCATGAGGATAGCTCCACCCGGTTCCAGTATGGCTTTATCCGGATTACTCAGCACCCATTCATCCACTGGTTCCATCTCGAATAATTCTTCGATCCACTGCCGGTTGAATTTTTCAAAAAAAGGCTGATGTTCTGACCTGTATTCAACAATTACTATTTCATTCCTCATTTCTTAATTCAACGGGGTTAATAAATGGTAAATTTTATTTTGATATACTTCACCATACTGCTTTTAACTTCTGTTCCGGAAGCAGCTGCAAAGATTGGATAAGCAAATATTTTACCTTTTTTTAAAATAAAACAGATTCAGTTTTTGTATTTTTGACTATATCAGATTATTTAACATATGAGAAAAGGGAATTCAGCAACACATGATCACCTGTATTTGCAGGTGGCCGGTGGCTTAGAAAAAATGATCGATGACGATGTATTGAAGATCGGCGATAAACTTCCTTCAGTCCGTGTGCTGAGTGATGAATATGGCATCAGCATGGGCACTGCTTTCCAGGCATACTACCACCTGGAAGGGAAAGGGCTGATCGAATCAAGACCTAAATCCGGCTACTATGTCCGCTTTAATCAGAAACGTTTTCCTGAGCTGCCAAAAATGACCCAGCCTGATACCCTGTCACATGATGTAAGTGTGAAAGAAATGATTGCTTCCATTTATTCCGATATTGCTTCACACAATGCAAGGATCATCAATTTTGCTCTTGCAGTGCCTGATCCTTCTTTATTACCCGCTGCAAAAATTAATAAATCAGTGATGCAGGCTTTGCGCAACAGTAAAGACTCCTGCATTAGTTATGAACATACACAGGGCAATGCCGAGTTAAGAAAACAGGTGGCCAAACTGGCTTTTAACTGGGGAGGTAAAGTAAAACCCGATGATATTGTAATAACCGGAGGCTGTCTTGAAGCGATCACACTTTGTATAAAAGCCATCACCCAACCGGGGGATACAGTGGCAGTGGAATCGCCTAACTATTTCGGTATTTTCCAGGCGTTGGAGAACCTGGGGTTAAAAGTGGTGGAAATATCTTCTTCCCCTGTTACCGGGCTTGATCTGGAAGGTCTGCAGCAGGCTATTAAAAAATATCCTGTCAAAGCCTGCATAGTGATCCCGAATTTCAATAATCCGCTTGGCGGCTGTATGCCTGATGAAAATAAAAAGAAGCTGGTGGAGATGATCTCCCAAAAAAACATTCCACTGATAGAAGATGATATTTATGGTGAATTATATTTTGGTAAAACCCGCCCCCGCACCTGCAAGTATTATGATACAAAGGGCCTGGTTATGTATTGTTCATCCCTGAGCAAATCCTTGTCACCAGGTTATCGGATTGGCTGGACCATACCCGGTAAATTCCTGGAACAGGTAAAACAGATCAAACGCATTAACAATATCAGCTCCCCCACCCTTACCCAGGCAGCGATGGCGCATTACCTGCAGCATGGCCGTTATGAATACCATCTAAAAACTATAAGGAAAGCGTTGCACACACAAAGTCTACGGTACATGCAAGCCATTATTGATCATTTCCCCGAAGACACCAAAGTGTCCCGTCCTCATGGTGGTTTTATTCTTTGGGTACAATTAAATAAAAAAGTGAACACTTTTAAACTAAGGGTGGAAGCTATGAAACATCATATCTCCATCGTTCCGGGTAAGATATTTTCCGCCAGTAGTAATTATAATAATTGTATCCGTATCAGTTTTGGTAAACCATGGGATGATGAAGCAGACTACGGGCTGATGATATTGGGAAAACTGATAAAAAAAATGCTGTAAGTACAATGCTTACCAGTTAACAGAGATCCCCAGGCTGAATTTATCTTTTTTTGTTTCCCTATGGGCTATACTGCTTTGAAAATTGCGATAGAAAAAGATTCTGTTTTTCTTTTTCTTAGTATCGTAAACGGTAAGCTTCCTGAAGCCTGTTTCATCCGGCTTATCCCATTCAATATGCCAGCCATTTTTGTTAGCCCTGTCCACCAGGCATTGATGTACTGCAATGTAATTCGTCATGTCAACATCAAAATAGATATATTCCCAGGTAATATCACCCTCATCGTCAAATAATTTTAGCTGCTTGTAATTTTCCCGGAAGAATTTTTTGATCTCCGCAGTATCATTCCCAAATGCTGATCGCCGTACATTCAATTGATGAATGGTATCTAACAGGGCGTTAAGTGAAGGACATTCTGTCTGTGTAAAAGCAACATAGTTCAACATGATGCAACTGAACACAAGTATGTATTTTTTCATTATCCTTAATTAAAAATGTCAGTTGAAAAGAATGAACACTATAAAGTTATTATTTTATAAAGAGAATAAAATACCTTTAAGAGGGTATAAAGACGTTTTTTAGTGTCTGTATCTTTATTAAAAGCTTTCATGAAAAAGTTACCGTTACTGGTAATTCTTTGTATAGGAATATTCCCGGCTTCAGCACAGCCATCATCAACTCAGCCTGGTTGCCCGGATTTGAAAGAAAAACTTATATCCATCCGGCAATCTTTTGACAAATTTCCCGGAATTTTTATAGTTAAAGAAAGCGGATCATCCAATAACCCTGCCACTGCTACTTCTGACTTCATCATATGTGGCAAAAAAGGAATTCTGGTAAAAGACAGTGTTGCTGCAACCGGTAAATTCCGCTTTTCACTCAATTTTGAATTTAAAAAACCAGAATATACCATTGAGCTACCCGGGTTTAAACGCTGGCAACAGAATATACTTGATACATTGCGGGAAGTATTTTTAGCATGGCAATACGAGTATGATTCTGAAGAAAATGGCAGCATGGTGTATCATATCTTTTCTGAAAAGAAAAAAAATGATCAAGGAATTATGAAAAAGATACAATTGGATATCTATGACCGGGGAGATAATTCTTCTTTTACTCTGAGATTCCTGGTTTACAATTATTAGACGGTTATCTCAGCAGCCTTTTTCCTCCGGAAATAAAAATACAGAGGTACTCCCAAAAACGTAATAACTAAGCCCAACACAGAATTAATGACTGGCTGTTTATTTGCAAGGTAATTGGATATATCGCTATAAACTGTAGTAATAAGATAGAAAGCAGAGAATACAATAAATAAAATAGTCACAACAGGGTGGCCCCAAATTCTATAAGGCCTTTCCGCATGAGGTAGTCTTCTTCTTAACATAAAAATACCAACAGCTCCCAGACCATATGCTATCCAGGTAATAAAGACAAACATATCGGCCAGCATATCAAACGAACCGGTGATAATGAAACCACAGGTCCAGATACCATGCAGCCACAGGGCATTACCAGGTGTCTGAAAACGCCGATGCTCCTTACCTGTCCATGCTGCAAATGTTCTGTCCTTGCCCATCGCATATGTAATCCTTGAGGTGGCCATCACATTCCCATTGATGGCCCCAAAAGTGCAGATAACGATCATCGCTGCCACTATTGCTTCGCTGGTACGTCCTAGGGCAACTCCAATTGCATCAGATGCCACTAACGGAGATAATGCTATGCTTTCTACTGGTAACACATACAGGTAAGCCTGGTTGACCAGTACATAAACAATGATACAGATCAGCACACCAAGCCATAAACTGCGGGGAATATTTTTTTGAGGTTGCTTCACTTCACCAGCCATGGAAGCAATATTGATCCAACCATCATATGAAAAGAAAGCTCCTGTCATGGCTGCTATGATGCCGCTCAGCAATGCGCCACCCTGCTTAGGATCTTCCGCCTGCACAAAATTTTGTACAGAGCCGTCACCAAATACAAAAATTCCGATCACCAGTGCTGCGATGACGGCAATCTTCAAAAAAGTAGAGATGACCTGGAAATAGCTTCCGGCCTTCACACTTATATAATTTAAACCGGTAAGTAACACCACCAGTAAAACAGCCAGCATTTTTACACCAAAATCTTTTAGCGGGTACAGGTCGCCGATGAAAGGGATATGCCACTTATTGGCTGTTATCACTGCTTCACTGAATTGTGGCAGATGTAAAAAGAAATCGGCATAGTAAGCGCAAACAAATGCAATAGCCGCCACAGCAGCTGTATTAATAACAGAGAAAGCAGCCCACCCATAAAGAAAGGCAACAAAATCGCCGAACATTTTCCGGAAATATACATAGATGCCACCCGTCTCCGGCATCATCGCTCCCAACTCGGCATAAACCAATGCGCCAAACAGCGAAAATAATCCTGCTACAATCCAAACCAGTGTGAGCCACACCGGGGAACCCAATTGCGCAGCCATACTGGCCGGTTTCATAAAAACACCCGACCCTATAATACTACCCGCAATGATAGAAGTAGCTGACCAGAAACCAATCCTTTTAGCAAGTGATGAAGTGGTGGACATATTGAAAAGGAAGATAATAAAAAAGCCATGTCTTTCGACAAGGCTTTCAATTCATTTCGTTTCCTCTGGTTTCAACCCGAATATTCGCCACGGCGAACATACCTCCCGGCCGGATACTAATTTTTCCCGGAAGGATTAACAGGTACGGTAGGAATGGATCTCCGGAAAT
>JAKQEA010000063.1 GCA_029558715.1 Bacteroidota bacterium | reverse complement strand
CCGGGGATAACAGGCTGATCTCCCCCAAGAGCTCATATCGACGGGGAGGTTTGGCACCTCGATGTCGGTTCGTCACATCCTGGGGCTGGAGAAGGTCCCAAGGGTTCGGCTGTTCGCCGATTAAAGTGGCACGTGAACTGGGTTCAGAACGTCGCAAGACAGTTCGGTCCCTATCTGTGGTGGGCGCAAGTAAATTGAGAGGACATGACCTTAGTACGAGAGGACCGGGTCGTACGTACCGCTGGTGTATCAGTTGTGCCGCCAGGTGCAATGCTGAGTAGCTATGTACGGACAGGATAAACGCTGAAAGCATCTAAGCGTGAAACCTTCCTCAAGATGAGTTTACTTTTAAGGGCCGTCAGAGACTATGACGTTGATAGGCTACAGGTGTAAAGGTGGTAACATCAAAGCCGAGTAGTACTAATTGCCCGTACGCTTTAATTTTTTTCTTTCTTTATAACCTTTATTGGTGAAAAGAAGGTAGATACTCTCTAACATTTTCCAATATGTAATATTATTTAAGATCTTATGGTGGTTTTGCCGAGGGTGTTCACCTCTTCCCATACCGAACAGAGAAGTTAAGTCCCTCATGGCCGATGGTACTGCACCACAATGCGGGAGAGTAGGTAGCTGCCATATTTATTTAAGCCCTGACAATTTTGTCGGGGCTTTTTATTTGTAGAAATTACCTTTTATCTTCAACGAATGTCAAAAAAAGAAAGGATAATAATCATACTTCTTGCGGCTATCAACTTTACCCACATCCTGGACTTTATGATCATGATGCCATTAGGAAATTACCTGATGCCTCACTTTAGGATTTCGCCTCAACAGTTTAGTATTCTCCTTGCTTCTTACCCCATTAGTTCTTTTGCTTCTGGAATTATGATGGCATTATTTGCTGACAAATTTGAAAGGAAAAGCTTGTTGCTCATTACTTATGCAGGATTTATAATTGGAACAGCTGCCTGTGGATTTGCGCAATCATACGAGTTATTACTGGTATCAAGAATTGTAGCCGGAATTTTCGGAGGTATTATTGGGGGACAGGTACTCTCTATGATTGGGGATTTATTTACTTTTGACAGAAGAGGTACAGCAATGGGAGCTGTAATGAGTGCTTTCGCTGTAGCTTCTTCAATTGGAGTTACCTTTTCATTATACCTGGTTGATATATTCAAAGATAACTGGCATGTACCTTTTCTATTTGTTGCAATACTTGCTATAGTTATCTGGCCAATATGTTTTTATCAACTCCCTGTATTACGTTCACACCTTACGGAGCAGCATACATCACCGGGGAAATTAAAACAGCTAATTGCAACACTTACTGCTAAATCAACAGGATTAGCATTATTATTTTCAGGATTAATGATGATGGGTCATTTTCTGATCATCCCTTTTATTAATCCGTATATGGAATTTAATAAAGGATATCCCAGATCAGTTACCCCGCTTATTTATCTTGTCGGAGGAGTTTCTTCCTTTATTGCTGCGGTCTTCCTAGGAAGGTTATCGGACAGGATTGGTAAGCTAGCTGTATTCAGCTATTGTGTACCCCTATCTTTTATCATGGTTATACTAATTACTAATTTACCTGCGCTTCCATTTTCTATTGTATTAAGTTTCTTTGCTATCTGGTTTGCGTTAGCTACAGGGAGGGCTGTAAGTTCGCAAACTATGGTTAGTAACGTAACAGGTTCAGCTAATCGGGGTAGTTTTATGAGTTTGAACAGCAGTATCCAACATCTTGGCACCGGAGCAGCTGCATTAGTAGCAGGTTATATAGTAACTGAGGGAAAATCTGGAAAGCTGCAGCGATATGAATGGGTCGGGTATCTTTCAGTAGTTGTACTGCTTGCCGGGTTTTTTCTTGGACGTTATTTGTTTAAGGGCACTGAGCTAAAAAAGAGCCCTCCTTCCGGGTTATAATATTCTATATATTGGGTATTGCATAAGAGCCGTTTCAAACCATGGGGAATTCTGATAAACAAAATTCAGCTGGGCTCTTCCGTCTTTAGCAAAAACAGTATCTGTCACTTTCCGCTGCTCCAGCCTGGCTCTGAGACCAACATTGGTTTTCATATATTCTGCGGCAATATCCTCAAATGCGTAGGCAGAATAGCCTTCCTTCTGCCCGAGAATAGCATCAAAATAATTCCATGCGAAATAAGAGTCTTCTCCCCGGGGTTCCAGGGTTTCAATAAGGAACCTGTTGGCAACCTGGTTCAGTGGAATATACCAATCACCTTTACTAAACTTTAATTTGCCGGTTGCTGTAGTAAGTTTTACATCGCTGTTTAGATGATGCATTTCATATTGACGAGGCATTGTTTTGTAATCTTCAATTTTATAGAACTCCACTTCAATCAAGGTGTCTTTTTTTAATTGAGTCATTTGTACTTTGTTCAATTTAAGCAGTTCTATCACTTTCCACCATCCTTGAGGAATAACATAGGCATTTGGTTTTTTTACAAATTCTTTAGCAGGAAAATGGTTAAAGATTCTAACTGTCTTTTCATACGGTTTGTTTCTATCATAGTATAATCTTGGTAACCCGGATACTTCACTTGGTCTCTTTCCTGATTCATATCCTTTATAAAGTATTTCTTTGAATACTGATTTATCGAGTGCCCATTTAATTGGGAAATCTTTAGCTGTTTTTACATATTGTTTTGTTTGCTCCCTGAGTTGTTTAATCTTCTCACTGTTCTTAGCAGTAAATTCTATGAATGACTGCATCAGAGCATAAGTCGCTTTTACCCTCTGGTCGTATGGTTTGAGCATATGAGATTCCGGAACAAAAGAAAATGTATGCCAAAGAGCGGCATAACCACTGGCATATCTAGGGCTATCCCAGTATTCCTGCCAGCCGTTTTCGGGGGTATCTCCCCAGACATTTACATAGGGGACAAGGTCAAACCCTTTTTCTTTCATTAAGCCATATAGTGCTGGTTCAAATTCTTTGCTTGTGTATTCCCCCATCGCTCCCCCCAGTTTGGTATGCTGTGTGGTCAGTAATGTCATCACATGCTGGTAGTCGGCACCATTGCTTACATGATTGTCAATGAAAACATCCGGATCGAGTAAATGAAAAATTTCGGTGAATGATCTCGCATCTTTGGAGTCGCATTTGATAAAGTCCCTGTTCAGGTCCAGGTTTTGTGAGTTACCACGAAAACCAAATTCTTCCGGGCCATTCTGATCAACTCTGTAGTTAGCGCTGCGATTAAGACATCCTCCAATATTATAAACAGGTATAAATGCCAGAACAATGTTATCAGGAATTTTGTATTTGCCAATCACTATATCTCTTGCCAATAACATGCTTGCATCAATTCCATCTGGTTCTCCCGGATGTATACCATTGTTGATAAGGATAATCCGTTTATTATTTTTCCTGATGTGCCCGAAATTATAATCACCATTATTGGCTACCACAACCAGGTGGAGGGGGTACCCCGCATCTGTCATATTCATGGTGAGCATTTTTACTTTCCCGGATTTCGCATCCAGTTTTTGCCACCAATCTATTATTTCAAAATAGGCAGGAGTTTGGGTGCCCTTTGATTGCTCAAACCTCGTAGTGATATGCTGAGAGAAGAGAGTTGTGGATACTGTAAGAAGCAGGAGCAAGAAAATTTTTTGCATAAAACAGATTGAATCTTAAAAATAAAAAAGGCATTCCGTATTGGAACGCCTTTTAAGTAATTTATTAAAACAGCCTATTTGGCTGCTACGTTAGTTTTCTTGGCTAATTTGCTTTTAAGATTGGCTGCTTTATTCTTATGGATAATACCACGCTTAGCCAATTTGTCGATCATGCTTGCCACTTCAGGGAATTTTTCGCTCATTTCTTTTCCTTTAGCCGCTTTCAGATCACGGATGGCATTACGGGTTGTTTTTCCGTAATATTTATTTCTGTCACGACGTTTTGCTGCCTGGCGGGCATCTTTCTTAGTTGCACTGTGATTAGCCATTAATAATCAATTTTAAGTAGTGCAAAGGTAGGGGTCAGAGGGCTATCTGCCAAATTTGGGAAGCTTTTATTGCCAAAAAAGACAAATAAATCAACTCATAACGATTATAGGCTTTTTTATACTTAGCACTTGAAAATCAAGGATAATCGGTACGAAAGGCATCGCTTTCTAAATCCTTCATTATGAGGCCAGATTTTGCATTTTTTCAGCGATATTTGTGACCCAATTTTCACCTGTATTTTAATACCTCTTTTTTCATGAAGGATTTCTCCTATATCACTAATTCTCACCCGGAGTTTATTGAAAATCTATACCGTGATTTTGTAAAGGATCCGAATAGTGTTGATCCTGATCTAAAAAAATTTTTTGAAGGGTTTGATTTCGCTGTTAGTAATGCAGCTGCGACTGTTAATGGTAAAATACCTTCTACAACTCCTACTAATACCGTAGTGAGTTCTGAGGCTGATTGGTTCAAAGAGTTAAGGGCTTATAGGATGATACTTGGATACAGGAACAAGGGCCACCTGATTGCCAGAACCAACCCGATCCGGCAGAGAAAAGACAGAGGTGCTAATATTGAATTAGATTTTTATGGTTTCTCAGAAACTGACCTGGATAAAGAATTCCAGGTCGGTAATCTGATAGGCTTGGGTACTGCTTCATTGAAAGATATTCTTAGTCATCTTGAGAAATGTTATGCATCAAGTGTGGGAGTGGAGTTCAAATACATCAGTGATCAGAAAAGAATTGACTGGTTGACGAATGAGATTGAGAAAAGAATGCTCGAACCTTTACCGCTGAATAAAAAAAGACGGGCACTGGAAAAACTCAACCAGGGGGTGATGTTTGAAAAGTTTCTTCATACCAAGTATGTGGGGCAGAAACGATTTTCATTAGAAGGAGGGGAAACAACTATTGCAGCATTGGATGCTATTATCAATACAGCGGCTGATAATGAGGTACATGAAGTGGTGATAGGCATGGCACACCGGGGAAGACTTAATATACTTGCTAATATCATGGGCAAAACCTATGAACAAATATTCAGTGAGTTTGAAGGTACGGCGAAGGTGGATCAGACAATGGGCAGCGGAGATGTGAAATATCATATGGGTTATGGAAGTGAAGTGCAGACACTGAATGAGAAAACTATTCATCTGAAACTGATGCCTAATCCATCACACCTGGAAGCAGTGAACCCCGTAGTGATTGGATTTGCAAGGGCTAAGGCTGATGTTATGTATCATAGTGAGTTTGACAGAATATTGCCTATACTGATCCATGGCGATGCGTCTGTAGCAGGGCAGGGAATTGTATATGAAGTGTTGCAGATGAGTTACCTGAAAGGCTATTACACAGGAGGTACTATCCATTATGTGATTAATAACCAGATCGGCTTTACTACTGATTTTGATGATGCCAGAAGTTCTGATTATTGTACTTCACTGGCAGCAGCTATCCAGGCCCCGGTATTTCATGTGAATGGTGATGATCCCGAAGCTGTAATTAAGTGTGCTGAAATAGCTACCCGTTACAGGCAGGAATTTAACAGTGATGTGTTCATTGATATGGTATGCTATAGGCGACACGGACATAATGAAGGTGATGATCCAAAATTTACCCAACCGCATTTGTATGCTTTGATTGATAAGCATCCTAATCCAAGAGAAGTGTATATCAAATACCTGCTGGAAAATGGTAAACCCGATGCACAGGAACTGGCCAAAGAAATGGAGAAAAAATTCTGGGCTGATTTGCAGGAACGGCTGGATGAAGTGAAGCAAAATCCACTGCCATACCATTACCAGGCACCCGAACTTGAATGGAAAAAATTGAGAAGAGCCACTGTTAATGACTTTGATAGTTCACCCATTACAAGCATAGCAGATAAAGATTTCAGAACGATCTTTAATGCAATAATGACCTGGCCAGAAGGGCTTAAGCCGCTGCGTAAAGTGGAGAAAATTTTACAGGACAAAGTAAAATTGTTTGATACAGAGCAAAAAGTAGACTGGTCTACCGGTGAGTTGTTAGCGTATGGAAGTTTACTGTTGGAAGGAAAAGATGTGCGGATTAGCGGACAGGATGTAAGAAGAGGAACTTTTTCTCATCGTCATGCTGTATTGAGGGATGAAAACACAGATAAGCCATATAATCGCTTGTCGCATATACCCGGGGCCCAGGGAAAATTCAGGATTTACAACTCATTGCTGAGTGAATACGGTGTTTTGGGATTTGAATATGGCTATGCACTGGCTAATCCTAATGCGCTGGTGTTATGGGAGGCACAGTTTGGTGATTTTGCTAACGGAGCACAAACTATGATCGACCAGTTCATTGCTGCCGGAGAACAGAAATGGAACAGGATGAACGGAGTGACCATGTTGCTGCCACATGGCTATGAAGGGCAGGGGCCGGAGCACAGCAGCGCCAGGCTGGAAAGATTTTTACAACTATGTGCAGAATTGAATATAGTGGTAACAAATATCACTACTGCTGCCAATCTTTTTCATGCTCTCAGAAGACAACAGGCATGGCCTTTCCGCAAACCACTGATCAATTTCTCTCCCAAGGCAAATCTCCGGCATGTGGGCTCTTATTCAAGAGTGGAAGAATTTACCAGTGGCGGGTTTAAAGAAGTGATAGATGATATGGCGGCAGATCCGTCGAAAGTAAAGAAGGTCTTATTCTGCAGCGGAAAAATGTATTTTGACCTGTCAGAGCGTCAACAAAAAGAGAACAGAACAGACGTGGCCATCATAAGACTGGAGCAAATTTACCCGTTGCCCTATAAGCAACTGGAGGCGTTGCATAAAAAATATAGTAAGGCTACCTGGTTCTGGGTGCAGGAAGAACCGTTGAATATGGGAGCTGCATCATTTCTGAAAATGAACCTGTCAACCATTAATTATGGAGTTATCGGCCGGCAGCCTTCGGCATCAACAGCAACAGGGTATAACAAGATCCACCTCCAGGAACAGGCGGAGATCATTGAAACAGCATTTAGTATCTGATTGAATTAATAATAGTATATGATTGAAATAAAAGTACCAACAGTCGGCGAGTCTATCAGCGAAGTCACGTTGTTGAAATGGAATAAAAAAGATGGGGATTATGTGGAAAGAGATGAGGTGATTGCTGAACTCGAAAGTGAAAAAGCCACCTTTGAAGTCAATGCTGAGCAGGCGGGAATACTAAAGACTGCTGCGCTGGAAGGTGATTCATTGAAGATAGGCGACCTGTTGGCCAGTATTGATGAAAAAGCTGCAAAGCCTGTTGGTGCCATAGCTGTTGCCGAAGAGAAGAAAACTGAAAATAAAAAGGAGAGCCATAAGAAAGTAGTTTCCGAAGCACCTGTAACATCAGTACCAAATGATATTAAAGCAAGTCCTGTGGCTTCTGCGATCATTGCTGATAAGAAAGTTGATCCAAAAAATGTTACACCATCAGGACCCATGGGAAAGATACTGAAAGATGATGTGCTGGCTGCTTTATCAAGTCCCGGTAAAAAGACTTTTGACGGAGCAGCATTATTCAGCCGGAATGTGCGGGTCGAAAAAATGAGTAACCTGCGAAAAACTATTTCCCGCAGGTTAGTGGAAGCTAAGAACACCACGGCCATGCTCACCACTTTTAATGAAGTGGATATGAGTCGCATTATGGAAATGCGAAACAAGTACAAGGATAAGTTCAAAGAGATACATGGGGTGGGATTAGGATTCATGAGTTTTTTTGCCAAAGCCTGTGCTGTTGCACTGGCCGAATGGCCGTCCGTAAATGCATACATTGATGGAGATCAGTTGGTATATCATGATTATGCAGATATAAGTATTGCTGTAAGTACTCCAAGAGGACTAACTGTGCCGGTAATGCGTAATGTGGAGAGTATGAGCATGGCTGATGTGGAGAGAAAAGTGGTGGAACTGGCCGGAAAAGCAAGGGACAGCAAACTGACAACGGAAGAATTAACAGGCGGCACATTTACAATTACCAATGGAGGTGTATTTGGTTCTTTGATGAGTACACCAATTATAAATATTCCACAGAGTGCAATATTAGGTATGCACAAGATCCAGGAAAGGCCGATGGCGGTTAATGGGCAGGTAGTTATCCGCCCGATGATGTATATCGCATTGAGCTACGACCACCGGATCGTTGATGGTCGTGAATCGGTGAGTTTCCTGGTAAGAGTGAAAGAACTGTTGGAAAACCCTGAACAATTACTGATCGGAAAAGACCCTGTAAAAACATTACTTGAATTATAATTGATTTTATGAAACGGATTTTATTCCTTCTATTTTCCTCTGTAAGCTTGTTTTTAATTTCCTGCCAGAAAGAAATTGACTGGGGAACGGGTGGCGGCGGTAGTTTATCCGGAAACCTGCTGGTAAAAACAGTTTCCAAAGAAGGAACAGATTCTGCCGTTACTGTATATACTTATAACAGTAATCAAAAACTGATCAATGAGAAGATCACAGGAAGATCACAGGGATTTGATGTCACCAACGAAACCCGGTATTACCGTAATGCAGCAGGTATCATTACCCATTATGTGCAGATCAATCCCAATTTTGTAATGGTGGGTATTGATAGTGTAACGACATATGTGAACTATAATACCGCTTTATCGAGGTACACATCTTATGTCAGTGAACTGGGTTTAATGGGATTTGTCGTCAGGGATAGTATGGCAATAGTTTACAACGCAGGCGGAAAAGTAACCCAGACCGAGCAGTATCAGAAAATACCCTTGCTGGGCGGTGATTATGAAATTTCCTTACGGGTAAAATACACTTACGATGCAGGTGGGAATATGTCGCAACAGGATTTTTACACTGTTGATCCCGCTACTATGGCGGAAGACCTGATCTCTACCATTAAATACACATTTGATGCAAAACCGTCGGCAATCAGTTTTGACAATGAAGCCTATGCAATCGGGAAGCCTGATCTTATCTCTGTGAATAATGTTACCAAGGTTGAATTTATTGATATAGGCACGCCGTCAAATGGATTTATTCTTAACAATGCTTACACCTATAATGCAAACAATAAACCAGGTGCAGCAGTTAGTACAAGAACACCAGGTCCTTCTGTAACTAATGTGACTTACTATTATCAATGATACGGGAACCAATATTTGAACAGCGGCCACTATTAACCGGCCGCTTTTTTATCTTGTATAATAATGAGCCGTTTCTTTTCATACCTGAACGCTGCGACAGAGATTCTGAATCAATATAGGGGAGCAGAACCTTTTACTTTTTTTCTAAAAAAATATTTTTCACAGCACAAAAAATCAGGTTCGAAAGACAGGAAATATATAGCTCATTTGTGCTATTGTTATTTCAGATTGGGAAAAGCTATGAAGGAAATAGCTGTTCAGGAAAGAATTATTACCGGTTTGTTCATTTGTTCGCAGGCTCCCAATGAATTGCTGGAGCAACTAAAACCGGAATGTAATGAAAATGCAGGACTATCAATACAAAAGAAACTGGCAATCGTTTCACCTTCTTTCCCGGTTACTGATGTATTTCCATGGGCCGGACAACTCAGTGATGGAATAGAAGAGGAACAGTTCTGTTATTCTTTATTTGTACAGCCGGATCTTTTTCTTCGTCTGCGTCCCGGGCATGAAGAGGCGGTTAAATCAAAATTGAAGAAACAGGATATACTCTTTGAGATTATTGGTGACGATTGCCTTGTATTACGCAATGCTTCAAAAGTGGATGCTTTACTATTGATCAATAAAGAAGCGGTGATACAGGATTATAGTTCACAGAGAGTGGGAGAGTTATTGCGTAAAATAGAAGTTAAACATCAGTTGTCAGTCTGGGATTGCTGTGCAGCCAGTGGTGGCAAATCGATTATGGTAAAAGATATCCTGGGCAATATTGATCTTACCGTTTCTGATGTGCGGGAGTCAATCCTGGCAAATCTGAGAAAACGTTTTAGTGAAGCGGGAATCAATAAGTATAAAAGCTTTGCAGCAGATTTAACCAAACCGGTTCTTCCCTTTTTACAGCAGCAGTTTGATCTGATCATTGCGGATGTTCCATGCAGCGGCAGTGGTACCTGGAGCCGTACTCCCGAACAGTTATATTATTTCGATCCTGTTAAAACAGAGGAGTATAGTATGTTGCAACATAAAATTATCGATACGGTAACAAAGCAGCTAAAACCCGGGGGTTACTTGTTATATATTACCTGTTCGGTATTCAAAAAGGAGAATGAACTGCAGGTTTCTTACATTAAGGAAAAATGGGGTCTTGCAGAAACAGAAACCAGTGTGCTGCCTGGCTACAATGAAAAGGCTGATACTATGTTTGCTTCCCTGCTACGTAAACCTTTATAATTTTATTAATTCAGCTGTTCCGATATTCTTTTGCCCGTCAAGAACAGTGATATAGTAGTTGCCAGCAGACAATCGGCTAATCGATAATTCAATTGTTTTCTTACCACTAAGTTTTGAGTCTTTGAGTTGCATAACAAGGCTGCCTTTGGCATCATATACCAAAACCGGCATGTTTGGAACCGCATAAGGAGTTTCTACAACAAGTGTAACTATGCTGCTGCTGACAGGGTTTGGCTGAACCATTACCAGTACTTTATTAGGATCAGGGTTGCCGGTTCCGGTAGTAAAACATCCTGCACTGATAACTACTTCTGCTGTGTCGATATATACGGCGGTAAAGTTTGCAGCACTTGTATCCACAATTTGCCTGATACGGTAAGAGATCGTACCGGCATTTACATTTACCAGCGGGTTGTTAAATACATAACTTCTGTTTGCCACTATGGTTCCCGCCTGAGGATTTACATCACCCACTTTAGTGTAAACTGTTTCTCCCGGAGCTTTTCTTTCAATCTCATATTTCATAGTGGCCACATCTTTGCTGCTCCAGTTCACAGTAGCATTGCAGGCATTGGCACTGGCACTTGATGTAGCATATTCAGTCAGCAGGTTGGTAAATGCCAGTCTCATATCCGGAATACCATAACCTATCCTGTCATCAGGCGTAGTGAATTTGCTTCCTGCATTTTTTAAAGCCTGGATGATCTTCATATTATTATACTCAGGAAAGCCCTGCCAGAGGCAGGTTCCAAGTCCCGCCATATTGGGACAGGCAAAGGAAGTTCCGTTTGCAGTGCCAACCGTATTGCTACTGGTTTGCACCAATGCTGCTACACCTATTGATGCCACGTCCGGTTTTACCTGGCCGTCAGCAGATGGGCCAAAGCTGGAAAAATTTCCCACCACACCGGATGTATTTACTGCACCCACTGCTACCACACTATCACCGTCAGAAGGAGTAACGAGGTAATGCCATGCATTACCTCCTTCATTGCCGGCAGAATTAAAAACGATCAATCCTTTTTTGGCAGCCAGGTCTGCACCGGTAACAGCCATGGTAGTATTGCCATCCATATTGCTGTAAGTATAATTGAATACAGCATTATCAAAATCGTAATAACCGAGTGATGAAGAAATGATATCTGATCCGGCACTGTCAGCTCTTTCAGCACCGCATACCCAGTTGTGTTCTTCGATCGGGTATTCTGTGGCTACCTCTTCTGTTCTGAATAAATGAAAACTGGCTTTCGGGGCTTTACCTACAAATTGTCCCGGTATATTGGCTGCAATAGTAGAGAGGCATTGCATACCATGCGGATGATCGTCTGTAACGGTAGCGTTGCGGGATACAAAATCCCAGGTACTCACTATCTGGCTGTTGGTATTGGCACTGTCAAATGCCTTTAAAGAGGTATAATTAAAAAAACCACCATCCAAAATAGCAATATGCATGCCTTGCCCTCTTAATCCAATATTATGTAGGAACTCACCATTGTGCAGGTGAATCTCATTAAAAGAACTTGTCCCATAGTTGAAAAAATCACCAGTAAGCTGTTCTGTTCGCTCTTCTTGTGCAGGAAGCGGAGTGATAGTTTCTTCAATAATAAATTTATTCCTGACGGGCCCGGGTTCATCACCGGTGTTTCTGGCAGCCAGACCGCCAACACTTTTTACAAAAGGAAATGCATTAATCGCAGTAATGGCATTTGCATCGGAGGTTTGAATGGAAACAGCATTCAGCCATTTGGATACATTTAGTATAGTAACGTTTGGCACATTTCCAATCTGGGCAACATAAGAAGGCGTAACAGGCAGATCGGTACTGTCTATGGCTATGCCATAACGGGTGCGACGATCAATAGCTCTTTGTGACAAATAATTGGCGGGTGCAGCGAGAGTGAAAGGATTATTTCCCTTGTCTTTAAGTTTTACAATATAACGGGTAAACTGTGCCTGTGATTCAGTAACAAAAGTCAGGGCAACTACAAACGGGAGTAAAAGTTTCTTCATGGTATACCGGCATTTTTAGCCAAACTCAAATTTACACAATACCGCCCACTTAGTTATGATCCACCATCCACATGGTAATACCAAAACCGGTTTTGTAGGGTCCGCCTGAACCACCAGGGTTGGGCTGGTATTCCCAAAGTTCATATTCCCGGTATACCAGTCCTATGTTCTTTGAATATCTTTCTACTGATCTTGATTTGGCTGCATAAGCAGAAGGAGTGGTAATGGGTACGTTGAACGCTTCATCCACCTGTTCAATTGTGTACACATTCGTATAATTAATTCCACGGTGACTGAAAGAGGAAGCATCACCATCAAAATAAAAATCCCAGTCTTCCATACTGTCATCGTTGCTGAAATTGTATACGGGACCATAAGGATCAGCGGGCAGGTATTTATTTCCCTTCCAACTGTACCCGTTACGGATGGGCAAATGCATTTTAATGAACCGAAGATTGTCTTCAACCAGTTCTACCTGGTCGGCCAGCGGGGTAATGAAATAAGTACCGGCAGGTTGCCAGGGTTGTGTGCCGGTGGTGTCACTCAGGAAACGGTACACCCTGTAACCGGGACGGCCAAGGTTATCGGTGATAAGTGTATCAATTAAATGCTTTACCTGGTATTTATGAATTTCCGTATCTCTTCCAAAATTGGTGAACACCAATGAATCTATACGGTATGTAATATATTTTTTCGCCGTCAACGGAATATAATCAGCCAGGGCCTCAGAGGCAAATTCTTCTTTTTCGTTACAGGAAAATAAAGTAGTGGAGAAAATGGCCAGTAAACTGAACCGGAAAAATGTAAAAATTCTCATAAGTGGTTTTTCTGCGTTTACGGATACAAATTTGACGGTTAAAACTACAAACAAAAAGCGGGGAAACATAATCTCCCCGTTTAAAAACGTATTTTTTCAGGCTTTATTGCCTGATTTCAAACGAGTTCGCCTCTCTGTATGATCCCGCCTCCGATCACATCATCCCCCTCATAAAACACAGCACTCTGACCGGGGGCGATACCTTTTGCATTTTCGTAAAAACGTACTTTCATTGTTCCATTCTCCGGGTAAATGTTAGATAAACTGCCCTTGTCTTTGTAACGGATCTTGGTTACTGCCTCCATACCGGGAGTAATGCTTTCGTACTTGATCATATTCAGCTTAGCTACTACCATTTCATTTTGCTCCAGGTCGTCTTCATCACCCAGCATCACGGTATTATTGTCCGGGTCTATCTTTGTTACAAACACCGGTTTACCCAATGCTATATCCAATCCTTTGCGTTGGCCGATGGTATAGAAAGGATAGCCTTTATGCTGCCCCAGTATATTGCCTTTTTTATCAATGAAATTGCCGCCTGCCACTCTTTCTTCCAGGCCTTCTACTCTTCTTTTTAAAAAACCACGGTAATCATTATCTGGTACAAAGCAGATTTCGTAGCTCTCATGTTTTTTGGCCAGTTCAGGATAGCCATAATCAAAAGCCATTTGCCGGATCTCCGTTTTGCGGTAAGGCCCCAAGGGTAATAAGGTTCTGCTTAAAAGGTCTTGTTGCAGACCCCACAGTACATAACTCTGATCTTTGGTATCATCAATGGCTTTGCTTACTACATAGCGGCCATTATCATGCTGTCTTATTTTGGCATAGTGACCGGTAGCAATATACTCGCAGCCCAGTGCGTCAGCTCTTTTTAATAAAGCCCGCCATTTGATATGCGTATTGCAAAGCACACAGGGATTGGGAGTACGGCCTGCCAGGTATTCATCCACGAAATTCTCGATCACAAAATCACCAAACTCTTCCCTGATGTCTAGAATATAGTGGGCAAACCCATGCTCTACTGCAGCCTGCCGGGCATCATTGAAGGAATCCAGGTTACAGCAGCCGGTTTCTTTTTTGCTGCCGCCCGCTGCAGCATAGTCCCATGTTTTCATGGTGATGCCCACTACTTCATAGCCCTGCTCATGCAGCATCAGCGCCGTTACGGTACTGTCAATACCGCCACTCATTGCCACCAAAACTTTCCCTTTTTTACTCATATTGCCTCATTCCCGAAAGGGAGTATTAATAGTTTAAAAAAATTGCAAGCTGCAAAGATACGCCGGATTTTCGGGCGAAGATTTTCGAGAATGGGTAAAATCTTATAGGGCTATTGTTAGGCTCAAT
>JAKQEA010000172.1 GCA_029558715.1 Bacteroidota bacterium | reverse complement strand
GAATCATTTAACCCGCTTCTTGAATGCTCCAATATTTCTGACATTCAGAAGGTAGCATTACTCATTATTCGTAATGCATTGGGAGAATCAAAAAACGACCCGTTTTGGGAGCAAAGCAGTATCATGCTTATCAGTCTTTTTGCCCGGTATTTGGTATTTCACCAGCCACCGGAACTTCGGACACTGCAAAATGTACTCCGGCTTATAGAAACATTTGCGGTTAATGGTACAGCGGTTGACAGACTGATTGTAAAAACTCGCGATGAGGAACTGCTGAGCGCCTATAAGGCTACGCTGGCAATAAGCGATAAAACCATACAATCAATCATAGCCACAGCCAGAACGGCCCTGAATTTGTTTTGCGATCCGGAGGTATGCAAGACAACCGCAACCAATACGATTGATTTTTCAATACTGAGAAAAGAACCAGTGGCCCTTTATATCTGTAACCCATTAAAAGACCTCATGTACTTTAAGCCCTTATCAGCTCTGTTTTTCCAAAGCCTGTTTAATTATGTTCTTTCAAGAATACCCACAAAGAAAGAACGGTCAATTTTCTTTTTGATTGACGAGGCTGCTACGATGACCTTTCCTAATCTTTCTACAACAGTAAGTAATATCAGGAAATTTTCAGCAGGTATTCTTTTGTGTATGCAAGATGAAATGTCCTTAATCTCCCGGTATGGGGCAACAGAAGCTCATCAGGTGAAAACAAACTGTGGTACACAGGTATTTTTGAAGGGGCAGCCGCTTCATACCTGTAAAGAACTTTCACAGGCACTTGGAAAATATACATACACTGATGAAAAAGGAGTTGAGAAATCCAGAGAGCTGATGACGCCCGATGAAATCCGCATGTCAGAAGAGGCGATAATCCTTATTGGTAATTCACAACCCTTAAAATGCAGGGTAGTCCCTTATTTTAAAAATATTGCTTTAAGTGGCCTTGCGAACCCGATACAAACTCCTTTACAAAAGAAACAAACCCCAATACCTCCACTTATTCAATTTCAATAATGAGCAAAAGAAATAACCATACGAATACACTTGCAGAATACTTAGCTACATCTGGTTTGCCAGAAGCAGATGCCAGAAAGATTTATTGGAAAAACTATAAAGCCAATTGGAGGCGCAAACGCAGAAAGGAGCAAAAGGAGTTTACTGTCTCTTTTGATTCTAAAGAATTCCGAATTATTGCCGAAGGTGCAAAATGTCACCATAGAAGCATAACGAGATTCATAAAAGAGGCCTCCCTGGCCTATTGCAACCAACAATTTCTGTTACCTGACCCGGATGCTGTTAACCAGATAAGGCAAATTCTTATGCTGACATATTCCCGGGTTCAAGAAATGACAGAAGACAATAACCTGCCAGATAAAACAGGGATCGCCTTGATGGAAAAAATAAATCATTTGGAAACATATGTATTAGGCAAGCTAACCAATCCCGATAAACTATGATTCTTAAAAACCTGACACGAAAGAAAACAGGAACACGGCAACTGGTCCGCTACATCTTTCGGTACATGCTACAGGAGGAGAAAACTGGTGCAGCAAAACGGAAGAACAATACCCCTTTTATCATCCGGCATAATATAAAGAGTAAATCTGTGGAAGGGTTCATAAAAGAGTTTGAGAAAAATCTTTTGACCAGAAAATACAAAAGGTCAGATCAAATCATAATCCACCATTCAATATTATCCTGGTCACATAAAGACGCCATCCATATCACCGATACAAAACTCAGAAGCATCGCGCGAAAGTTTATTCAGCTTCGGGGAGTGAACAATCTTTATGTAGGTACCAAGCATACTGACCGCAACCATATACACCTTCATTTTGCAGTCTCAGGGAATCAGATAAATGGTAAATCAAGCAGGCTTTCACAGAAAGAGTTTTCTAATCTGAAGAAAAAACTGGATGCCTTTCAAAAGGAAAAATACCCTGAACTGGTAAATAGCCTGCCCAGGCATGGCCGTTCAAAGGAAAGGTTTAATGCACAACACGAGCAGGTTCCGGTGGCGGAGAAAGTAAGGGAAGAGAAAGAATTGACAGAATTAAGTCAGTTGAGAAAGAACAATAAAAAGAGGGAACTGGAAGCGGAGAGAGAAAGGGAATTCACAGTCCTTTCGCCTTTTCAATATTCACCATTTGGTGAATTCGCTGAAGGCGGCATTTCAAGCTCCGTAGATACTTCGCCGGGGTGAAATGCAATCTTGTAAAGTAGTTAAATGTACATTTTCTAGGTTCTAAAATACGACTATGGAGGTTATTATGATGCAGACTGAAGCTTTCTATGCGCTGATTGAGCAGGTGGTAAAGCGCATAAAGGAAACCCACGATATTAAGGAAGACCGATGGGTTTCGGCAGAGGAGGCTATGCGTAAGCTTCGAATTACAAGCAAAACCACTTTACAAAAGCTCAGGGATACAGGAGCTATTCGGTTTAGCCATCCAGAGAAGAAAATTATTCTCTATGATGTTGAATCACTCAATGAATACCTTGAAAAACATGTTCGGGAACCCTTCTAAAACATATACAATGGAACAACTTATTAATAATGACCAAGAACAAATGAACGAACAAGAGTACATACAGGGTTTTAATCATGCTGCCCTGATTGCAGATTATGAACCAAATTTTCTTACAAATGTGACGCTGATAGATGATGTATCATCATCGTACTTCGAAGGGTTTTTTGATTTCAAGGAGCATCTCAGACAAGAGACATTTATTAACAAACAAATGGATGAACTGGGTGCGCTCCGACAATCAGACAAGGAAAAGGAGGATAACCTGGAAAGAGAATAAAGTCCGAATTGTTGTACCTATGTTGTACCCAAAGAAAAAAGTGTTATGAAGATTTATCATAACACTTTCTTTTTCTTTGTGGTGTGGGGCGGGATCGAACCGCCGACACAAGGATTTTCAGTCCTTTGCTCTACCGACTGAGCTACCGCACCATTCCTGAAACACATCGACTCCGGTAAGTGGAAGCCTATCCTTCGTTTTTGTGCTTCGGGGCTGCAAATATAGAGGGAATTCACAAAAAATCCACACTAAACGGGATTTATGTTTATGCCTACATCCCGTATTCGCTCAAAAACTTGATCCGCATGATTTTCAGTTGCTCCCAGTTGAAGTTGTAATCTGAAAGTTCTTCCTGTGCCACCTGTAAAGAAGAGGTTTCGCAGCCTTTGAAGTATTCGATTATTTCGTCCTGATCATCCTCGTCCAGCATTTCATCAATGGCATAATCCAGGTTGAGCTTTGTGCCGCTGGCGGCAATGGTTTCCATTTCTTCCAGCATCTCATCCATTCTCCATCCCTTATTCTTGGCTATCGTTTCCAGCGAAACTTTTTTATCCGTGTTCTGAATGATATAAACTTTATTGCCGCTCTTATTCACCACACTCTTCATTACAAAATCATCCGGTCGTTCAATATTATTTTCCTCTACATACTTTGCAATCAGTTCAACAAAGGGCCGGCCGTATTTTATTGCCTTTCCTTTACTTACTCCCTGGCATTTCTCCAGTCCTTCCATGGTAATTGGGTAGAACGTGGCCATATCCTGCAATGACGATTCAAGGAAAATAACAAAAGGAGGCAGGTTTTTTTTCTTCGCTTCTTTCTGGCGAAGTTCCAGGAGCATTGCCATTAGCTTTTCATCTGCTGCAGCGCCTACAGTAGCTTCTGTGCCTTCTTCATCATCTGCATTGGCATCATCATATAGTTTATTTAATACTATCTGGAATGATTTCGGTTTTTTCAAAAAAACTTCTGCCTTTTTGGTAAACTTCAATACTCCATATTCTTCGATATCCTTTGTCAGCAACCCTTCCAGTATCATTTGCCTGATCAGCGAGTTCCAGAAGTGTGCATCCCTGTCATTGCCACTGGCAAAAGCCTCCAGGCTATCGTGGCGGAACATTTGTATCTGCGGCGTCAGTTTCCCGCTGATGATCTGTACCACATAGTCGGTAGCAAATCTTTCATCCAGCGCCTTGATCGCTTTTAATACAAGTACAGCCTCGTCTTTTGCTTCCAGTCTTTCTTTCGGATGTTTACAATTATCGCATTGCCCGCAATTTTCCTTTTCATACTCCTCGCCAAAATAACTCATGAGTATTTTCCGCCGGCAAACCCCTGTTTCGGCAAAGGCAACTGTTTCATTAATTAATTGTGCCCCGACTTCTCTTTCACTAAGCGGTTTATCCCTCATCAGGTGTTCCAGCTTGCTTACATCCTTGTGTGAATAATAGAGAACACATTTGCCTTCCAATCCATCACGGCCGGCACGGCCGGTTTCCTGGTAATAATTTTCTATAGATTTTGGAATATTATAATGAATGACAAACCGGATGTCGGGTTTATCAATACCCATGCCGAAGGCAATGGTGGCGCAGATCACCTGCACCTCTTCTCCTAAAAACAAATCCTGCCTTTCTGCTCTTAGTTTACTATCAAGCCCGGCATGGTAGGCAACAGCCTTGATGCCATTTGCCATCAGAATATCTGCTAATTCTTCTGTTGTCTTCCTGTTGAGGGTGTAAATGATGCCGCTTTTATTTTTCATCCCTTTAATAAAGCGGACAATGTTCTCATCAGTTTGCGCCTTTTTGATCTTGGGCAATACTTCATAATAAAGATTGGCCCGGTTGAAAGAAGAAATAAAAATATTCGGCTCCCGCAGATCCAGGTTTTTTACAATATCGCTTTGCACTTTGGGTGTGGCTGTTGCCGTGAGAGCAATCACCGGTGCATCCGGATTTATTTGTATCATCATTTCACGGAGGCGTCGATATTCCGGACGGAAATCATGTCCCCACTCTGAAATACAGTGTGCTTCATCTACAGCGAAGAAAGAGATCTTTAAGTCAGAGAAGAATTCAAGATTTTCTTGTTTGGTCAATGTTTCCGGGGCCACGTAGAGCATTTTTGTTTTGCCACTCAGCAAATCATCGTGCACTTCTTTTATCTCTTTTTTATTTAATGTGGAATTAAGAAAGTGGGCCACTTCGTCATTGCTGCTATAGCCCCGAACCAGGTCAACCTGGTTCTTCATCAACGCTATAAGCGGAGAAACGATGATGGCAACTCCTTCGCTGACCATAGCCGGCAGTTGGTAACACAGGCTTTTTCCTCCACCCGTTGGCATAATTACAAACGTATCATGCCCCGCCAACAATGATTCTATTGCTTTTTCCTGTGTGCCTTTGAATTTGTCAAACCCAAAATACTCCTGCAATGCATTGTGCAGATCAAATCTTTTTTTCGCAGGAGCCGCTTCCTTTGTCTTCGCCGTCTTTTTAGCTGCGGCTTTCTTAACAGTTGTTCCCATTGCTCATTTTTTTCTTCATAGGAGTCCTTCCGGACATATTGCAATTAATTATTAAATGCAGATTTATTTAAGATACTTCTTTTTGTTCGAACGGTGTTGCCGCCGAATCAATTTTTTTTCACAGGCATCCTGTTTATAATCAGGAAACAGGCAGTTTGTTTCTTTGTTTTTCTTAATGACCGGGGTCTCAGCGGTTAGTGATTACTAAACCGGGCAGGGCTTCCTGTCGCACAACTTCTTCCACCGTTTAAGAGTCTGCCTTTCGGCAGGCAAGGACGACAAATTTACGCATGTTTGCCAGTCTTTCGGGCCCTGAAGCGTTAAAATTGAAGCACAACGATTGCACAACAAGGACTTCATAGTAAAAACTCTAATTTTGGCGTTTCAATTATGGCTGTATCAATAAAACAGGTGGCTTTAAAAACCATAGAGTTGGAAGCTAATTCAATAGCTGGTCTTGCTTCTTATATTAATGATGACTTTGAAAAGGCGGTAGCGGCTATTTCATCTGCCCGGGGGCGGATTGTTGTAAGCGGTATTGGCAAAAGTGCTGTTATTGCTCAAAAGATCGTTGCCACATTTAATTCTACGGGGACTCCTTCCATTTTTATGCACGCCGCTGATGCTATTCACGGTGATTTGGGTATAGTACAACAGGATGATGTGGTTATAGTAATCAGTAAAAGTGGGGAAAGTCCCGAAATAAAGGTGCTGATCCCGCTGATCAGGAATTTCGGCAATATATTAATAGCCATGGTCGGCAATACTGAGTCGTACTTAGCCCGCCATGCTTCTATTATTTTGAATACAACAGTAGAGCAGGAAGCCTGTCCTAACAACCTGGCCCCTACATCCAGCACCACTGCACAGTTGGTAATGGGTGATGCCCTGGCTATCTGTCTTATGCAACTGAAAGGATTTCAATCAGAAGATTTTGCAAAGTTTCACCCCGGGGGGGCTTTAGGAAAAAAGCTGTACTTGAGGGTAGCCGACCTGTATGCAGATAATGAAAGGCCTAAAGTATTAGCCGGTGAATCGTTAAAAGAGGTTATTGTTGAAATGACAGCAAAAAGGTTGGGAATTACTGCTGTTGTTGATGCTGAAGACAGCTTGCTGGGAATCATCACCGATGGGGATCTGCGGCGGATGCTGGAAAAAAGTATTGCGATTGATACCATCAGGGCGGGTGATATAATGACGGCGAACCCCAAAACGATTGGCCCTGATGAACTGGCTGTTGGTGCGCTGGATATGTTGCGAAAAAATGAAATATCACAATTGGCCGTAACCGAGAAAGGAAAATACCTGGGTATTATACATTTGCATGACCTGATAAGAGAAGGATTAATATAACCGGCTATCTGCGCTGGAAGCATTCCATCGCTTTTCGCCATTCACTTTCATTACATGAACAAACATCATTACGTTGCGATTATGGCCGGGGGAATCGGAAGTCGTTTCTGGCCAATGAGCCGTACTAATTTTCCCAAGCAGTTTTTAGATATCCTGGGTACCGGCAAGACATTGATCCAGCAAACTTTTGAGCGCTATGCAAAACTGGTTCCTGCCGAAAATATTTACGTCGTAACAGCTGAAGAATATACCGGCATTGTAAAAAAACAAATCCCTGATATTCCGGACGAAAATATTTTATCTGAACCTTCCCGCAAAAGCACTGCACCTTGCATCGCCTATATTGCCTTCAAGCTATTAAAAAAAGATCCGAAGGCCCTGATGATAGCTGCTCCTGCCGACAATCTTATTCTTGAAACAGATGAGTTTGTCAAAACCGCTAAAAAAGCATTTGATTTTGTTGATCATATCAACGCATTGGTAACAATTGGCGTAAAACCAACTTATCCTAATACGGGTTACGGGTATATTCAGCATGATACTGCCGAAGCAGCTCCGGATGTGTACAAGGTGAAAACCTTTACAGAAAAGCCCAATGTAGAGCTGGCAAAAGCGTTCATCTCCAGTGGCGATTTTTTATGGAATGCGGGCATATTTACCTGGAAAGTGAAAAATGTTTTAGCCGCTTTTGAAAAATACCTGCCGGAGGTATACGAGGTTTTTGCTGCTGAAAAAGACAAGTTCAATACGAGTAAAGAAAAGGAAGCCATTGAAAGCATTTACCCGCAATGCACCAATATATCAATTGACTTTGGTGTGATGGAAAAAGCAGAAAATGTGTATGTTATCCCGGCTACATTTTCCTGGAGCGATCTCGGCACCTGGCACAGCGCCTGGGAAAACATGGAAAAAGATTACTGGGGCAATGCAGTAGCCGGCAAAAAAGTAATGGTGGTGGACGCCAAGAACTGCATGATCCATGTTCCGGATAACAAACTGGTGGTACTACAGGGGCTTGACGAATATATTGTGGTAGACACGAAGGATGTTTTACTTGTTTGTAAAAAAGATAAAGAACAGGAAATAAAAGAGTATGTCGCTGAAGTAAAGAGAAATATGGGAGATAAATACCTATAGTTCACCCTCTTCTATAATTACCAGAAAGTAGTAGCCCCGGTTTGTCCGGGGTTTTTTACTTTTAAGAAAATAAACCATCCTCCATGTTCCCGGTTAATAACATTCTCTTCCTGGATATAGAAACAGTTCCCCAGCAGCCCTCATACAAAGAACTTCCCGATGAATGGAAAAAACTCTGGGAACTAAAAGCACAATATCTTATCCGAAATAAAGAGGACGAAACCTGTGAGTCGATTTATCCCCGTGCAGGAATTTATGCAGAGTTTGGAAAGATCGTCTGTATCAGCTGTGGCTTTATCCAGGGAACAGGAGGAGCCAAAAAAATTATTCTGAAATCTTTTGCCGGGGATGATGAAAAGAAATTATTATATGAGTTTGCAGAGATGCTGAAGAAATGGGCTGCAGACGGAAGCAAATTTTTGTGTGCGCACAATGGTAAAGAGTTTGATTTTCCCTATTTGTGCCGGCGGATGGTGGTTAATCAGATTCCGGTTCCTTCAATTCTGAATATATCGGGTAAGAAACCGTGGGAGGTGAACCACCTTGACACTATGGATCTCTGGAAGTTTGGTGATTTTAAAAGCTATACTTCCCTAAACCTGCTGGCACATACGCTGGGGATACAAACGCCGAAAGATGATATTGACGGAAGTGTGGTATGGGAGGTGTACTGGAAAGAAAAGAACCTGCAACGTATCATAACTTATTGTCAGAAAGATGTGGTTACGGTGGCGCAGATATTATTAAGAATGGATGGCGAATTGCTGATAAGAGAAGAAAACATAGAAATAAAACCATAATGGAAAGAATAAACTATTCCTCCGGCGCTAAATGGGAAGATATCGTTGGTTATAGCCGGGCCGTTAAAATCGGGAATATCATTGAAGTAACCGGTACCGTGGCTGTTGATGAAAACAGCTTACTCATCGGAAAAAATGACGCCTATGCACAAACAAAATACATCATTGAAAAAATCGAACGGGTTTTACAAAAGGCCGGTTCTTCTTTAAAAGATGTGGTAAGAACAAGAATGTTTGTTACGGATATTACCCGCTGGAAAGAATATGGAAAAGCCCACGGTGAATTCTTTAAAAATATCAAGCCCTGCACTTCAATGATTGAAGTAAAGGGGCTGATAGCTCCTGAATACCTGATTGAGATAGAGGCGACCGCCATAACCGGCTGATATGAATATTGAAACACTCAGGGAATATTGTTTATCCAGGCCCGGAACAGAAGAAACGCTGCCCTTCGGGCCGGATACGCTGGTATTTAAGGTGTCCGGAAAAATTTTCCTGCTAGCCGGCCTGGATAATGAAGATCTCCGGTTTAATGTAAAGTGTGATCCCGATAAGGCGGTTGAATTAAGAGAAGAGTTTTCTTGTGTACTTCCCGGCTATCACATGAACAAAAAGCACTGGAATACTATTGTTGCCGACGGTTCCGTTTCAGACAAGCAGCTAAAAGAGTGGATCGATCATTCTTACGAACTCGTCATCAATAAGGCCGGCGGAAAAAAGAAATAACCTGCCTTATTTAGGTTTATTTTGATCCCTGGTATTATGGGATTCCTTCATTTTTCTATTTCTTTGAATAAAAAACCACAATGAAAAAAACAACCCTGGTAATTACAGGAATATTTCTGCAACTTTTTGTTGTTGCCCAAACGTATAAAATAACCTGGGGCGAAGAGATCAAATTAAAAAAAGGAACCGCCGACCTTGATATTATTGCCGCAGACAATACAGGTCTTTATTTCACCGAACAGCGCAGGGCAAGGACTATGTTTACTATTGGAGCTCCCCCTTCTTCTTATAAACTGTATAAGATGGACAAGAATTTTGGGGAGGTTTTTGACAAAGAATACAAAAAGGAATTAAAGGGTCTCGATTTTCAGGGTTTTCAAACCCTTGGCAATGATCTTTATCTTTTTACAACAGACTACGAAAAAAAGACCCGGCTATTCAAAGTATATGGCGCAAAGGTTGATAAGAACAGCGGGGAACTGATGGGTGATTTTGGCGAACTGGGAAGCTATGAGCTGGAAAGTAAAAGAGATGATTATGACATGAAGGTTTCGCCGATTCATAATGGCAATTCTTTCTTAATGGTCAGTAATATTTCAGCTAAAGACAGGGTGTCTATCGGCGTTTGCCTGTTGGATAAAAGCCTCAGGAAAAAAGAAAACACGGTTATCAACCTCTCTTTTGAGCCGAACCTCTACCAGCTGCAGGATGTGCAATACACAAAAAACAATAAAATCATTTTATTGGGAAAAGAGTTTGAAGAAGCGCAAATTGGAAAAAAGAAAAGAAAGCGCCTTGTTTTTAAACAGTATGTTCTCTCCATTTATAATACCAACGGAGAAAAATTGAGCGATGTAAAGCTTGATACAGACGACAGGTATGTAATCAGCGGTAAGCTCATTGAACAATCTTCGGGAGAACTTTTACTCGCCGGTTTTTACAGCAACTCGGCAAAGAAGGAAGATCTTAATGGTTTTTTTATAAACAAGGTCGATCCGGAAAGGGGGGAATTATTGCTTAGTTCTTTTAAAGAAATCAATGCTGGTATGCTGGGTACCGGCTACGAAGATGCGGCAGATGATGATGATGAGATAAAAGAAAGTAAAAAGCAGGCAAAGAAAGCAAAAGAGGAAGATGAAGAGGAAGAGTTTCCTAATAGTTTTATTATCAAATCTGTTGATATAAACCCGGTTGACAACTCTGTTATCATCACCAGTGAAGTATCGAGGTATTCCTTTTATTCTTATGTTAATTCAAGTTATAATGCTTCTACCCGAACCTGGACAAGAACCACGACCTTTGTTCACCGTTTTACCAACCAGGATATTCTGGTTATTAATGCCGATCAGAACGGGAGCATCAAATGGCTGAACGCTTTACCTAAATCGCAGCTGGAAGAGGTTCGCACAACCAGCAACAGCTATGGAAGTGGGTTTAGTTATGATTACGACCGGGGCGGATATTTTGCTGCCGCAGGCGGTATGCCTTATTATTCCTCCTACAAAAGTCTGATACATAATAACAGCCTGATCCTGTTGCTGAATGATCATACCAGCAACAATGTAAACCCCGAATACGGTAATAAGGTAAAAACAGTAACCAACTTCAGAAAGAGAAGTAATATATATGGTGTTTCCATCGATCTTGCTTCGGGTAAAATGACCCGGAAAATAATTGCCTCTAACAATGAAGAAACCATCCTGATGCCCCGTCATGCTTTTGTTGTAAAAAATGAACTTTTCATCCCCTCCTGGCGGCAACACCTGATGGCAAAAACGGAATTGAAGTTTGCAAAGATTGCTGTGAAATAGTTTCTTTATAAATTATTACAGAACTTAGCAAGGCATCCTCTTGATGCCTTGCCCTCATTTAAAACCCTTGAGTCTTGCTAATACAATCCAAGCTTCCAGCCGTTGGCACTAATATATTTACAATAATGAGTGGTCTCGCCACCCATCACAATGCGGTAAATCTTGGTCAGGGCTTTCCCGATTTTCCCATGAATCATGAGCTGACCGACCTTGTCAACTGGGCAATGAAAAATAATTTTAACCAGTATTCCCCTATGCCGGGATGGTTGCCGCTTCGGGAAGCGATCGCAGAGAAGATTGAAGGTCTGTATCATAGTAAAATAGACCCGGAGACAGAGATCACCATTACTCCGGGTGGTACTTATGCAATTTATTCTGCCTTCACCACTATTCTTCAGCCCGGTGATGAAGTAATCGTCTTTGAACCCGCTTATGATAGTTATATCCCCAACATTGAGATCAACGGGGCAAAAGCTGTTACCATCAATCTTGTTTATCCCGATTATCATATCGATTGGGCCGCTGCAAAAAAAGCCATCACCTCAAAAACAAAAGCTATCATTATTAATTCACCGCATAATCCTACGGGAAGTGTGATAACCGAAAATGACATTAATGAACTAAGAATGGTGGTGGCGAACACTAATATATTCATCATCAGTGATGAGGTATATGAACACCTGATCTTTGACAATATCCTGCACCAGAGCATACTTCGCTATAACGACCTGTTGCAAAGGAGTTTTGTTTGTTTCTCCTTCGGCAAAGTATATAACTGTACTGGTTGGAAGCTGGGCTATTGCATTGCGCCGCCAGAGCTGACAAGGGAGTTCAGAAAAGTACACCAGTTTAATTGCTTCAGCTGTCACACTCCTTCGCAGGTAGCGCTGGCACAGTTCTTACAAAACAAAGACGCTTACCTGTCCTTATCGGCATTTATGCAGCAAAAGAGAGATTATTTTATTTCCCTGATGAGCCACACAAGATTTGATATGCTGGAAAGCCATGGAAGTTATTTTGTTTGTGCAAAGTATGATCGCATCAGTAATGAAGGAGATAAAGACCTGGCAATACGTTTAACCAAAGAAGCAGGCGTTGCCACTATTCCTGTTTCTGCTTTTTATCACAATGCGAAAGATGATAAAGTGCTGCGGTTTTGTTTTTCAAAAAAGAACGAAACGCTGGAAATGGCAGTTGAAAAACTATCAAAGATCTGATGCCTGTTGACTCCAGATACAAAGGAATTATATTCATGTTGCTGGCAGCGCTTGGCTTCTCATTAATGGGGGGTGCCGCCAAGTTGTTAAAAGGCAGTTTTGGTGCCGGGCAGCTGGTGCTTTGGAGAAATTTAATTGGCCTGGTTGTATTAGTGGCCGGATTTATCATCAGGCCTCCGGTTAATAAAGGCGGTAAATTTCATCTCCTGCTGTTCCGGGGTATGATGGGAACAACAGCATTATACACTTTATTATACTGTATCCTCCATATTCCCCTGGGTACAGCGATGACATACAACCTTACTTCGGCATTGTTTATTGCTGTATTTTCTTTTTTGTTGTTCCGCGAATATCACGGAAGAGTGGTCCTGTTTGCGGTGCTTCTTGGTTTTGCAGGGATGTTGCTGATATATAAACCAGCCATGCATTTTCCCTGGTATTACCATGCAGCAGGACTTTTGTCGGGCATCACTTCGGCGTTGGCTTATATCACCGTTAACCGCCTGGCCGGGTATTATGATTCAAGGATCATTGTATTGGCATTTATTGGTACGGGAGTTTTTGTTCCTGTTGTTTTTATGCTCAGTCGCCTTGTTGCTAATATTCCAGCTGATGACGTTTTCTTTATCCTGTGGCGGTGGCCTTCTGGTATTGAGTGGTTATATGTGTTTTGGTTAGGTTTAGCAGCATTGTTTGGACAATATTTTGTTACAAAAGCTTATGGCGCAGATAAGGCTGGTATTGTTTCTTCTATCGGCTATGCAAATATTATCTTCTCTGTCTTTATTGGTATGGCGCTGGGCGATGACTTCCCTGACTGGATGTCAACGCTGGGCATTCTATGTATAATTAGCAGCGGGGTGCTGATATCTCTTGTTAAAAAGAAAGCTTCCTGATTTTATTGTGTTTCGGAATGTATTACAAATTGACATCAACGGGATAGCTCTATTAAAAAAAACTAATTTTTTCAGGTATGTGCCTTCTTCAGTTCTGCTATCAGTCTTTTCATAATTATCCTGAGAGAACCGGGAGACTCGATTGTAATAAGGTCTGTATACATTAGCAGCCATCGGCCAAAGTATTCAGGGTGAGGTGTTAGAAAATGCATCCTGATCTTATCACCAATCTCTTCCTGTTTGATGAAGCCTTGCTGGTATTTGGCTTCGTATAACAGATGACCTGAACCTTTATTAACCAAAATCACCATTTCCTGCAAATGGGATGATATATCGGATACGCTGTTTATATAATCCTTTAAAGACTCGTAAGACCGGCTGCTATAGGTTTCGTCTTGTAGTTGTAAGTGGAGTATGCGGCTCACCCTGAAATCCCGGTAGCCGTTGCGGATCCGGCACCAGCCAATCAGGTGCCAGTGTTGTCCATAATGCCAAAGACCGACAACCTCTACCTGCCTTTCCGTTATGCTTTCTTTATTGCTTTGATACCGGATAAAAATCACTTTCTTTCCTGCTATTGCCCTTTGTAAAGCAATAAGGTGTTTGTCGGAGGTCTCTTCTGCTTTTATCCTAGGCCTCGTTACAACTATATTAGGCAATAACTGTTCAACATATTCTTTGTCCGCAGTTCTTAATACAGACTGTATCTTAAACAAGGCGTCCTCATAGTTTTTCCTCACCGAACTGTCTGTCATTTGCTGCGCCAGCTTACCGCCCATCAATAGTGCAGCGGCTTCCTCCCGGCTAAACATGATCGGTGGCAGGCGATAACCTTCCATAATACTATAACCGGTCCCGGCTTCTCCGTGTACCGGAACACCGCTTTCTGCAAGAGCTTTAATATCCCTGTAAACAGTTCGTAAGCTAATCGAAAACCGATCTGCTACCTGTTGGGCTGTTACCTTCTTTTTACTTTGTAAATGAGTAAGGATGGCATGAAGCCGGTCAATTCTATTCACCGTAAAACTTTCGGCTAAGATAAGTGAAGGCGTTTTTGTTTTGCAACAATTGGTTTTCAACGTCTTTCTTCATTTTAAGTATGCACAATCCGGGGCTCAAAAAAAAGATTTGTGAGCTAAGTCACATTAATCGTATATTTGCGATATAAGATTAATATTATGGCATTTCATAAGAAAGAAGAGTTTACCCAAAAGGAGCAGGACCTGGCGAATTTTGCCAAAGCCATGAGCCACCCGGCCCGTATCGCCATTCTGAAAGTACTGGCACAGCGCAATGAATGTATCTGTGGTGAGATCGTGGATATTTTACCCCTGGCACAGTCTACTGTGTCGCAACATTTGAAAGAATTAAAGAATGCAGGACTTATCAGCGGAACAGTTGACGGGCCCCGCAGCTGCTACTGTATTAACTGGAAAGCTTTTGAAAAATTCAACAACGAGTTTACTTCTCTTTTCAATAACCTGAAAGTGAAGAATGAGAAAGCTTGTTGCTGAAATTCCAAAAAAACATTCTATATAACAATAAAACTAAAGCCATGCATAACGATTCACAACTCAAACAATTAGTCAAAGAAAAATACAGCGAGATTGCAAAGCAGTCAAAAGACCTGAATGCGGCATCCTGTTGTGGTGCCACATCCGCCTGTTGCGGAGATGATGTGTACAACATTATGGCCGATGATTACACAAAACTGGAAGGATATAACCCGGATGCCGATCTGGGCCTGGGTTGCGGTTTGCCCACCGAATTTGCAAAGATCAAGGAAGGCGATACCGTGATCGACCTGGGCAGCGGCGCCGGCAATGATGCTTTTGTGGCCCGCAAACTGGCCGGTGACAAAGGAAAGATCATTGGTATTGATTTTACAGAAGCCATGATTGCCCGAGCAAGAGAGAATGCGGAAAAGTTAGGATTTAACAACGTGGAATTCCGCCAGGGTGATATTGAAGACATGCCGGTTACTTCCAACAAAGCCGATGTGATCGTCAGTAATTGTGTGCTGAACCTAGTTCCCAATAAACATAAAGTATTCAGCGAAGTGTACCGTGTATTAAAACCCGGTGGTCATTTCTCTATCTCTGATATTGTGCTGGAAGGTGAGTTACCGGCCAAATGGAAAGAAGTGGCGGAACTCTATGCCGGTTGTGTATCGGGTGCTATCCAAAAAAGTGAATACCTCGGTATCATTGAAGAAGCGGGTTTCAAAAATAT
>JAKQEA010000149.1 GCA_029558715.1 Bacteroidota bacterium | reverse complement strand
CACCATTGCCTTATTAGCGTTGATGATCATGATGGCTGCAGTAGGTACACCGGTTACTATTACTGCTTCACTGATACTGGTATTGTTTCATGGTATTTCCAAGTCCATGCTCTTTCTCAATGCAGGCATACTGGAAAAAGTATTTCATCTGAAGCAATCATCTGATATGGATAAGCTGGGCGAAAGCGGTCCGTTTACTGCACTGGTCATCACCATTGGTTTCATGTCATTATTGCTGCCGCCATTCGGCGCTTTCATTGGCAAATGGGTGAGTATTGAGTCCCTGGGTACACTGGCAACTGATAAAAAGATTCTGGGCGCACTGATCATGGTAGCTGTAGCTGCTGGTGGTGCTGTGCTGTCCTTGTTATATTTTAAAGTGATGGGCTTGCTGATTGCAAGAACAGGTAACGAGGATAAGATACATTTTGAGAAAACCGGGCCCTTTTACGCTATCACCACTTACCTCCTGCTGGGATTGTTATTATCAACAGTTGTAGGATTGCCGTTATTACTCAATAATTATTTTACCCCTGTTGCAACACAAATTTCCGGCACACCGGTCGCACTTGTAACAGAAGGCTGGACTATGTACCTCGGCGCTGTGAAACTTCCTTTGCTACCAATGATCATCGCTTTCCTGTTACTGCCTGTTACCATTGTGGTGGCTATGTTCGTTCGTTTTAAAAATGTAGACAGGGCAAAAGAATATATGTGCGGGGAAAAAGTGAATTACTCTTTTTCTTCCTTCTATTTTTCCACCGACAGGGCCACACCTTATTTCGCAGCAGCAGGCGTCCTGTTCTTTGTGGCATTGATCATGGTGGCATTGATTTAAACTGATTGTTATGAACAACCTTTGGGTCCCGATAATATTGATCATACTGGCTCCGCTGCTTGGCGGACTGGTGTATGGATTTGAACGTATCATCAAAGCAAGGATGCAAAGACGTATCGGGCCACCGCTGCTGCAACCCTTCTACGATTTCCTGAAGCTGGCTGATAAACGGAAAATGATCGTACACTCAGCACATGCTTTTTTGGGCATCATGCATTTTGTTTCACTGTGGTTTGCATTAGCTGTATTGTTGCTGGGCGGCGACCTGATACTTGTCATTTTCCTGCATTTACTTTCCACTGCTTTACTGATACTGGCTGCCTACAGCACCCGTTCTATTTTTAGTCACCTCGGTGCTAATCGTACCGCCATCAGTATACTGGCTTATGAACCGGTACTGATCATCATTGCTGTCTCCATTTTTATGCTTACGGGAAGTTTTGATGCAGCAGCAGCTTTTCAATCCGAACAACCACTGTTGTACAAAATGCCATTGGCCTTTATTGCTTTGTTACTTGTGCTGCCGATCAAATTGAAAAAATCTCCGTTTGATGTAGCCGAAGCGCACCAGGAGCTAACCGGCGGTGTTGAACTTGAATTCTCCGGCATTTTTTATGAAGCAGTGTACACCGCCAAATGGATTGACTATGTATTCTGCTATGCATTGGTTTACCTCTTTGCCGGCAATAATATTTTACTGGGTACCGGACTGATCGTATGTACTTTTTTTTACCTGAATGCACTGGATAATTCCACCGCAAGGGTTAGTTATAAACAAATGCTCCGGTTTTCATTGACCGTGTCGTTTTCTCTTGCATTTATCAACTTACTACTAAATAGCCTCACATGAAACTGGCCTCTTATAGAAAAAAATCTCCCTGGATCCTGCATTATAACGCTGGCGGCTGTAATGGATGTGATATAGAAATACTGGCATGTCTTAGCCCAAAATATGATATTGAACGCTTTGGCATGATCAATACCGGTAATCCGAAACAGTCTGATATATTACTAGTAACCGGTCCCGTTACAAAACGTAACCGTGAAAGATTAGTGGAGATATATGCACAAATGCCGGAACCCAAAGTGGTGGTAGCCTGCGGTGCCTGTGCCAGTACCGGCGGCGTATTCCGGGGCATGTATAACTGCGAAGGAGGAATTGACCAATACATACCAGTAGATGTATATGTATGCGGATGCGGGACCAGGCCAGAGCAGATCATTGACGGTGTGGTACAGGCCCTGGCCATATTAGAAACAAAAACAAAAGAACTGGAAGAATCTGTCCGTTTGAATAAAGAAGCGATTAAAGAAAATAAACAACTGAACAGGAGAAATATTGCAGACGAAATAAAACCAGTGTATACATGAAAAAGATAGAGACGACACTATTAAACCTGAAAAACGATATCGCCGCTTTTTACAAACCGGATCTTCATCACTTCATGGTGATGAATGCAGTAGAAGTAGGTGACAAAATAGAAGTGCAGTGGTTTTTCAGTGATTATGCCCATCCTTGCGAAACCACTTGCTTTTTTGCATTAATAAGTCCCCATGAAGAGATACCGAGTATCAAAGACATTGTCGTATCCGCCTGGGTGGCAGAAGCAGAGCTGGTGGACCTGATGAATATAAAAGTAGAAAACACTCAAAAAGGATTTGTACTGGAACCCGATTTTGAAAGCGGTCCCTTACGTAAAAAGAAGTAAAGAATGAAAATGAATAATAAAGTAAACTCATTTAATAACGAATTATCACTCCCCTCTCTGAAGGAGAGGGGCTGGGGGTGAGGTAAGAAATAATTATGGCAAAGCAATACGAAATACCGATAGGCGCCCAGCATATCTCACTGCTGGAACCTCTGCATTTTAAATTCACTACGGAGAATGAAAAGATTGTAGCAACAGAAGCGAATGTATATTATGTACACCGTGGTATTGAACAGGCCTGCTGCTCCAAATTCAAATTCCGGCAGGTAAGTTTTGTAGTTGGTCGTGTATGCGGACTCTGTTCTATTTCACATACTACGGCGTATTCACAGGTGGCTGAAAAATTACTGAAGATTGAAATTCCGTTGCGGGCAAAATATCTGAGAATGCTGGTGATAGAACTTGACCGTATACACTCTCACTTACTCTGTTTAAGCCATGTGGCTGAAAACTCGGGTTTCGAAGCGCTGTTCATGAAGACCATGCAGTACCGTGAGTTCTCAATGGAATTGTTGGAAGCAGTGTGTGGTAACCGTATCCAGTATGATTTCTCTATTGTGGGAGGTGTAGCAAGAGATCTGAAACCACAGGTAGCCCAATCCATAATGGAAAGATTGAAAAAATTTATTCCGCAGCTGGATGAGCTGATGGATATCTACAAAAACAACTGGACATTATCATTAAAAAATAAAGGGGCAGGTGCCATTACCAAAGAAGATGCTATGAGGCTGAATGTGGTAGGCCCATTTGCCAGGGCTGCAGGACTGGCTGTTGATGTGCGCAATGAAACCGAAGACCTGCTGCCATGGAAAGAAGTAGGTTTTGAAATGGTAACCGAAACTACGGGTGATGTATATGCCCGGAATATGGTGCGGCTTCGTGAATTGTATGTTTCCATCCGCATCATTGAGAATATCATCAATGGATTACCTGAATCAGCCCTGGTAACTGAGACGAAAGCATTTCCTGATGGCGAAGCAACCGTGCGGCTGGAAGCACCGAGAGGTGAATTGTTCTATTATGCCAAAGGAAATAAAACGCAGGTATTAGAAAGATTGAAGATCAAAGCGCCAACATTTTCCAATGTGGCAGCCATGACAGAAGCATTTACAGGAAATGAATATGGTTCTGCGCCGGCTATCATTGCTTCTTATGACCCTTGTCTTTCCTGCACAGCAAGGTAAAACAGAAATGAAGTTTATAATAAATGAGAAACTTTTCTCCAATAACGACTCTTGAATCCCTCCTGCGGAGGGGTTTGGGGAGACCAAATAAAGAAGATGAAAACATTTTTTAAAGCACTTGGCAATGTATTTAAGAAACCGGTGACAACCAGGTACCCGTTTGAAAAAACATTTATCCCGGATGATTACCGCGGCCTGATCGGTTTCGATGAAAACCTTTGCATCTGGTGCCGCCG
>JAKQEA010000088.1 GCA_029558715.1 Bacteroidota bacterium | reverse complement strand
CTTTTTTACTCAAAAGACCAAGGTCAAACACCAAAGCAAATACCAATACAATTCCAAAAACAAGATATGTAATCTGATCAACTGTCATTATAATCTATTAGAGGTGCAAAATTAAAATCCGGAAACTCAGGCGGCATACTTTTTTCTTCTTACCTGCTGATAAATCCATCCAAAAAGTATTACCAGCAGTACAGGTAAAGCGATATTTATAAATTGCCAGGTTGTTTTTTGTTCCTTTACTTTTTGAGAATCGAGCAGGCGCAATACTACATCTTTGTTTCTTGTTTCGCTGATGCCAGGATTACTAACCTGGTATTCTATACAATTTAGCAGAAATTCTCTGTTAGCAACCGGCCGGAAATACCTGCCATTCTCTGTCTGATTCAGATATTCTCTATAGGTATATTTATTCCAACCCATTTGGATCGGAACAGGGGCTGTATTTGGTTCATCACCAGGCAAGAAATCATTAAACAGTATATCTCCATCCGCCGCTACAATAATTTTACTTTCTTCTGATGTCTCCCTGAAAGCTTCTCCGGTTGATGCCAGGGTATCCAATTGTGACCGGCCAAGCCTGTTTTTGAAAAGTGAAGAGAACCTGCCTTCCAGCAGCATGGCCACCGGAATTGCGTTACGCTTAAATTTAACATCCTCGGGGACATTCTTGTTCTCGTTTAGACTGATTAATGCAGGTGTACTTATTATCCGTGAATTAGGAGACGTAACCAGCAGCGGTTCTTTTTTTACCCCTTTTACCTGAATTGTATCAATAGAGTTTGCGAAATGACTCCCGACATATCCAAGACCTTTTGTAAGCTTGCTGTTTGTCGGGTTAAGCATTGGATAATAGTTCCAGCTCAATAACTCCATCTGTGGATTCTCTCTTGTTCCTCCAACCACAAAGGGCAATAAATCACATTGCAGATCCATTACAAGATCTGTGTTGATGCGTAATCCATACTTAAAAAACAAATCCGTAAGATTTAAGTTACGGTCGTAGGCAATTGTTTCAGGTTTAAAAGCAAGGCTATCTTGCTCAGCTATTAAATTATCTATAAAACAGAGCAGCCTGCCTCCTCGCATGACAAACTGATCAATCTTTAATTTTTCGTCCTCGGTAAACTGAATCGTTGGTTTTACAATCATAAGCACATCAACACCTTCTGGAATACGGGGTTGGTTATGCAGGTTGATTATTTTAAAATCATAATCATCAGCTAAAGCCTGCCTGAACATAAATGTTCTTCCGTCAGTTGGCTCACCATTTCCTACAGAATAAGCAATTCCAGGTTTTTGGGAAGCAGTTAATTTATCAAGTGTTTTGGCAAATTGATACTCCATCAAAGATTCAGCTCCGTTTATTTCTTCCTGGGAAATACGACTATTGGCTCCCGGGTATAAGTTTACCAGAGATTGTTTTCCTTTATACTCAATTACCGCTACCGGAAAAATAATATTACTGCTTTCACCTTCTTTTTTTTGTACAGTAAGGTTAATAGGAATAGCCCCTAAATTAACTAATGAATCCCCATAGATGGTTTTTGTACCCGGTATCTCTTCTACTGGTGAAACAAACCGATAATGAATCTTTGACCCGTTTCTGTCTTTCAATAATTGTAAAAACTCATCTGTACTATTAGCCAGTTTTTTAAACCCTGCAGGAAATTCCCCTTTCAAAAAAACATCAATCTGCACATCGTCATCCAGGTTTTTCAGGAGATCTTTTGTGGCTTTACTGAGTGTGTATCTTTTTTCTTTTGTTAAATCAAACCGGGCATGAAAAACCGATCCAAGAAAATTGACAACAATCAAAACTACCAGCAGAACCAGCCACCAGTATTTCGAAGCCATTATTTTTTCAACTGCTTTTCTCATACTCATCGCTTCAGCAGATTTCGGTTAGTAATTGAAAAGAACAGGAATATCAAACTGAGAAAATAGATCAAATCACGGGTATCTATCAATCCCCGGCTGATACTCCGGTAATGAAAATCAATACCGATCATTTCCACATAATAATCAGGCCCGTTGGCTAATGCCGGCATCCGGCTGATGGCGCTGAACCCATAGTATAATAAGGCACAACCAATTAAACCGACTATAAAAGCAATTACTGCATTATTAGTAAAACTGCTGCAACAGATGCTGATAGCAGTAAACACAGCAGCCAAAAAAAATAAACCGATGTAAGAACCAATAGTAGCTCCCAAATCAATGCCTTCATTAGAAGAAAGACGCTGAATAGATAAGATATAAATGATTGTTGGCAGCAGGGCAATGAACACAACTATTAAACTGCCGAGATATTTACCGCCAATAATTTGCCAGCGGGTGAGCGGCCTTGTTTGTAGAATCTCGTAAGTACCAGTTTTAAACTCTTCAGCAAAGCTGCGCATGGTAATGGCCGGGATAAGCAATAACAAAATCCATGGCGCTAATTGAAAGAACCTGTCCAATGTGGCATACCCAAAATCAAGGATATTATCCTCAAATACAAATAGTACCAACCCGTTTACAAGCAGGAAAACAATAATGGCAATGTAGCCGGTAAGGCTACTAAAAAATTGGCGGAGTTCTTTTTTACAAACGGACCACATAGGCATGGACAATGATGCAAAATAAGCTAAAGCTTCTATATTTCAGCCCTTTGCACCTGTTATAGTCAATAAAAAATCCCTTCGTAAAGGGATTTTTATTATCAGGTTTGGGGTTTAAATTATCTATACGGCAAAACTTTCGCCACAACCACAGGTACGGCTCGCATTCGGATTGCTGAAATAAAATCCTTTTCCATTTAATCCGTCCGAAAAATCCAGGGTAGTATTGACCAGGTATAAAAAACTCTTCAGGTCAGTTACTACCTTCACTCCATTATCTTCAAAAACCTGGTCCATAGGTTTTTGCTCATTATCAAAGTCCAGTTTATAGCTAAGCCCGGAACATCCGCCTCCTACCACACTTACCCGTAGAAAGTAAGAAGGGTCATCCGCCACTCCCGCATCCGCCAAAAGCTGTTTCACTTTTGATTTAGCCTTATCGCTTACATAAATTGCATTATCTGCTGTCACACTCATCACTCGGAATTTTAGTGTACTACACTCTCATCGAATTTCAGTTCTTCTAAGCCATTCTTTTTCCTGTAATCATTGATCGCTGCTTTGATAGCATCTTCTGCCAGTACAGAGCAATGAATTTTAACCGGGGGGAGGTTCAATTCTTCTACGATGGTCATATTATCAATAGTGATTGCCTCATCTATTGACTTACCCTTCAGCCACTCAGTAGCCAGGGAAGAAGAAGCAATAGCAGACCCGCAACCAAAGGTTTTGAATTTGGCATCCTTGATAACACCAGTTGTTTCATCTACTTCAATTTGCAGACGCATTACATCGCCGCACTCTGGTGCACCCACCAGGCCGGTACCTACATTTGATTTGCTTTTATCCAATGTACCCACATTTTTGGGGTTCTGGTAGTGATCAATTACTTTTTCTGAATATGCCATTGTATGTACGATTTAAGATGTTTGATGTACGAAGTAAGAATCAGTTATGATATGTGAAGCAACTTCGTACATCGTACTTCACACATCGTACATTTTGTTTAATGGTGCGCCCATTCTATAGTGTTCAGATCAATTCCTTCCTTGTACATTTCCCAAAGCGGACTCATCTCTCTTAACTTATTAACGGTGTTAGTTACTTGTTCAATTGTATAATCAATTTGCTCTTCTGTTGTAAATCTGCCCAGG
>JAKQEA010000087.1 GCA_029558715.1 Bacteroidota bacterium | reverse complement strand
AGGGAGTATTTTTGCTTTTGGAAAGTATATTTTCCGCGGAAAAAAGAGTTTCCTTTTCCAGGTCTATAATCGTTAAATCGGCTGTTTTCCCTTCGGCTAAAATTCCCCCGGGCAAATTTAGGATTTTGGCTGGAGCAATTGTTAATGCCTCAATTAAACGGTTGAGGTCTATCTGCCCTGTCTGCACCAAGTTTTTATAGAGCACAGGAAATGCTGTTTCCAAGCCAATTATGCCAAAGGGAGCCAAGTCAAATTCCCTTTCTTTTTCAAAATCCGCATGGGGAGAATGGTCTGTAGCAATGCAATCAATTATTCCTTCTTGCAATGCCTGAACACAAGCCCGACGGTCTTCTTCACTCCGCAGAGGAGGTTTCATTTTAGTATTAGTATTAAAAGTTAAATTTGCCTCTTCATTCAGCACCAAATGATGAGGCGTTACTTCACAGGTAACAGGAAGTCCTTTATCTTTGGCATTTTTTACCAGTTCTATAGAGCGCGCCGTAGAAATATGGGCAATATGTAATTTAACTCCAGCACTTTCAGCGAGCATAATATCCCGGGCAATTATCACTTCTTCTGCCAGACCGGGAATTCCGCTAAGTCCAAGTTTGGTAGCAACTTTTCCGGAATGTATCTGTCCCTTTCCGGCTAAGAAATAATCCTCAGGATGAATAATTACCGGCAGACCAAAGTTACTGGCATATTTCATACAGGAAAGCATTAATCGTGCATTTTGCACACATTTACCGTCATCGGAAACAGCTACAATACCTCCTGCTTTCATTGTTGCCATTTCCGCAATTTCTTCTCCCGCAGATTGTTTTGTTATAGCACCAATCACATAAACCTTGGCAGAACCGTGTTCTTCAGCCCGCAATTGAATGTATTCTACAGAAGCAATATTATCTGTAACGGGTTCTGTATTCGGCATTGCACAAACAGCTGTAAAACCTCCATGCGCAGCTGCCATAGTTCCTGTAACGATATCTTCCTTATAGGTCTGCCCCGGGTCTCGTAAATGCGAATGCAGGTCTATAAAACCTGGAAACACACAAGCGCCTTTGGCATCTATAATTTTATCCGCTTTGTCTGTAGTGTAGCCGGAGGACGCCACTCCTTCGCTTATTTTTACAATCTTCTTTCTATCAATTAAGATTTCCCCTTTTATGAACTTTCCCTTTTGATAGATATCCGCATTTATAATTAAGGTCTTCATTGTTTTTTCCTCCTTATGCTTTTCCACCTAATATTAAAAACATCAAAGCCATTCTAACAGCAACTCCATTAGCAACTTGTTCCACAATGATGCTATGATTGCTGTCTGCAATTTCGGGTAAAATTTCCACTCCTCTGTTCATAGGTCCCGGATGCATAATTAAAGCATTCTTCTTGGCATATTTCAAGGTCTCTTTGGAAAGAACATAATGTTTACTGTATTCTTCCAAAGAGGGAAAAAGCCCTTCCGTCATTCGTTCCAGTTGCATTCTTAAACCCATAACTACATCCGCATCTTTTAAGGCACGCGGCAAATCATATTCTACCCGGCAGTTATAAACACTTTCCATATTGCCCGGCATCAATGTTTTAGGTCCGCAAACAGTTACTTTTGCTCCCAGTTTTCCCATTCCAATTAAATTACTGCGCACAACGCGACTATTCAAAATATCGCCAACAATGGTTATTTTCAGTCCTTTCAGGTCACCTAAGCGTTCCCAGATAGAAAAAATATCCAGTAGTGCCTGAGTGGGATGTGAATGTCTACCATCGCCTCCATTAATAACAGGTTTACCTGAATATTTGTTAACGAGTTGAGGACTCCCGGGACTGCTGTGACGAATACAATAGAGGTCTATTCCCATTGCATTTAAAGTGTAAACAGTATCCTGCAAACTTTCTCCTTTCTGCAATGAGGATATAGAGGATTGAAAACTTACAACATCGGCACTTAAACGATTGGCAGCCAGTTCAAAACTCATTCTGGTGCGGGTGCTGTTTTCTACAAATAGTGTACAAACCGTTTTTCCCCTTAAGGTAGGAATTTTTTTATATTCCCGCAAGTTAATTTCTTTCATTCTTTTGGCTGCTTCCAGAATGAACATAATTTCTGCCCGGGAATAATCATCCAGGTCAAACAGAGAGCGTCCTGTAAATTGTGGTGTTGAGGTCATATTTTCTCCTTTCCAGCTCACCGGCTGTGATTAAAGGTTTAGTTCACTACTTTTGAATATATTAATTTGGTCAAGTGAATTTTTTGATTATATTATAGGGTAACTCCTTTTTATTGGTAATGAAGTGAAAAAGGGAGAATAATGAATCTGCTGATGAAAGAACTGAGTTTCCAGTGAAGAAATTACTTGCCTGAATTGAGAGCTTTTATAAAAAGGATTTTGGGTATCCTGATTTTTTAAGGAGAAAAAGTGAAAAGACCGTTAATCGTAATTACAATGCTGTTACTGCTTAGTTCTATAACAGCAGTTACCTTACAGCCGCAGCAAGATGTAAACAGGAAACTGTATGCACCTGACCTGATAAAAGTGAAACTTAGTGCTGAAGCAGTAAGCCGTGCCAATCTTCCAACAGGCCTTTATGCTGATAAATCATCAACAGGTATTAATGAACTGGATCAGCTAATGTCTCAAACCGGAGCTACCAAAATAATCAGAGCTCATCGTGATGTTAAAGATATAAGTTGGGCGAAGCAAACTGGTTTTGACCGCTGGTTTTTAATGAAACTTGAGGGCAAAACAACCGTGGAAGAAGCGATTAAAAAGTTTAAAACCAATCGCTATGTAGAAGAGGCAATTCCTGAATATATTGCCTATCCTGCAGTTGTTCCCAATGATACTTATTATGCCAATAACTGGGGTCATAATAATACAGCTCAGCTACCTGCTTATACTGCTTACGGTCATACAGGTTCAGGAGTTGGCACAGTCGGTTTTGACAGTGATGCACAGCTTGCCTGGAATCAAAGCCAGGGTTATGGTTCAGCCAGTATCATAATTGCTATTATTGACACAGGTGTTGATACTGCGCATCCGGATTTGCGTTTAGTAACGGGATATGATTTTGGAGATAATGACAGCAATCCTATGGACAACAGTGCAGAGCCAGGACATGGAACTGCCTGTTCCGGAATTTCTGCAGCTAAAGCAAATAATTCTTTAGGAGTTACCGGAATTGCCGGTGGTTGCAGTGTAATGCCTTTAAAAGTAGCTAATTCCGATGGAGAAATGTATTTTACAGCTATAGAGAATGCTTTAACTTATGCGGCTGACAATAATGCTCATATTGCCAGTATGAGTTTGGGCGCAACGGATGTAGAAGAAGGAGATTCACCTTCTACGGATGCTGCCTTAAATTACGCCTATAATTCAGGTGTAGCATTATTTGCTGCTACCGGAAACGAGGATAATTCCACTATTTCTTATCCTGCCAATGAAACCTCTGTAATAAGTGTAGGCGCAGCCAGCCCTTCAGGACAGAGAAAAAGTGCCTCCTCTTCCGATGGAGAATATTGGTGGGGTTCCAATTACGGTATTAATAGTCAGAATAATAAAAAAGCCGTGGACATAATGGCTCCCACAATTTTACCTGCTACAGACATTACGGGAACAGGGAATGGGTATAATACAAGCGGGGATTATTATTTATGGTTCAATGGAACATCCTGTGCCACACCTTATGCTGCAGGAGTTGCAGCTTTACTGCTTTCCAAAGACCCTTCTTTAACTCCTGCTCAAGTTTTTTCCAAGCTTACTTCTACCGCAACTGATATGATTATAGATGGAGGTGCAGGTTGGGATAGATATACTGGTTACGGAATGGTTAATGCCAATGCTGCCCTAAATACTATTGAAAGTGGAATGCCTACTTGTATAATTACTTCTCCTGCTAACGGAACTACTTTTGCCCTCAATTCTGCTATTACTATTGATGTAAATGCTTCAGACAGTAATGGCACAATTACTTCCGTTAAATTCTACATTAATAATATTCTTTACTATACCGATAATTCATCTCCCTATTCCTATAATTGGAATTCTACCGGCTTTACAGCAGGAACTTATACCATTAAAGCCAAAGCAACGGATAATAGTAATAATGAGACAACCAATGAAATCTCCATATCCTTAATTCAACCTGTTACCCAAGCTATTATCGGCACCGGGACTTCTGTAACGGGAAATTCTACTGCGTCGCCTATTAATGTATGGTTCAAAAGTTTACACGGTCAATCTGTTTATACGAAGGCAGAATTAAACGCTGCAGGAATTTTCGGTCCTATATATATTACTCAGCTTGGTTTTAATATAGTTGGTTTGCCAGCGGTTACGATGCCGAACTTTGTAGTGCGCCTGAAGCATACTACGGCTATCAATGTATTTACTTTTGTTAATGCCGATAGTTTGGTGACGGTATATTCCAATCCTGCTTATTTGCCTACCCAGACCGGTTGGAATATGTATAATTTTTCCACTCCTTTTTTATGGAATGGAACAGATAATCTTTTAGTTGATACTGCCTTTGGAATTGCCAGCTCTTATAATCGTTCAGGAACAGTTCAATATACTTCCATAGAAAATGGTTACCATTATCTTATAAATGATAATGTTAATCAAACAAATATCTTTGACTTAGGAACTGCTTATTTCACAAGACCCAATATTAAGCTGGTGGTAGAGCCAGCTTATAATGAACCTCAAATTGCAATAACTCCAAATTCGCTGGATTTTGGCAGTATTCCGGTAGGTGAAAGCCAAACCCGGGAATTTACTATCCAGAATTATGGCAGCGAAACCCTAAATGGAATAATTACCACTCCTGATGGTTATACTGTTTCTGAAAACTTAAGAGTTAATTTACTGACTGCAAAAAGCACTGCTTTAAGCCGCAATACTTTGAGTTTTAATATCTCTTCCTGTTCAATCAATACTTATGTTGTAAATTTTTCTCCCCTTACAGCAGGAAGTTATAATGGAAATGTAATAATAGACAGTAATGCTGAAAACGATCATCTGGTTAATTTACAAGTTACCGGCAGTGCTTATCTTCCTCCGGCAATTGAAGTGAGTACCAATGCATTAACAGCAACTTTGGCTGCCGGCACAGAGATAGACCAAACCTTCACTATTGCCAATACAGGAGGTTTACCTTT
>JAKQEA010000078.1 GCA_029558715.1 Bacteroidota bacterium | reverse complement strand
TGCATTTATCCGAAAGACATTCAGGTAATCACAGGCAGAAGCGACAGGTATGGTAGAAACCTTATTAAGAAGATCAAGGACCACTTCAACAAGCAGCATCACCAGGTTGTTACTGTTGAGGAGTTCTGCCATTACATGGGCTTGCAACTGGAAGCAGTTGTCAAGCAACTTCGATAGGTTGTAACCTTATCTTTGCTTTTGCTTATGATAAGGAACAGCACACTCTTAACTCAACAACATTTTTTCCTTTCTTTGTTGTGCCCTTGCACTTGTTTTAGTCGCCTTTGTTGTCTATTTGGTGCCCAACTATTGTAAGTGCCTGATAGTAAAGGGAACTCTAATTTTTGTATTGGAAAATAGATCATTTTCTTTTGTTTGCCCTGCACTTACTTTTGGTTGATTTTGAACTATTTGTCTTATTGTTTCTTGTTTTGTTTTCCCCCTGATTGCTCTTTTTTTAGACATTTTGTTGCCCGGTTGTTACCCAAATTCTCTGGTAACAATATGGTAAGTTTGGTTGATTATTCTCCGGCATAAAGTAATACCAGACATCTGATTTGACTAATAAATTTGGCCTTCGGCTAAAGTTGGTGAATAGTTGTTGAGGAAGTTGTAAACCTCAATCAAAGGAATTTTTTCAGCGAGGTATTATATGATGTTTAATAAAAGGAAGAGGTAGATTCTTTTCTATGAAGAAGTAAAGTTTTCATTCAAACAGCCTGGCAAAGTGATTCTCCAGATGATTACGCATACCGTTTCTGAATTCTTCGGGGGTACCCTTTTCAAGTATTTTCACTAATTCTTTATGTGACACAAAGGTTTTTAATTTAGGTTGTTTCTTCAGCAAACCGCTGTTGTGTACATAATCAAAAACAGGCAATAGCATTTTCTGGAATTTTTTCATGGTTTTATTACCTGTTATCTCATAAAGTTTACCATGAAAAGTTATTTCATGTTCTATATTAAATAAGTGATATTGAGCGGCAGGAGGTTCGTTACTGACAATTTTTTTTAATTCTGCAATATCTTCTTTAGTAATACGGTGATACAGAAGATCTGCCATTCCAATTTCAAGTACTAATCGTATTTCAAATATCTCTTTAAGCGTTTCTTGGTCGAGAATATGTGGGTTCATACTCTTACTCATTATTCCAAACAGGTCAGGGCTGGTAATTACAGCCCCCTTTTTCTTTTTAGATTCAATCAGACCCATCATTCGCAGACGGAGAAGGGCTTCCCGAATAACAGTTCTGCTGACACCTAATGTTTCAGCCAACTCTATTTCTTTTGGTATTGAGTCCCCAATTTTAAGCTTGCTATGTTGTAGTAATTCAACCAGGTTGGCTTCAACTTTATCTACCAACGAGCTGGTGTCTACAGACTTAAGACTATTTTTTAATGCTGAAAGGTTCATTATTGTATAACTTATTATAAAGCTAAGTAAGCACTTTTTAAGGTTAGTATAGCTATATCAGTTTTACGCAATCGTTTCGCCAATTTTTTTTGGAAAATGTTGTGGAATCAAAAATAATCATATTTTTATTATGTCATACATAATACATAAAATAAAATTGCTAATCATGAAATCTGCTTATTTGAAAGTTTGGCTACTTAGTGCTTGCTTTCTTATCTCTGCAACTATTTGGTCGCAAGTTCAAAAAATTTCTGGTAAAATTATTTCCGAAGAGGATAGCAAACCGCTTTCGGGAGTGAGCATTACGATAAAAGGTAAAACCGGTGGTACACAAACAAACGCCAATGGTGAATTTTCCATTGATGCATCGCAGGGAGATGTATTAGTTTTTTCATTTATAGGATTTACTTCTCAGGAAGTAACTGTCGGCACTTCATACAATGTTTCTCTTTCTATGAAAACGGAAGCATCTAATCTGGGTGAAGTTGTTGTTGTCGGGTATGGCACACAGTCAAGAAGAAACATTACCAGCGCAATTGGAAAATTAGATAAAGAAGTTCTGGCAAGTGCACCCCGGTCAAATGTGGGTACCGCCTTGCAAGGCTCAGTCGCTGGTCTTACAGTCGTAAACACCACTGGTGCGCCTGGTGCTTCCCCATCAATCTTATTGAGAGGGGGTGCTTCTATTAACAGTCCGGGTTCACCACTTGTAGTTGTGGATGGAATTGTAAGATCATTTAATGATATTCCGACTGATGATATTGCATCTATCGAGTTATTGAAGGATGCGGCTTCGACTGCGATATATGGAGCCAGGGCAAATAATGGCGTTATCCTCATCACTACTAAACAGGGTAAAGCAGGCAAAGCAGAAGTTTCGTATAAATATGTCCGTGGTTATAATACAGACCGTCCGGATTATGAGTACATGAATGCAAAAGATTATGTTTATTATGGGAGACTTGGCCATTTTAATTCACAAAGAACTTTAGCCCAGGTGAATTCACAAAGGGGATTTGGACTTTCGACAGGAGTTGCAGATCTGGCCCTGTTTGATATCAGACGTTTTGATGCATCAACTTCTTTCCTGTTACAGGCAGGGTGGGACACCGTTGGCGACCCATATGGCGGAACAATAATTTTTAAAGACCATGGTGGGGAGATTAAGGATATACTTTTTCGAAATACAAATACCAATGATCATTATGTAAACGTAGTTGGAGGAAATGACCGTGGAAAATATTTTGCAAGTTTTGATTATTTTAATGAAGAAGGTGTAATCGTAGGTTCAGATTACAAACGGTATTCTGGAAATATCAATGGGTCATATAAAATAAAACCCAACCTGGAAATAAGTACCGGAGCCACTTTTTCCACCGCTACTGGTTTCGGGTTGTTGGGTGGTGATGTGAATACCTTATACCGAAATGTATCCGTATGGCCAACGATGAACCCCTGGTTGGATTCTGCAAAAACAAAGCCCAATCCGGGTAATGGAATTACCGATGGTAACCCGCTATATTGGCTTGATAAAAATTTCAGAAAAAATGAAGTGAACAGGGTTACGGGTAATGCATCGTTGAAATACGATATTCTAAAAGACCTTTATGTAAAAGTATCAGGCAATATTTATATGTTTCAGGCCATAAATGAATCTTTTACAAAAGCAACTCAAACCTATACACAGATTTATGCAAACCCTCAGGTTTTTAATACTTCAAGACCGGCCACATGGTCACAAAGCAGAACTGTACAGCAACAGTATAACGCAATTATCAATTATAGCAAACGCATAGGAGATAAACACAATGTTGACGCCATGTTGGGGTCTGAATCATTTGGACAAAGATCGCTAAATGCCCAGGTTTCGGGAACGGGTGCACCAACAGATGATATACCTACAGTAAATGCATCAACCGTTTTTACTGCAGGTAGTAATTTCAGTTCTAAATCTGAATACCGTATCATATCACATTTTGGAAGGGTAAATTATAACTATGATCAACGCTATTTGCTGACATTAACGTATAGGTCAGATGGTATTTCCAGCTTAGCAAAAGATAACCGTTGGGGTTTTTTCCCAGGCTTATCAGCAGGATGGAATGTTCATAATGAAAAGTTTTTTGAAACAAGTTCAATTGCAAATGTTATATCTACTTTAAAGCCACGTATAAGTTATGGTGTTAATGGTAACGTAGCCGGTATCGGGGATTATGAAGTACAGGGTTCATATGGCAGCCAGGGAAATTATAATGGCAGCCTTGGGTTTTTAAATACCGGTATTATAAATAGTGGATTAAGATGGGAAAAAAGTACAACAACAGATGTTGGATTGGATGTTGGGCTTTTAAAAAACAGGATCACTTTAATATTTGATTACTACAATAGGGAAACAAGTGACCTGTTGACAAATCTAACGCTACCTAGCTATGTAGGTTTTAGTTCTCTCAGAACAAATCTTGGGTCATTCCAGAATAAAGGCTATGAATTTACGGTAAATGCAAATATCCTGAAATCAAAAAGTGGGTTTAATATAGATGCAGGCGCCAATATTTCTTTTGTAAAAAATAAAGTTTTAAAACTGCCATTTAACGGAAATGAAAATAACAGGCAGGGAGGTTTCCAGATTTATGATGCAAGCCAGGGAAAAGTAATCTGGGTTAGCGGCATTCAGGAAGGGCAGCCACTTGGTGCAATATATGCTTATAAACAATTATCCATTTTTCAAAGTGATGCAGAAATTTCAAAAGTTGCCAATACAAGGCGTGATATTGTCGGCAACATTAGCGGACCCGGAGTGACATTTGGAGGTGGAAAAATTACCCCTGGAGATGTTAACTGGATGGATGTAGATAATAACGATACAATTGATTCACGAGACCAGGTATATATAGGAAATATAAATCCAAAATTTACAGGGGGATTTTCTACAACAGTTTCCTATAAAAGATTTTCATTTTACACCCGTTTTGATTTTGCTGTGGGGCATATGTTATATAATGATCTTGTTGCAAGGGTACTTGGTAATTACCAGGGTACATTTAATTTCCTGGAGCTAACGAAACAAGGGTTTTCAGGTGATAATTCAAGAAACGATATACCAAAAGTTTATTGGGCCGATCAGGTAGGCGCCCCCAATGGAAAGAAGAACCTGACCCGTGGCAATAATGCCGGATCAGTACTGCAAGGTAATAACTCAAATTTTTATGAAAAAGGAGATTATTTGGCCTGCCGGGAAATAACACTCTCGTATGACTTTGGAAAAGAGTTATTGTCAAAAACAAGAATATTGAATAATGCCCGGGTTTATTTCAATGCCAATAACCTTTTTTACATCACCAAATTCAGCGGTAATTCTCCGGAACCGAAAGGAAATGGAATTTTTGCTGGCAATTATCCAACACCAAAATCGTATGTGCTAGGTGTACAGGTAACATTCTAAAATTCAAAAAATGACAATCATGAAAAAAATATTTAAATATATTTTGTTAAGCGCAGGGGTTATAATTTTAGCAGGCTCTTGTAATAAGAAATTGGATTTAGCGCCAGTAAGCAGCATCAGTGATGCAAATTTCTGGCAAACCGCCGAACAGTTTGATGCTTTTGTTTCTGGCATTCATTCCCGTTTCAGGGGGCACACATCATCATTCCAGGCATTAGGGGAATTACGTTCAGATATTTTTGGGACCGAACCGGGCTCTGCAGGTACTTTTTCCGGCGAAGCTACACAGGGCTTAGAGAGGTTTTGGCAACAAACACTTACTCTTGATGCCCCAGGTGTCAGCAATTTCGGGGGCTTTTACAGCAACATTGTACAATTAAATTTACTAATAGATAAATTAAACAATACCACTGTTGTAACAACTGCAAATAAAAATTATTATCTCGGTTTAGCATATGGTATGAGGGCTTTCTATTATTTTCAAATGACAAGGGCATGGGGTGATGTCGTAATCCAGACAGACCCGATAACCTCCCTTGATGTTTCCAACTTGTCTAAACCTGCCTCACCTGCTGCGGATGTTATGACTTTAATAAAAGCTGATATTGAAAATTCTCTTACCAGTTATGGGTCAGATTATAGTTTTAGAAACACAAAATCATATTGGTCAAAAGCCGCTACACAAATGCTAAAGGCCGAAGTGTTTTTATGGACGGCCCATCGCGGCGGAGGTACTACCGATGCCACAACTGCAGTGAATGCGTTGACTGATATTCAAACAAATGTTTCTGCGCTGACGCTTCAATCAAACTTCGCAAATGTATTCGCTTCAAATAATAAAGGTAACAGCGAGATTATTTTTGCTATCCGTAATGGACTCAACGAAAATTCGTTGCCATTTGCAAGCACTTTTTACCCGCAAACTGCATTGTTAGCGAACTATTATGACTCATTAGGTAATAGAAGATTCAATGTTACACAGGATAACTGGAGCGGTTTATTAAGGGCGCCTATTCCGGTCTCTACTTTCAGAAAATTTAATGATCTGGATAGCAGGAAATGGTTTACTATTCAACCTGCTTATAACAGTCCTTCAGCCGGTGTATATGTTATTGTTGGATGTTTTGTAAAAAAATACGAAGGTGAGCAAAATCTTGGTTCTAGGGTGTACACCAATGATTTTCCTATTTACCGCTTTGCTGATCTCTTATTATTAAAAGCAGAAGCAAAAGTTTTATTAGGTCAAAGCCCGGCAGCGGAAATTAATTTGGTAAGGGCCAGGGGTTTGGGTGCCAATTATGTAGCAGGTGTGCATGGATTCCCTAACCAGGCAATTGATGCAGATGCTAAGCAATCACTGCTACAAGAACGGTTATACGAATTTATTTTTGAAGGCAAAAGATGGCTTGACCTGAGAAGATTTGGGGATAGTTATGTGTTTGCCAACACAGCTGTTTTGCCCAGCGAAGCATATAAAGTTCTTTGGCCAATTGACAGAAATTCGCTTACGAATAACAGGGCACTGGTTCAAACACCAGGTTATCCGGCATTTTAATATATTATAACAAAGCTTTCTCAAAAGCATAAGCAGTTAGCAAGCAATCACCGGGAGTAGTCTTGCTCCCGGTTTTTTTTCTAATTCTATATTAGTATGTTACTTTCAATATAATATTATATGGCAACTCAACATTTACAAGGATTAATTGCTGCGCCATTTACACCGATGCATAAGGATGGTTCATTAAACTTATCACTCATTCCTTCTTATTATGCAATGCTGAAAGCAAATGGCGTAAAAGGAGCTTTTATCTGCGGCTCTACCGGCGAGGGGATTTCAATGTCAGTCACTGAAAAGAAAGCCGTAGCTGAAGCATGGGCTGCCTGTGCAAAAGGAGATGCCGATTTTATTGTCATGCCATTATTAGGCGGCACCTGCCTTGCAGACTGTAAGGAACTGGCCTTACATGCCAGGGAATTTGGATTGAATGCGGTCTCTTTTACATCACCTTTTTATTTTAAGCCGGCCAATGTAGAAATGCTGGCTCAATGTTGTGCTGAAGTAGCATCAATAGTTCCAGATATGCCTTTTTATTACTACCACATTCCTGTATTAACCGGTGTTGGTTTTCCAATGTTTGATTTATTAAAAGCCATTGATGGTAAAGTGCAAAATTTTGCCGGAATAAAATATACTCATGAAGATTTTATGGATTTTCTATCCTGTATCCATTTTCAAAATGGAAAATATGATATGCTATGGGGTAGAGATGAAAATATGCTGCCTGCTTTATCATTAGGGACAAAGGCAGCAGTAGGCAGTACCTTTAACTATGCAGCGCCTTTGTACTATAATCTTATATATGCTTTCCATAATGGTGATTTGCAAAAAGCCCAATTATTACAACAGCAATCAATTGATATGATAAGGTTACTTGGCAAATATGGGGGCATTGCAACAGGTAAAGCATATATGAAATTAATCGGTTTAGATTGTGGAGAATTTCGCCTGCCGGTAAAAAATATGAGCAGCGCAGAGTTTGAATTATTTAAAAAGGGCACAGAGCAACTTGGGTTCAGTAATTTCTGTTCTAAAAAACCTGTTGCTCAAATATGATATAATAAATGAACCAATACTTGCCATTTATAATTACAAAATTCATGTTTTTAACTGCGCCTGTTCTGGCACAAAAAACAACCGTCATTTCTATGAAATGGGAAATAGCTGCTGAGCTTCCTACCGATAGCGGTCAGCAAACCGCACTCGGTGTTGCAGGCCCGGTCACAAGCATATATAAGGATATGTTGTTTGTTGCCGGTGGCGCCAACTTTCCTGATGCAATGCCCTGGCAGGGCGGCGTAAAAAAATATCATACTGCCATTCATGTCTATAATGCGAAGCAGCAAAAATTAAAACTGCTTCCCAAATCATTTTCACTCCCTTACCCTGTTGCTTACGCAGCTTCTTGCAATACAACACAAGGTGTTTTGTATGCAGGCGGCGAAAGCGAAAAAGGAATCAGCGATAAAGTATGGTTGATGATATGGGATGAAAAAACGGAAGAAATGCTTTTCAAAACACTCCCATTACTTCCCTTTCCGGTTACCAATGCGGCAGCCACAATAATTGGCAATACTGTTTATTTAGCCGGAGGTGAAACCACAGCAAATACATCAAACCAATTTCTTTCACTTGACTTAAATAATGTTTCGGCAGGCTGGAAAAGGCTGGCAGATATTCCTAAACCGGTATCACATACAGTAATAACTCATAGTTCGGGTAAAAAAGGCGATAAAGTTTATTTATGCGGCGGCAGAAAGAAAAACAGCAACGGCATAAGTACACTATACAACAATGTTTTTGTGTATGATGTAGCTTCAAATCGTTGGGAAGAAAAAAAGGCAATGCCCTTTGTGTTAAGTGCCGGAACAGGTATTATACATAATGAAAAAAATATTCTCCTGTTCGGAGGGGATAAAGGAATTGTATTTAATAAAACAGAAAAGTTGATAGCTGCGATAAAAGCTGAAACAGACCCGGTAAAAAAGCAATTGCTTACAGAGGAAAAAAATAAGCTACAGGCTGAACATCCTGGTTTTAGTAAAGAAGTGTTGTTATACAATATTAAAAATGACAAATGGGAAATTATTGGTACCATTCCATTTAATACACCTGTTACTACTACGGCCATAAAATTGAAATCCTGTGTGTTTATTCCGTCTGGAGAAATAAGAGCCGGGGTGCGGACACCAAATATCTTATCCGTAAAATTTTCATCTAAAGTTAAATGACCCAATCAAAAAAATACCCCTGGATTGTAGTGGCCTTACTTTGGATGGTAGCATTGCTCAACTATATGGACAGGCAAATGCTTAGTACCATGAAGCCAACTATGATGGTGGATATTTCCGAATTGCAATCAGCTACCAATTTCGGTTATCTCATGGCCATCTTTTTATGGATATATGGTTTTATGAGTCCTTTATCAGGAATAATTGCAGACAGAATGAACAGGAAATGGCTCATCGTAGGTAGTTTATTTGTATGGAGTGCTGTAACATTTGCAATGGGCTATGCAAAAGCATTCGACCAGTTGTATTGGCTTCGTGCAGCAATGGGTGTAAGTGAAGCATTATATATCCCTGCCGGGTTATCACTCATTGCCGATTATCATTCTGATAAAACAAGGTCGCTGGCGGTGGGCATTCACATGACGGGTTTGTATATGGGGCAGGCCCTCGGCGGCTTTGGTGCAACTATAGCAGCAGAGTATTCATGGCAGCAAACATTTCATTCATTTGGTATCATCGGCATTGTATATTCCGTTGTACTCATCTTATTTTTAAAAGAAAAAAGAGATACTGAAAAAGCAGATGATTTGATAAAAGAAAAATCATCAGTATTTAAAGGGCTTGGTGTTTTGTTTGTAAACATTTCTTTCTGGATAATCCTTTTCTATTTTGCTATACCCAGCTTACCGGGTTGGGGTGTAAAGAACTGGCTGCCGACACTGTTTGCTGAAAACTTAAATATTGAAATGTCGAAAGCAGGCCCATTATCAACCATCACCATTGCCGCATCATCTTTTATTGGTGTCATCTTCGGCGGCATTTTATCCGACCGTTGGGTGCAGAAAAATTTGAGAGGAAGAATTTACACCAGTGCCATTGGTCTGGGGCTAACTATTCCTGCATTATTGTTTATCGGGTTTGGCCATTCACTCTTTGCTGTTATTGGCGCAGCATTTTGTTTTGGTTTTGGCTTTGGTATGTTCGATGCCAACAATGTGCCGATACTCTGCCAGTTTGTTTCAAAAAAATACCGGGCTACCGCCTATGGGCTAATGAATATGGTGGGTGTATTTGCAGGCGCATTTATTACTGATTTGCTGGGCAAATCAACAGATTCCGGAAAATTGGGAAAAGATTTTGCCATGCTGGCAGGAATTGTGGCGGTGGCTTTAATCATTCAATTATTGTTCCTGCGGCCTAAGAATAAAGAATTCACTTAAGTATAAAAAGGAATTTATGGAAACAGTTCGGTATAAAATGTGGGCCTGTGTTTTATTGCTGGCAATGTGCAGTTTTGAGTGTTCAAAAAAATCTTCTCCACAACCACCGCCGGGCAATGTACAGGCAAGTTCTTACTCGCCTGATATTCCTGTGTTGCGTGAGTTGGCAGTAAACCCTGTGGTACGGGTAGCTATTACTATACCTGCTGGCAATGCGGAACAAAAAATAAGAAAGATACAGTGTACACTGAATTCGCAGGCCATTGCTGGGGTAGATAAAATAAACATTTATGCCGCCGGGGCCGACCCGGTTTTTACCATTCCACCCATTGTATCCGTTACCCCTGCTGCCGCAATGGATATACCTGTAACATTAAACCTGCAGCCCGGCATCCATTTTATCTGGACCAGCATTGTGTTAAAAAGCAATGCAGGCATTGATAATAAAATTGAATTTCGCTGTACCAAACTGATTACCGAAGACGGAAAAGAAATTGCCGTAAACCAGGATAATTCTGTTTATGTAAAACGGGCCGGTGTAGCAGTAAGAAAAGCAGGAGATGATAATGTAAACACCTATCGCATTCCCGGTATAGTGCAAACAGTCAGGGGAACATTAATTGCTGCGTATGATATACGCTATACCGGTAGCGGCGATTTACCCGGCAATATTGATGTAGGCATGAGCCGCAGCACCGACAGTGGCAGAACCTGGCAGCCGATGAAAATAATTATGGACATGGGCGCCCCGCATGAAAACAACGGTATTGGCGACCCGGCTGTATTATTTGACCCTGTTACAAAAAAAATATTTGTTGCTGCATTATGGAGCAAAGGCAACCGTTCTATTGCCGGTTCTATTGGTGGCATTTCTCCAGATTCAACCGGGCAGTTTGTATTAGTGAGCAGTAACGATGATGGCCTTACATGGTCTGCCCCATATACCATCACGCCACAAATAAAAGAACCGTCATGGAAAATATTTTTTAACGGCCCCGGCAATGGTATTACCATGCAGGACGGTAAATTAGTTTTTGCTGCACAATACTGGACATCATCAAATGTTCCGTACTCAACCATTATTTACAGTGATAATAACGGTGGTACATGGAAAGGAAAAATCCTCGGCCCCAAATCAAACACCACCGAAAGCCAGGTGGTGGAAACAACACCCGGCACACTCATGCTGAATATGCGGGATAACCGCGGCAGTTTCAGAAGTGTGGCAACTACAACAAACATGGGTGCAAGCTGGACAGAACATTCCACTTCTTACAATACGTTGGCCGACCCCGTTTGTATGGGCAGCTTTATTAAAGCAAAAGTAAATGTAAACGGAACGCTGAAAGATGTTTTGTTTTTCAGCAACCCCAATACTTCTGCTGCGCCCAGGCAAAAAATTACCATCAAAGCAAGTTTGGATTTAGGACAAACCTGGCTGCCCGCAAATCAGTTACTGATTGATGAAAGACAGTGCTACGGCTATTCCTGTTTAACAAAAATTGATGATAATACGATTGGTCTTTTATACGAAGGCACAAAGGATTTATATTTTGTGAAGGTGGCGGTGGGTGAAGTAATAAAATAAATCAAGGATTAAACACAATCATAAATGAAGGCTGCATCATTATTCATCATTGCGATTTTCAGTTTTGTTAGTAGCTCCGCTCAATACAAAACTATCCCCGTTTTTACATCCGGTACAGAAGGCCATAAAAGCTACCGCATTCCGGCAATCATTTCATTGCCCAATGGCGAAATACTTGCATTCGCCGAAGGCCGTGTACATGGTGCAGGTGATTTCGGGGATATTAATATTGTAATGAAGCGGAGCACGGATAAAGGAAAAACCTGGAGTGCCTTGCAATATGTTGCAGAGTTTGATACACTACAATGCGGCAACCCTGCACCGGTGGTTGATGTAACAGACCCTGCATTTCCCAATGGCCGTATCTTTCTTTTTTATAACACCGGCAATAATCATGAGGGCGAAGTAAGAAAAGGAAAAGGCTACAAACAGGTTTGGTATAAAACATCAACAGATGGCGGCCGCACATGGGCTGAGCCAACAGACATTACCTTACAGGTACACCGCCTAAATTATCCGCAGGCAGATGCCGCTTATAATTTTAAGGAAGACTGGCGGACTTATGCCAACACACCTGGCCACGCCATGCAATTTCAAAAGGGAAAGTACAAAGGAAGAATTTTTGTAGCAGCCAATCATTCAGCAGGTGGACCGCAGAAACAAGCAATGGATTATGATGCACATGGATTTTATACCGATGACCATGGCAAAACATTTCATCTTGGTGCTTCTTTAAATGTTCCGGGAAGTAATGAATCTACCGCAGCCGAATTAAGTAATGACAGGTTGATGATGAACAGCCGTAACCAGAAGGGTGATATCCGGCAAAGAATTGTTTCTATCAGCAGCGATGGTGGTGCTACATGGGACACCAGTTATTTTGACAAAAGCCTTCCCGACCCGGTATGCGAGGCAAGCATTCTTATCATTGGAAAAAGGAAAGAAAAAAACATACTGGCATTCTGCAATGCAGCCGATGAAAAAAGAAGAGATAACCTTACCCTTCGCATCAGCTTTAATGATGGACTTTCATGGACAAAATCTTTTGTGTTGGATAAAGCAGAAAATGTAAAAGATAATGCAGCCTATTCGGACATAGTAAAAATATCAGGAAGGGAAGTGGGAGTGCTGTATGAGAAAAATAACTATGCACAAATTGTATTCACTATTGTAAAATGGAAATAATGAAATCTGGTGAAATAAAATGAACTACTCACAACAAGATTTAGTTGCACTAAAAAAGTTTTATGCAAACCAGTTGCTGAGCGACACTGTTCCGTTTTGGTTCCCCCGATCTTTTGACAAAGAATGCGGCGGGTTTCTGTTAATGAGAGATGCAGATGGTTCATTGATTGATGATGATAAAGCCGTATGGATACAAGGCAGGGCAACATGGATGCTGTCCACTCTATACAATACGGTAGAAAAAAAACAGGAATGGCTTGAAGGAGCTAAGCTGGGATATGATTTTTTAAATAAACATTGTTTTGATACCGATGGGCAAATGTTTTTTCATGTAACAAGAGATGGAAGACCTATCCGCAAACGCCGTTATTTTTTTTCCGAAACATTTTATGTGATAGCTGCAGCAGCTTATGCAAAAGCCAGTGGCAGTGAAGAAGCCGCCAAAAAAGCAAGGTTTGTATTTGGAAGATGTATTGAGTATGCAACTACTCCCGGCCTGCTGCAACCAAAATATACCGGTACAAGGCCATCAAAAGGTATTGGTGTGCCAATGATAATGATAAATACGGCGCAACAATTAAGAGAAACAATTGGCGACCCCCGCTGCGATGAATGGATAGAGAAATGGATAGCTGAAATAGAAAGAGATTTTGTAAAAGACGATATAAAATGTGTAATGGAACAGGTGGCTCCTGATGGAAGCATCATTGACCATATAGATGGAAGAACTTTAAATCCCGGGCATGCTATGGAGGGCGCCTGGTTTATTTTGCATGAGGCACAGCATCGTAATAATGATAAACGATTAATTGATTTGGGCTGCCGGATGCTGGACTATATGTGGGAAAGAGGATGGGATAAAGAGCATGGCGGTGTTTTATATTTCCGTGATGTATATAATAAACCCGTACAGGAATACTGGCAGGATATGAAATTCTGGTGGCCGCATAATGAAGTAATCATTGCAACCTTACTGGCTTATTTAATGACGGGTAATGAAAAATATGCGGAGTGGCATAAGATGGTGCATGATTATTCATACAGTCATTTTCATGATAAACAAGACGGTGAATGGTTTGGCTACCTGCATCGTGACGGAACTATTGCACAAACAGCAAAAGGAAATTTATATAAAGGCCCTTTTCATTTGCCGCGGCAGGAATGGTACTGTATGCAGCTATTGAATAAGTATTTAAAATGATATGCGGCTAATTTACTTCATATTGTTTTTTTCCCCCTTATCAGTCTTTTCACAGTTAGAGACAGCAAAAATATATTCCTCCAATATGGTTTTGCAGCGGGATGCACCAATTCCTGTTTGGGGTAAAGCAGTTCCCGGAAGTAAAATTGAAATACGATTGGGTACTGCAATAAAAATTACTGTCGCTGCTAAGGATTCAACATGGAAAGTATATCTGCCCAAACAACCTGCTAATCATCAACCGCAATCATTACTAATAAGCAGTGGCGATACTGCAGTACAGTATAATAATATTCTCATCGGTGATATCTGGCTATGTATAGGTCAGAGTAATATGGAATGGCCGATAATAAAGGAAATGCATTACAAAGAGGAAATAAAAAATAGTAGTCAGCCACTGCTCCGTTTTTACAATCCAACCTATGCTGGTAAAAATGTGTTCGGAACAAAGTTTACTGATTCAGTTACAGCCATGCTTAACGAAAATGATTTTTATAAAGGTCAATGGCAACACTGCGACAGCAATAGTTTTAAAACCATGAGTGCAGTGGCTTATTATTTTGGAAAACAAATCGCAAACGATGTAAACGTACCGGTTGGCCTTATTAATCTTTCCATCGGTGGGGCGCCACTGGAAACTTTTATTGATAAAGTAGTTTTGAAAAAGAGTAAACAATTTTCCGGAAAGATGAGTAGCGATTGGCTGGTGAATGAGACGTTGCCTGTTTGGGTAAAAGAAAGAGGTAACCAGAATGTTGGAAAATTGCAAAATGTACCCGCTGACGAAAATGGTAATAACCATGCATTCAAACCTGGCTTTGCATATTCAGCAGGAATTGAAAAGCTGCTGCCATTGCCGGTAAAAGGTATTCTTTGTTACCAGGGTGAAAGCAATGCACAGGAAATAGAAAGGGTGAATGAGTATGCTGCTTTGTCAAAACTGTTGATTGAGGATTATAGAAAAAAATGCCTGCCTACCGGGCAAGCAGGGAAGCAACCGCAACTCCCATTTTATTTTGTTCAGCTTTCTTCTATTGATACGGTAAAATATAAAGGACATCTCTGGCCACAGTTCAGAGATGAACAAAGAAAAATGCTGCAACTGATACCTAATAGCGGCATGGCTGTATGCAGCGACATCGGTGCAAAAGATGATGTGCATCCCACCAATAAAAAAGATGTTGGTGAACGATTGGCAAGATGGGCTTTGAATAAAACCTATAAACAAAATGTTGTTCCTTCTGGTCCTTTGCCACTCAATGCAAAATATGTAAACGGAAAGGTGATCATCGTTTTTCAATACATGAGTAAGGGATTGAAAACTTCAACTGGAGAAAAGCTTAAAGGATTTTCATTAGATGGGATAAATGAAGTTGAAGCAGTTATTGGCGATAGCGGGATAATTATCTACACAGCTAAAAAACCTGAGTTTGTTTATTATGCATGGAAATCATTCAGCAATGGCAACCTTGTAAATTCAGAAAACTTACCTGCTTCTACATTTAAAATAAAAGTACGATGAAGATAAAATTGATTTTCATATTAAGTTTAACTGCTACAATTTGTATAGCGCAGCGACCTGTAAGTATTATTCCGCAGCCGGTATCAGTACAGCAACAACCGGGAAATTTTATATTAACCGGAAATACCGCCATTCAGTACAACCCGCAACAAAAGGATTTAAAAAAAGTAGTGGACATTTTCAATCTGCAAATAATAAATATTACAGGGTTTGTTTTGCCGGTCAACACTATCAAGACTACAAGCATTCAATTGAGTATAGAAAAGCTGGCAACGATTGGAGATGAAGGCTACAATATGAATATCACTTCAAAAGGGATTACCATTAAAGCCAATACCAGGGCAGGAATCATAAATGGCATACAGTCATTATTGCAAACATTGCCTGCCATCCGTACGAATGTAACACTTGAAATACCTTGTATGCGTATTACGGATTATCCCCGGTTTAAATACCGTGGCATGCATCTCGATGTAAGCAGGCATTTCTTCGGCCCCGAACTTATTAAAGAGTATATCGATTTAATTGCATCGTACAAGATGAATGTATTTCACTGGCATTTGGTAGATGACCAGGGATGGCGGATTGAAATAAAAAAATATCCAAAGCTTACATCAATTGGTGCATGGCGGGTTGACCAAAATGATAAGATATGGGCAAGTCGTCCGCAGGCAAAACCCGGTGAAAAGCCAATCTATGGTGGTTATTACACACAGGAACAAATCAAAGAAATTATAGCTTATGCGGCTCAACGCAACGTAACTATCGTTCCCGAAATAGAATTGCCCGGGCATGTGGCAAGCGCCATTGCATCGTACCCGCAGTTGAGCTGCACACAACAACTACAGCTACCTTTAACAGGAGGCAATTATACAGGCATGTCTTCCAACTATTGTGCCGGCAATGACTCGGTGTTTTCTTTTTTAGAAAATGTATTAACAGAGGTTATTAATTTGTTTCCATCGCAATACATTCACATTGGTGGCGATGAAGTCGATAAAACACCCTGGAAAAAATGCACAAAGTGCCAGGCAAGAATAAAGAATGAAGGATTGAAAAATGAAGAAGAGTTGCAGAGTTATTTTATTAAACGCATAGAAAAATTTGTTACAGCTAAAAAACGAAAAATAATTGGATGGGATGAAATTTTAGAAGGTGGCTTAGCGCCTACAGCAACAGTTATGAGCTGGCGTGGCGAAGCAGGTGGTATAGAAGCTGCAAAAATGAAACATGATGTGATTATGACGCCGGGCAAACCGGTGTACTTCGACCATTACCAGGCGGGGCCTGAAGGCGAACCGATTGCCATTGGCGGAATGAATACTTTGAAAAATGTGTATGATTACGAACCGGTACCTGCAGAATTGAATGCAGAAGAAGCAAAATATGTTTTAGGTGCACAAGCAAATTTATGGACTGAATATATTACTACTGCTGAACATGTGGAGTATATGATACTTCCCCGTATGCCTGCACTGGCAGAAGTTGTTTGGTCGCCAAGAGAAAACCGAAACTGGCAAAGCTTTAATGAACGACTGCAAAATCATTTCAGGGCTTATGGACAAAAAGGCTTACGTTATTGCCCGGGAAATTATACTGTAAGCATCAAGCCCGTTGCACAAAACGGTAAACTCCTTGTAACCCTGTCATCTGAAATCATGAACAGCGAAATTGTTTACAGTACTGATGGAACAGAACCTACATTAAACAGCAATAGATACACAGCTCCAGTTGAAATCAATTCATCAGTCTTGCTAAAAACATCATCACTACTAAATGGCCGGATCATGGGTGTGCAGGCGGCCCGGCAAAGTTTTGTCATGCATAGGGGTATTGGAAAAAATGTAACCTACCTTAATCCGGTAAGCCGCTACTATATGGCTGATGGCCCCAATTCCCTCACTGATGGTGTAAGAGGAACCAATGCTGTTGGTAAATACTGGCACGGCTTCAGTGCAAAGGATATGATTGCAATAATTGATTTGGGCGAAACAAAAACCATTCAAAGCATTGCACTTGGTTGTTTGCAAAATTATAACGACTGGATTTTTCTACCTCAATCAGTGAAGTTTGAAATATCGGTTAACGGAACTGATTTTGAGGAAATACAAACTGTGAGTAATTTAATCAGCATTAATGAAAAAAATGCACAATTTGATTTTAAAACTTCGTTTCCGGCTAAGGGTGCAAAATTTATACGGGTCACTGCAAAAAATAATGTTTGTCCGCCCGGCCACAGTGGTGAAGGAAAGCCGGGTTGGATATTTGCTGATGAAATAATTGTTGAATAATTAAATAAAAATCATGTTCTTGAAAAATTTCTTTTCTTTAATATTAATCTTCACTCATTTAGCTTGTATCGCACAAAGAGATACCATTGCAATAAATACAGATTGGCAATTTTCAGTAGATAAGAAAGTAAAAGGTAATAATCAAAATTGGTTTGCACAATTGTTGCCGAAAAGTAGAACAGTTAATCTGCCGCACACCTGGAACATCGAAGACGAAAATCAAAACCATTATGGCTGGGGCTGGTATCAAAAGAAAATTAGTATCCCTGCCAATTGGAAAAATAAAAACGTTGTGCTGGAGTTTGGAGCTATCAACCACACTTCGTTTGTTTATGTAAATGGAAAAAAGATAGCTGAAAATATTGGCGATGGTTTTAATAAATTTATTGTGAACCTAAACGGCAAACTTAATTACGGGAAGGAAAATGTTATAACCATAGCCTGCAACAATGACTACGGGAAAAGAAAAGTACCTTTCGGCAATTCGTTCGACTGGCCCAATGATGGCGGCATTATTCGTAAAGTACAATTGATTGTAAGTAACAAACCTTCGGCAATTTATATTCTTGCAACGCCAGCATTAAATATTAGCAATAACGAAGGGAAATTAAGAATCAATCTTGGCTTTGACGAAGCATCAACTATTCAACTGAATGTTGTTATTACTGAGGAAAACCAGCCAACAAAGAATATAGTGTTGAGCAAATCAGTAATACCCGATTGGCAAAATGGGGAAGCAGTAATAGATGTTGCATTGCCTGATATCCATCCCTGGCATTTCGATTTTCCAAACCTGTACCGCATTGATGTTACGGTGTTAAAGAAAAATAAAGCGGTAGATAAAATTTCAGCCAACATCGGTTTTCGTGAATTGAAATTTGTAAATGGCCAAACGTTTTTAAACGGGGAAAGAATCAAATTGATGGGTGTAGAGTGGACTGCCGGCTCCAATCCAAACTTTGGTTTTGCAGAATCGGATTCCGTTATCATAGCTATGGGAAAGCTAATGAAAGATGTGAATTGTATTTTCAGTCGCCAGCATTTTCAGCAAGGCGATGTATTCTATGACTTTTGCGACCGTAGCGGAATTTTAGTGCAGCAGGAAGTGCCATTGTGGGGTGCAGAAACACCGGTAAACGATGCCATTCGCACTATTGCTATGCGGCAATTGGATATAATGGTGAAAACATTATACAATCATCCAAGTATTTTTTCGTGGGGTGTTGGAAATGAGTTAAGAGGAAGAGATACGGATATGAGAAAATTTATTGGTGATTTATTAAAACGGTCAAGAGAACTGGATGCGTCGAGAATGACAGCTTACGTCAGCAATACGCTAACATGGGGCTTTAGTAATAACAAAAATTTTGTTCCGGATGCCGCAGCAGAAGGAGATTATATAATGATGAATGAATATGGCGGTAGCTGGTGGGACCTGCCTACAGGTAAAATTGGTTATTATCTCGATAGTGTAAACATGAGCTATCCAAACAAACCTTTCTTTATTTCCGAGTTCGGCTTATGTGAACCCAATTTTAAAGGCGGCGATGAACGGCGTATTGAAGACCTGATTTATCACATGGCGATTTATGAAAGCAAACCCTATGTAGAAGGAGCCATTTATTTTGATTTGACAGATTATCGTACACATTACCCCGGCACTTCAGAAAAAAATAAATTCAGAAGAAGGATACATGGTGTTTATGATATGTATGGTAACCCTAAACCCTCCATGAAGGTATTAAGAGAGCAATCTTCCCCTGTTGAAATACAACATATAAATCAATGGAAAAAAGGTAAGTTGAATATTGTGATATTTGGCAGCATCGGATTACCACAGCATACAGTAAAAGGCTATAAATTATATATATCTGACAAGGCAGATAATTATGCTACTACTAAAGAGTACATATTGTCTGAAATAAAACCAGGACAAAGAATAAATTTTGAAGTGGATGATTTATACAATGGTAAAGCAATAATAACTGTTGTAAGACCAACCGGTTTTGTTGTATCTCAAAAAGCATTTTAATACAATGAAGCAGGTTAAAAAAATACTGTCTGTTATTCCCTTGTTGTTTGTGCTGTACTTTGCTAAGGCACAGGTTAATCAACCTTCCTTTCCGGATTCTCTATTTTCTACTTATTATCATCAACGGGTGTCATTGTTCAGGGCTTTGCCCCAAACCGAAGGCGATATTATTTTTCTTGGCAATAGTATTACCGATGGTGGTGAATGGAGTGAAATGTTTTCCGATTTAAAAATAAAAAACAGAGGCATTAGCGGTGATTTTACTGCAGGTGTATTACACAGGTTAGATGAGATTTATAAACGTAAACCAGCAAAAGTATTTTTATTAATAGGTACGAACGATTTAGCAAGAAGTATTTCGCCGGATAGTGTGGTAAAAAATATTCTATGGATTGCCGCATTATTAAAAGAGAAGTCGCCGCAAACAAAATTATATGTGCAGAGTGTATTCCCGGTAAATGAAAAGTTTGGCAAATTTTCCGGGCACACTTCAAAAAAGCAACAGATTAGTGAAGTGAATAAATTGCTTTGGAATCATGCACCACAATATGGGTATCATTACAAGGATTTATTTTCGGCATTAACCGATAGTACAAGAAGATTAGATGCAGCTTATACAAACGATGGATTACACTTAACTGGCGACGGATATTTAAAATGGAAAGAAACAATCAATAATGAAGTATATGATTTTCCGGCTTTAATTCCATTGCCGGAAAAGATTTTATGGATAAACAATGAACTTTCTATTTCTAACATAAATGTAATTGTTTTGGAAAATATTGCCTTTATAAATGAAGCAAGGCTTTTACAGGAAATATTTAAAGAAAATAAGGCACAGCTTCAAATAGTAAATAAAATCACATCGTTGAAAAATACAATTCAAATACATCTTACTAATGAAATAAATAACCCAGAAGGATATCAGTTGTCTGTAAAATCTGATAGAATAACAATCAAGTCAAAAACATCGGCTGGAATTTTTTATGCTATTCAAACACTTAAGCAATTAATTAGGGACAATCAAATTCAATGTGCCGAGATTAATGATTCGCCTGCATTTCCCTTTCGTGGGTTTATGGTGGATGTAGGAAGAAATTATCAATCCATCAAACAATTGAAACAGCAAATTGATGTAATGGCAGCTTATAAATTAAACATCTTTCATTTTCATCTTACTGAAGATATCGCATGGCGTTTGCAAAGTAAAATGTACCCACAGCTTACGGATGCAAAATATATGCTGCGTAATCCAGGTAAATTTTATTCGCTGGATGAAATGAGAGAACTGATAGCCTATTGTAAGAAAAAACATATTACACTGATACCGGAAATTGATATGCCGGGCCATAGTGTAGCATTTAAACGGGCAATGGGTGTAGATATGCAAACTAAAGAAGGAGTTGCCATCTGTAAAAGTATTTTAACCGAATTGTGCCGGGAATTGGATGTGCCGTATGTGCATATTGGTGGAGACGAAGTAAAAATCACCAATACAACGTTTCTTCCTCAAATGATTACCTTATTAAAATCAAAGGGGAAGAAAGTTATTGCCTGGCAACCCGGCGGAAATACTCCGGAGGGTACCATGCTGCAAATGTGGATTGGTGATACAAAACCCAAAGACAAATATTTTTCAATTGATTCACGGCATTTATACCTGAATCATTTTGACCCGTTGGATGGTGTTGTTGCAGCATTCAATCACCAGGTTTGTGATGTGGCAAAGGCTGATGAAAATAAATTAGGCGCTATACTGTGTAATTGGCCCGACAGAAGAGTAAGGAAGGAAGAAGATTTAATAACGATGAATGCCGTTTATCCTGTGATGCTATCATTTGCTGAAAGATGCTGGCAAGGTGGCGGATGGTACAACTATCTCTCCGATATCAGTTCACCAGGCAGTGAACGTTACAACGCATATGTTGAGTTTGAGAATCGATTGCTGGAGCATAAATCACTTTATTTCAGCAATCTTTCTTTCCCTTATGTAAGACAATCAAATATTGAATGGAAGTTGTTTGGTCCCTTTGATAATAAAGGAAAAACAGAAACTGTATTTTATCCCGAAGTAACTTCTTTTGCTGATACAGTGCAACTTAAAAATTATCCTTCAGTTTTTGGGGGGACTATCTGGTTGCGGCATTTCTGGCATCCGATGATTGGCTCTCATCTCGATAATCAACTGGACAGTTCAACTTATTATGCCATACGAAAAATTTGGAGTGATAATACTGGATTGAAAAATTTCTGGATTGGTTTTAATAACATCTCCCGTTCACCAGCTACTGATTCGCCGCCTGTTGGGGCCTGGGATAATAAAGCAAGTGCTGTTTGGGTAAATGGTCAATTAATTATGCCGCCAAAATGGAAACGAGGGGGACAAAAAGGAAATTCCGAAATTCCATTGATTGATGAAGGGTATGAATATAGGGAGCCTACTAAAATATTTCTGCAGAAAGGGTGGAATACAGTGCTGATTAAAACACCGGTTGGCAGTTTCAGCGGTGAATGGCAAAACCCGGTGAAGTGGATGTTTACATTTGTGGAAGTGATAGATTGAAAATAATTTTTGACAGTAAAGTACTGCACTTATTCATGCTTTCAATTGTAATTATTTTCTTTTGCTATATGTATTCTATTGTTTACCCTTTTTGTGTTGCTTATTTGTTGCCCGTAGTGCAAAAAGCGTTAGTAATCAGGTGTTAACCTTTGTTGTATCGGAAAGTAATCCTTCAGAAACATAATTATTATTTTATTCTTATACAAGGGCCATCCATAACACTTCAACAGGGTGCAATGATTGTTTACCAGTGCCATCCTTTATCTGGTGCCGGCAACTGGTGCCTGGTGCAGCTATAATTACATCATCACTCTGATTACGTACAGCCGGGAATAAGACTAATTCGCCAATTTTCATTGACAGATCATAGTGCTCTTTTTCGTAGCCAAAAGAGCCTGCCATGCCGCAACAGCCTGATGGAATTGTCTCCACCATATAATTCTCCGGCAGAGATAAAACTTTGACTGACGCATTAACTCCAATTAGTGCCTTTTGCTGACAATGTCCATGCAGCTTAACTATTCTTTTTTCTTTTGTGAATTGTTCTTTACTGATATTTCCTTTATCTATTTCTCTGGCAAGAAATTCATCAATAAGAAAAGTACTGGCAGCCAGCTTCTTTGCTTTGTCAAGCAGGGTATCATCGGCCAGATCAGGGTATTCATCACGGAAAGTAAGAATAGCAGAAGGTTCTATGCCAATTAAAGGAGTTTCCGGTGTTACTAATTCATGAAGCATACTGATGTTTTTATCAGCAATCTCTTTTGCTTTTCTTATTAATCCCTTAGAAAGCCATGCCCTGCCACTTTCTATATGCTCTGGTATGATTACTTCATAGCCTAATTTTTCAAGTAACTGAATAGTCTTAATGCCTATTTCGGTATCATTATAATTAGTAAACTCATCGCAAAATAGAAATACTTTGCCTTTTGTCCCCCTGGCAGAATCGGTAATTCTGTTCTTCCTGTACCAATTGTTTAAAGTCGTTTTATAAAGAGCTGGCATGCTCCTTTTTACAGCAAACCCGGATAATGTTTTGATTAATTTACCGGTGATACTATTCGTTACAAAGAAATTGTAAAATATGGGAGCAATAGCACCCAACTTTGCAGACTTGCTGAAATTGGCAATCAGCTTAGATCTGAAGGGAACGCCATTCGCATCGTAATAATGTTGGAGGAACTCTGCTTTTAATTTTGCTATATCTACATTACTCGGACACTCTGATTTACAACCTTTGCAACTGAGGCATAAGTCCATCACTTTATAGATTTCTTTATGGTCAAAGCGGTTGATTTTGTCCGAATTGGTAAGAAATTCCCTCAGTATATTAGCTCTTGCCCTCGTGGTATCTTTTTCATCTCTCGTAGCCATGAAAGAAGGGCACATAGTACCGCCGGAAAAATGTGTTTTTCTGCAATCGCCGCTGCCGTTACATTGTTCTGCATGTTGCAGAATATCCTGATTATAAAATCGAAATATCGTTTTAAAAGGAGGAGTTTTTTGTCCGGGTTTGTACCGGAGCATAGTATCCATTGGGGGTGTGTCAACTATTTTACCAGGGTTGAAAATATTTTGCGGGTCCCAGGTATATTTAACCTGCTTAAGTAATTCATAGTTTTTATCACCCACCATTTGCCGGATAAATTCACCCCGGAGCCTTCCATCACCATGTTCTCCGCTTAATGATCCGTTATATTTTTTTACGAGAACCGCTATCTCTTCTGCAATAAGCCTGAATAACCGGTTGCCTTCAGTGGTTTTTAAATTTATGATTGGCCTTAGATGAAGTTCTCCGGACCCGGCATGAGCATAATGGACTGAATAAAGATTATGCTTTTTCAGAATTATATTAAAGTCGCGGATAAAATCAGGAAGATCATTTACGTCAACAGCAGTGTCTTCAATTACCGGCACAGCTTTTTCATCACCGGGCAGGTTGCTTAGTAAGCCAAGACCAGCTTTGCGGAGTGTCCATATTTTTTTTGTGTCTTCGCCAAATAGTAATGGAAAATGATAGCCTAGTCCTGTGTTTCTCATTTCAGCTTCCACTTGCCGGGCAATTTCAATTATTTCTTCTTTTATTTCCCGGGTAAATTCAATAACCAGTATGGCGCCGGGGTCACCCTGAACAAAAAAACGGTTCTTTATCTGTTCTTTATTTTCTTTTGTACATTCAAGAATATAATGATCTATTAATTCACAGGCACTGGGTCTGTATTTAAGTGCAATCAAATTGGCCCTAAGCGATTCATCTATCGAATTAAAATGTACACAAAGCAAGCCTATTTCTTTTGGAGGCAATGGCACTACATTCAGCCTGATCTCTGTAATAAAGGCTAAAGTACCTTCTGAACCGGCAATAAGGTTACAAAAATTGAAATCTTTTTCACCGGCTGTAAATGGAGCTGATTCAAGTAAAACATCAATAGCATATCCTGTATTCCGGCGTTCAATGGTTTTTTTTGGGAACTCCTTTCTTATCTCAAACTGATTCTCATAATTGCTGAGCATGCTGCGGACAGATCTGTATATAGCAGCTTCTAGCCCTGTCCCTTCGCATTTACTGTGAAATTGATCAATGCTCAATGCTTTGAATTCTGTTTCGGTACCATCGCTCAGAATGGCTTTTACACTTAATAAATGCTCCCGGGTGCTTCTGTAAACAATAGAATTGGAGCCGCAGGAATTGTTGCCTACCATACCTCCGATCATCGCTCTGTTGGCAGTGGAGGTTTCGGGTCCGAAGAAAAAACCATGAGGTTTCAAAAACATATTGAGTTCATCCCTGATCACACCTGGTTGTACCCTTACCCATTTTTTCTCTTTATTTAATTCTATTATCTGTGTGAAGTATTTTGATACATCTACAATTATACCAGGCCCAACTACCTGCCCGGCAAGGGAAGTGCCGGCGGTTCTGGGGATCAGTGATGTTTTTTCATTGCTTGCAAAAGCAATGAGTTTTCTGATATCATCTTTTGTTTTTGGAATGGCAACTGCAAGGGGAAGTTCACGATAGGCGGATGCATCGGTGGCATAAAGTGTTCGAATAGTTTTATCGAAAAACAGATCTCCTTCCAGTTCTCCGGCTAATTGCTGCAGTTTCTCCTTCATTAACTATAGTTACTTTCTGGCCTCAAAAATACTCCCTTTATCAGTTGATGCAAAAGCTAAGTTACTTAACACTTGTTAGTGATACATACAAATCCTTTCCAGTGGAGACGAGAAAGTTAAAATATGACTTTCGGGTGTGGTATTAAGAAACCTTATTCTTCTGCTTTAGTGAGAAAGTTAATATGCTTATTCCTGGTAATGATTCCAAGATTTCTGAGAATAAACACCGAAAGTATCATAATGGCCAAAAGAAATAGTATGACCAATTCCGGTTTGGCATTTTTAAGCCATATCGTTTTCATAAGAATGAGCCCATGCAGAAAGCATATTGCTTTAGTGGCAAATGCATGGCTAAAACCCTGGTTAGTCAGGAGGTGATGGATATGTGTACGGTCTGCTATAAAAGGAGAGTTGCCTTTCCAGATTCTTATAGAAAATACCCTCAATGTATCAAATACGGGAATCAGCACAATACTTAATACGAATAAAGGAGTATGGGGCAGCACCGGATTGACGGCAGCGCTATTAAATTGCATGAGCCTGATGCATAAAACAGCCGTAACAAAACCCAGCACCAGTGAGCCGGTATCTCCCATAAATATCTTTGCAGGATTGAAATTGAAATAGAGAAAAGCTAGTAGACCTCCTGCCAGTGAAAAAGCGATGAGGGCTGTATTTGCATCACCGCTGATAGTCAGGAATATGCCAAGAGTAACAAGGCTCATAAATCCGAGGCCACCAGCAAGACCATCTATACCATCGATCAGGTTAAAGGCATTTGTAATACCAACAATTGCCAATATGGTAAAAGTATACTGTGCCATTAAAGGCAATTCATCAATACCAAACAGGCCCTCAAATGAAGTGATCCTGATTCCTGAGAGTGCAATAATTGCAGCAAGACACAGTTGAATCAGGAATTTATATTTTGCCGACAAATCTTTCAGGTCATCCATAATGCCCAATCCAAACAGTACCACGACAGAGAAAAAAAAGCTTATTTGCGCCAGTTGATTGCTAAAGGGGAACCAAAGCACCAGTGCAATCATCATACCACTTACTACAGCAATACCACCCATAGTCGGTATAGGCAGAGAGTGCTCTTTACGGGCATTAGGCAAGTCATACAAGCGATATTTTTTGATCAGACTAATAATAGGGGGGATAGTAATAAGTGTTACAACAAATGCGGTGATAAAACATAGCAGGGCAAACTTATATCCCGAAAAATACAGTTCGAGCTGTAAAAGGTGAATGTGGCTTTTCATTAGTAGTGGTTTTCGAATAGTGGATTTACGATTCAAAATAGGAAGCTTTTTTAGTTTTTACAAAGAGATATTTATTGTATTCACCTGAAAATAAAGTTTTGAGCTTAGCAGTATGCAGTAAATAGCCAGTATCTTGGGATATTTGCTACAATTGAATCGTAATTTTCACATCTGAAATGGCCATCGGACATCTATTTTTTTATGTAAGTATTGCTGTTTTATTCTATTGCTATGCCGGCTATGGGATATTGTTGTTTTTCATTAATGCCTTTACAAAACAGTTTGCTAAAAAGAGTACAGAAAAAACTACAGACGAATTACCACATGTTACTTTAATCGTGGCTGCTTACAATGAAGAGCTGATAGTAGAACAAAAGGTAATTAATACGTTGGCATTAGATTATCCTGTCGAAAAACTCAGTATTGTTTTTATTACGGATGGCTCTACTGATAATTCTGTCAGTATAATACGGAGATTTCCAGGTGTTACATTACTTCACGAGGATGAAAGGAAGGGAAAATATGCTGCCATCAAAAGGGCCATGAGGGAAGTAAGAACCCCGGTTGTTGTTTTTAGTGATGCGAACACTATATTAAATAGCGATTGTATTAATAGGATTGTTGGGCACTACAAAAACCCTGTAATTGGGGGAGTGGCGGGAGAAAAAAAAATATTAGCTAACCCCGAAGTTGGGGCTGTAGGGCAGGCGGAAGGCATATACTGGCAATACGAATCACTTTTAAAACGACTGGATGCAGGATTTTATACTGTGGTCGGCGCGGCCGGAGAACTGTTTTCCATCCGGACCCGCTTGTTTAAGGAAATGGATGATCATATAATACTTGATGACTTTGTGATCTCGATGCAGGTTTGCCTTCAGGGATACAGAATTGCATATGAACCCGGAGCTTATGCAACAGAAACAGCTTCTTCCTCATTAAGGGAGGAAGAAAAGAGGAAAATCAGAATTTCTGCAGGGGCATATCAGTCGGTTGGCTATTTAATAAGCTGTCTTAATATATTTAAGTATCCTCTATTGAGTTTTCAATATATATCAAGAAGAGTGCTACGTTGGTTTTTTTGCCCTGTTTCACTGGTGATTTTATTAGTGATGAATATTAAACTGGTGTATGATCAGCCGGGAGTTTTACTTTTTACTGTGTTGTTATATGCACAATGTTTTTTTTACCTGTTGGCTTTTGCCGGCTGGCTATTCCTTCGTAAAGGAAAAAGAGCCGGTCTGCTGGCAATCCCTTTTTATTTTGTATTTATGAATTATTGCCTGGTAAAAGGGTTTATCCGGTTTTTAAAGAAGAAACAGACAGTGCTGTGGGAGAAATCCATCAGGCAAGTACTATAGACGTATGAAGTACTAATTTTGTCTGAAACAAAAAGGTTATATCCTCCTCCAATCACATATTATCAAGCCCTATAGAATACCTGAAGGGAGTCGGACCTCAGCGGGCAGATTTGCTTAAAAAGGAACTCAACATATTCACTTTTGCAGATTTACTGGAGCATTATCCTTATCGTCATATTGACAGGAGAAAAGTTAATCTTATTGCTGAAATAACACCCCAGTCAGAATTTGTACAGGTGGCTGGTGTATTAGTCAATTTTGAAGTGATCGGTCAAAAAGCCGGCAGAAGGATTGTGGCAGAACTGAAAGATAAAACCGGGTTTATTGAGCTTACCTGGTTCCAGGGATTAGGCTGGGTGCAAAAATTATTGGAAGCAGGCCAGTCATACCTGGTTTATGGCAGAGTTAGTTATTATAACGGGAAACCACAGATTCTTCACCCCGAACTGGAATTGCTGGCACAGGACCAGCAGTTGGGAAAAAATTATCTTGAACCAGTCTACTCAACCACAGAAAAACTAAAAGCGAGGGGACTTGGAGGAAGGCAACTTGGAAAATTGACACAGCTCCTTCTGACTATGCTCAGGGAAAAAGATATCGAAGAAATTCTTCCGGTATCCCTGCTTAAACAATTGAATCTGGTCAACCGGTTTAATGCTTTTAAACAAATTCATTTCCCTCAAACAAGTGAAGAGTATGAGCAAGCTGTAAAACGACTGAAGTTTGAAGAATTCTTTATTGCACAGATGCGGATGAATCTTATACGTAGTCAGCGCCACCGGTTTTCCAAAGGGGTAGTATTTGAAAAAGTAGGAGAATATTTTAATGAACTATATAAAAATCACCTGCCATTTGCGCTTACCGCAGCGCAAAAGAGGGTAATAAAAGAAATCAGAACAGATACTGCAAAGGGTAAGCAAATGAACAGGCTGCTACAGGGAGATGTAGGAAGTGGTAAAACAATCGTGGCAGTATTGACGATGTTACTGGCCGTTGATAATGGCTACCAGGCCTGCCTGATGGCGCCGACAGAAATATTGGCACAACAGCATTATCAAACTATCAGTGTTCAGCTGGAAAAAATTGGGGTGACGGTAAAACTATTAACCGGCTCAACCAAAACGGCAGAAAGAAAAAGAACATTGCAGGAACTATCAGAAGGTGTTTTGAAAATCCTGATTGGCACTCATGCCGTAATTGAAGATGTGGTACAATTTAAAAACCTTGGTATTGTTATTATTGATGAACAGCATCGTTTTGGTGTGGCACAGAGAGCCCGGCTATGGCAAAAAGCAGAGGTGCCGCCACATGTACTGGTGATGACCGCCACACCTATACCCCGGACCCTGGCTATGACTGCCTATGGAGATCTTGATTACAGTGTGATTGATGAATTGCCCCCCGGACGGCAACCCATTACTACTGTTCACCGTTATGAATCTCATCGCAGTAAAGTAATGGATTTTATAAGAGTTGAGATAGATAAGGGGAGGCAGGTGTATATCATTTTCCCTTTAATTGAAGAAAGTTCAAAATTAGATTACGAAAACCTGATGAAAGGATACGAAAATGTAAAGGCCTGGTTTCCGGAACCCAGGTATTGGATCAGTATGGTGCATGGTAAGCAGCCAACAGATCAGAAAGAACTAAATATGAAAAGATTTGTTGAGCATGATACACAGATCATGGTATCTACTACTGTTATTGAAGTGGGGGTAAATGTGCCTAATGCCTCGGTAATGGTAATAGAAAGCGCTGAAAAATTTGGATTGTCACAGCTTCATCAGTTGAGAGGCCGGGTAGGAAGAGGGGCAGAAAAAAGCTATTGCATATTATTGACCAGCTCCAAATTAGGTAATGATGCCAGGGAGCGCATCAGGATCATGACAAGCACAAATAATGGCTTTGAAATAGCAGAAAAGGACCTTGAGCTAAGAGGGCCGGGAGAAATTGATGGAACCAGGCAAAGCGGAGCTTTAAACTTCAGGCTGGCCAGTATAGTCCAAGACCGGGCAGTGTTAGAAGTAGCAAAGAACAAAGCACTGGAGCTACTTGAAAATGACCCTGATCTTGTTTCGGCAGAAAATTTGCAGCTAAAGAAGTTCCTTCACTATCGGAAAGGACCGGTGCAATGGAGTAAAATATCTTAAAAGTAAAGACCATTTTAAGGGGTTTTTGCGAAGAGTGGAAAATATTACTATGATGAGACATTTGTTAACAGAAGTTTTCAATCTTATTCTGCCAAAAAATGGTTATTTTAAAGAAAATAATTTGACCCTGAAATATCTTTTTGTTTTTGCCGCCTTTTGCTTTCCTGTTTTTACTATTTCTGCACAGGGAAATATTGAGTTTATCGAGAATAAAGGTCAGTGGGATAGCCGTGTTAAATACAAGGGTGATGTAAGTAATGGAACCTTTTTTATCCGTAACGGCGGATTTACGGTTGTACAGCATAATCCGGCAGATATTGCCAAAACATCCCGGTTCAAACACGGTTTTAATGCAAGTGGCAAACCACTTTTGCCAAATGAAAGTCTGATTATACGTTCCCATGCATGGAATGTAGATTTTGTAGGAGCTTCTGAGAGTATGAATATACTTGCAGAGAAACCAATCCCTACTTACAATAACTATTTTATTGGTGATAATCCTTCTAAATGGGCGCCTGAATGCCGTATTTACCAGGGAATAACAATACAGAATGTATACCCCAACGTGGATGTGCGGTATTATACAGACAGGGGCTCTTTAAAATATGATATCCTGGTAAAGCCTGGTGGAGATGTGTCGAAAATCGCATTGAAGTACGAAGGGGTTGATAAATTGCAGGTAAAAAATAAAGAGCTGGTAATATCTACTTCTCTTGGAGATTTTAAAGAATCTGCCCCTTATACCTTTCAGGCTGATGTGGCGGGAAGAAAAGAAGTTTCATGTAAATATGTTGTAAAAGATAATGTGATGAGATTTGATGTGAAGGAGTATGATCCTGCTGCAACATTAGTTATTGACCCAACAATCGTTTTTTGCTCTTTCTCCGGAAGCAGTTCTGATAACTGGGGATTTACAGCTACCTATGGCCCTGACGAGAGTATGTTTGGAGGCGGAATTGTATTTGGAGGGATTGGAGGAGGATTTCCCACTTCTCCGGGAGCATATCAAACCAGTTACGGCGGCGGTGAGTTTGATATCGGAATTATAAAACTAACACCTGACGGATCAAACAGGGTGTATGCTACATATATCGGCGGATCGGGTGATGATCAGCCACACAGTTTATTCGTTGATCCCCAGGGCAACCTGGTACTCGCCGGAAGATCAAATTCTCCTAATTATCCTTTAGTAAACAATGGAACGGTAGGAGGTAGTGGTTTCGATATTGTAGTAACAAAACTCAATGCTGCCGGATCTGCCTTAATTGGATCCAGGAAAATCGGTGGTAGTGGGGATGATGGAGTAAATATTACAATACAAAGAGGTAATACGAATTCGCTGCAAAGAAATTACGGCGATGATGGAAGAAGTGAAGTTATTCTTGATGGTGCAGGTAATGTGTATGTTGCTTCCAGCACCCAATCGAATAATTTTCCCGGAACTGCTGGTTTTTTTCAACCAAATTCTGGTGGTAGCCAGGATGGAATTGTTTTAAAATTCTCTCCCAACCTTAATACATTACTTTTTGCCAGTTATATCGGAGGTTCTGGCAATGATGCAGCCTATGTTCTTTCACTTCACCCTACAACAGGGAATATTTATGTTGCCGGAGGAACAGAGAGTAATAACCTTTTGGCGGGTACACAGGCCGGTACAGTTGGTACTGCTCTCGGGGGTACTATTGATGGTTTTTTGGCGATTATTAATAATACTGGTACTGCCGTTATCCGTTCTGCTTATATTGGTACAGACGGAATAGACCAGGTATTCGGGGTACAGTTTGATAATAATGGTTTCCCCTATATAATGGGACAAACAACCGGAGCCTGGCCAATATTGCCAACTGTAAATCCTCCTTATAACAACCCCGGAGGTAAACAATTTATAGCCAAATTACAGCCTGACCTTTCTGCATATGTCTACTCAACAGCTTTTGGGTCTGGAGGGCTAACACCAAATATTTCCCCGATTGCCTTTCTTGTGGATCGTTGTGAAAACGTTTATATATCAGGCTGGGGTGGTTTTTTTGGCACAACTAATGGATACAGTAGTGCCGGAACAAACGGATTACCGGTTACTCCTAATGCATTTAAATCTGTTACTGATGGTAAGGACCTGTATTTTTTTGTATTGGAAAGAAACGGTGCATCACAATTGTTCGGGAGTTTCTTTGGTGAAAATAACAGGCCCGGCGAAGGATGTGACCATGTGGATGGTGGCACCAGCCGGTTTGACCGCAATGGAAAAATATACCAGGCGATTTGTGGAAACTGCAGGGGATTAAGTGTTCCCCCATTACCTAATTTCCCCACGACAGTGGGTTCCTGGGCTACAATAAACAATGCAGTCGGGGGAGGAGAATGCAATCTTACCATGTTGAAAATAGATATGGATCTATCGGGGGTAAGGGCAGGAGTTCAATCAAGTATAAATGGTGTGCCACGGGATACTGCCGGCTGCGTACCTCTTACAGTTGATTTTACTGATACTATAGCCAATGCACAAAGTTATGAGTGGAACTTTGGTGACGGGTCACCTGTAGTGAGTACTACCATTCCTTCAACATCTCATGTATTTACAACAGTAGGGACTTTCACTGTTATGCTGATAGCCATTGATCCCACCACCTGCAATATCAGGGATACTTCTTATGTAAGGATCAGGGTAGGTGACCTGGAAGCTACTGTTGATTTTGCACCAGTGAAATTACCGCCCTGTACTTCCTTTAATTACCGCTTTGATAACCTGTCGGTGGCTCCGCCACCCCGGCCCTTTGGGCCTCAATCCTTTATCTGGGATTTTGGGGATGGTTCTCCAAGAATTACTGCCGGGGCAGCACCAGTGCTCCATGCTTATGCAGCTCCGGGTACGTATAATGTAAAATTGATATTGCAGGATACGGGTTATTGTAATGCACCTGACTCTTTGATGATCCCGGTGAGTGTGGCAGAGAATGTAGATGCACAGTTTACTACAGCACCAACAGGTTGTATACCTTATGATGCAGTATTTAACAATACATCATTAGCCGGGCAAACTTTCTTCTGGGATTTTGGCGATGGGAATACTTCAACGGCCACTAACCCCACACATACTTATCCAACACCCGGCACCTATAATGTTGTCCTGGTAGCTTTTAATCCTAATACCTGCAACCTGACTGATACGGCGAGGTTTACCATACAGGTGTTTGATGCCCCCACCCCGGACTTTAGTTTTTCTCCGGTAACACCGGCTCCTAATACACCAACTACTTTCAACAACCTCTCGTCACCAGATGCAGTGAGCTTTAAATGGGATTTTGGGGACGGGGATACCCTGCTTACTACTTCAAGGGCACCGGTACAGCATCAGTATAATGCTACAGGTACTTTCAATGCCTGTCTTACGGCCTACAATGCAATCGGATGTCCCCGAACTATTTGCAGGGAAGTAAGAGCAGAGATAATACCATTGGTTGATGTGCCCAACGCATTTACTCCTTTGAGCGGTGATATTAATAGTGTTGTAATGGTAAAAGGCTTTGGAATCGCTAAAATGCAGTTCATTATCTGGAACCGGTGGGGTCAGAAAGTATTTGAAACAAATGACCGTAATACAGGCTGGGATGGGAAGGTAAAAGGAGTGGTGCAGCCGATGGATGTATACGCCTATACACTTACTGTGGAATTCTTTGACGGAGTAAAAACAACTAAAAAGGGTGATATAACGTTAATTAGGTAAGTTGATCACGGAAATGAATTAATTTGAAATGTGAAAATGAAGCGATTAAAAAAAATACTGGTATTTGCAGCCTGCAGTTTGTGGCTTGAAGCATCCTCGCAGGATCTTCATTTCTCGCAATTCATGAATTCTCCTTTGCTTACTAATCCTGCCAATACAGGGTTTATACCTGACGGAGATTACAGATTAGGTATTAACTACCGCAATCAATGGGCATCTATCACTGCCTTTCCATATAAAACAATGAGTGCATTTGGGGATTTTCAACTTATGCAGAATGATGAGAACACCGGGTGGCTTGGCCTGGGCGGAGTTATATTGCGGGATGTGGCGGGAACAAGTGTGCTCACCTCGACTAAAGTATATGGATCTGTAGCCTATCACCAGATGATCAACGCAGGAAGCCTCGTAAGTCTTGGGTTTAATGTGGGATGGGCCAATAAAAATATTAATACGGCCAACCTTAGTTTTCCCAGTCAGTGGAACGGGCAGTTCTTTGATGCCCACCAGACTACCATAGCTCCCAAGCTTGATTACAGTAACATTAATTATATAGACATGCAGGTTGGTATGAACTATGCTTATTTTCCCGATTCGAGAACCTACCTGAACGCAGGATTTTCTGCTATGCATATCAACCAGCCCAAAGAATCTTTTTTTAACGAGCAGGCAGGAATTGATAATCGTATCCCCGTCCGTTATACCGGATTTATCAACGGCAGCTTTAAGCTGAATGATATGGTAATTGTAAACCCCAATGCTTATTTTTCTCTGCAGGCAAAATCGTATGAAATAGTAGGAGGACTTAATGCCCACTATAATTTATCAGGTGATGGAGAAAAAATATTGATGGCAGGAGCTTATTACCGGTATAAGGATGCCGTTATCCCGATGGTGGGATTGGGTGTTAAGGATATTACTTTCACTTTTACCTATGATGCCACCACTTCTTCATTAAAGAATTTCAATAATACCCGCGGTGCTTTTGAGTTCTCACTCATCAAGCAGGGAGCGGTGGACAGGTACAGAGGTAATAAAAGAGAATCAATGTGTCCGTCATTCAAATATTGACCCCCATTGTACGCTGGTGTCTCAATTTTATTTTATTGTTACCTGAAAGATGAAAGAACAAGCTGAATTAACAGGAAGGCCCAAAGATGACCTTAAGGCAATGCGGATATTAACAGCAGCATTGACTGTTGGGGTTGTTTTCTTTTCAGTGACCATGATATTTGCCAGGCAGTTTGCCGGTGAGCCACCATTGGGTGATAAGCAACTACTGGTAGATAAAAATGCTTTGTTTATAATAGTTACTACTGTTGCAGCAACAGGCATAGTAGTGGCAAGGCTTCTGTATCGTAAAAGAATTAATTCGATTAAACAGTCTGGCAAATCTTTAACAGACAAATTAAACCAGTACAGAACTGCATTGATCTTATACCTGGCAATCTGTGAAGTGGTGGCATTCTTATCCGTTATATTTTTCTTTTTAACAGGTAACTTTACTATACTTATTATAACAGGGATAATGCTGATAGCCATGTTGTCGAAAATGCCTTTGGCAAAAAGGATAGCAGGCGAGTTGGATCTTGACTGGAAAGAACAACAGGAACTGGAATAAATTGTTCATTAAAAATGACCGTGATATGAAACGTTCAGTAATATTTTTTTTATTAGTTGCTTTAGCTGCCAGCTCTTTTGCACAGAAGGAGGAAGAAAAGGAGAAAGCAAGTTTTAGGGAAAACCTTTTTACTGGTGGAAGCATATCATTATCCTTTTTCAATAATACTTTCCTGGTGGGAGGAAGCCCTGTATTTGGATATAGTCCAAGCAATTGGGCAGATGTAGGAGTGGTGGTCAATTACAACTATACATCTTACCGTGATTATAATTATGTATTCAATGATAAATTGCGCCAGACTGTTTATGGGGGCGGTGGTTTCGTTAAGCTGTATCCTGTACGGTTTTTATTTGCGCAGGCACAGTTTGAGCATAATTTTATCAGGCAAAAATTCATTCCCAATATAGGTATTACACAGACATACAAAACATCTGCCAACAGCATGTTGGTCGGAGGTGGCTACACAACAGGCCGGCAAGGTAGAGGAGGACAGCCATTCTACTACCTGGCAGTTTTATTTGATGTTTCGGGAAATGATATGTCTCCTTACACGGATGCGTATGGGAGAACCATACCCATTATCAGGGGAGGTGTGCAGGTCCCTTTATTCCAGGGGGGACGATGGAGAAGATAAGCAACTTATAAAAATTGTAAAAGAGCAGAAGGGTCATCAATAACGGTGATCCTTTTTATTGCTTCTTCATATAGAAACTCTTCTTCTTTCATTCTGTTAATGTGTAGTATAAGATGATCATAGAATCCGCCAGAATTAAGAATATAGATATGCTTGTCGTGTATGGTAAGCTGATTCCAGGTTACTATTTCAAAAAGTTCATCAAGAGTACCAAATCCTCCGGGAAGTATCAATGCAGCATCACACAGGCTGTAAAGTTTTCTTTTTCTTATATGCATATCATCACAGATAATGAGTTCAGTGATGCCCCGGTGTTGTACTTCCCATTCCAATAAGAGCTTTGGTATTATTCCTGTTACTTTCCCGCCATTTTCCATCACACTGTCTGCAATAGTGCCCATAATGCCTGCACTGCCTCCGCCATACACAAGGGTGATATTGTTTTCTGCCATCAGTTTTCCCAGTTCTGTTGCCTGTTTTGCAAATAATGGATTGTTTCCGTTTTTAGAACCGCAAAAAACTGCAAGTGATTGTATTGCCATACGTAGTATATTGCAGCAAAGGGATAACTTTTTTGATTATCTTCAAAATTCGTTATTTAACTTTTCGTCGGTAACAATTGACTAACAGAAACCAGATTGTATGTCACCTATTGTCCTTTTTTCATTTGTTATTGGTTATTTTTTATTGTTGCTGGGCGTCGCCTGGTATACTTCAAGGAATTCAGATAATGAGTCTTTTTTTATAGGTAACAGAAACAGTAACTGGATGCTGGTTGCATTCGGGATGATCGGTACTTCGCTGTCTGGTGTCACTTTTGTAAGTGTACCGGGTGGAGTAGGAAGCGGTAACTTCTATTACTACCAGATCGTTTTAGGTTACTTGCTGGGGTATATGGTCATTGCTTTTGTTCTGATCCCGCTTTATTACCGGATGAACCTGACGAGCATTTACACTTACCTTGAAAAGCGATTTGGTATTAATGCACATAAGGCAGGGGCTTTCTTTTTTATTCTCTCCAGGACTGTGGGAGCCACGGCCAGGCTTTACCTGGTCATAAGTGTCCTTCAAATTTTTATTTTTAATAAACTTGGAATTCCTTTTGAAGCTACTGCATTAGTTATTTTGTTATTGATCTTACTGTACACATTTGAGGGAGGAGTAAAAACTATTATTTATACTGATACCCTGCAAACTACGGGAATGCTTGTAGGCCTCGTTGCTTGTATTATTGTTATAATAAAGGCATTGGGGACCGATTTTGGCGGTGCTATGTCTATGATGGCTGATAAAGGGTATACACAAATATTCAACTGGGATGTAAAGGCGGGATCTTTTGCTTTGAAACATATTGTTGGAGGAATGTTCATTGCTATTGCGATGACTGGGCTTGACCAGGAGATGATGCAAAAAAATATTAGCGTAAAAACACTAAAAGACTCTCAAAAAAACATTATGACCTTCACCGCAGTGCTGATGGTGGTGAATTTCCTTTTCCTGGTACTGGGAGGAGTGCTTTATCTGTATGCGGGCTCAAAAGGCATCAATGTGCCTCCTGATGACCTGTTCCCAACGATTGCTTTAAGTGATACTTTCAGCGGTGTGATTGGTATAATATTTATAATAGCATTGATCTCTGCCTTGTTCCCAAGTGTGGATGGCGCTATTACATCCCTTACCTCCTGTTTTTGTATCGACATTCTTGGTATCAACAAAAAAGAGGGAACAGAGAAAGAAAAAAAGAGAACAAGACTTAAAGTACACTTTACTTTTGCGTTTGTCTTTTTTATTATGGTATTAATATTTAAATGGATTAATGACAAGTTGATAATCGACTTCATTTTGAAATTTGCCGGAATTACTTATGGACCGTTACTCGGATTGTTTGCCTTTGGTATTCTCACCAAACGGGAACTGAAGGAAAACCTGATTTGGGCTGTATGTATCATTGCTCCATTATTGGCTCTTATGTTGGATATGCTGAGTAACCCGGCATGGTATGAAGCCAAGTTGCATGTGTCAATAGGCTTGCAGGACATTTCTGATAGGGTGTTCAGTGGTTATAAGATTGGTAATGAACTTATCCTCATAAATGGAATATTTACTTTCGCAGGCTTGTGGCTCATCTCCAAAAAACCTTCCCTCTCGAAGCTAAAATTGCAAGCTGTATAAGTTTATCTTTGCAGCAAATTTTAAGGATTGGAACTGGTACACCCATCAGTACAGGAGTATGCAGCAAAATATTCTTCAGCTGAAGATGAGTTGCTGAAGGAAGTAAATGATTTTACAATACAAAATCACCCGGAAGCTATTATGCTGAGCGGGCATTTGCAGGGTAAAATACTGGAAATGATTAGTTGCATGATACAGCCCCGAAGGATTCTTGAGATCGGGACATTTACAGGCTATAGTGCTTTGTGTCTCGCCAAAGGACTTTTAGCTGACGGGCAATTACATACTATTGAGCTAAGGGAAGATGATGCAGCAAAGGCCAGGTCCTTTTTTGACCGGTCTGTGTACGCCGGTAAGATAATATCTCATACAGGTCAGGCGTTAAATATCATTCCCGGCCTCAGCGAAGCCTGGGACCTTGTGTTTATAGATGCCGATAAACCTGCTTATATTGAATATTTTAACCTTGTTTTTCCCCGGTTGCGGAAAAACGGGTTTATTTTAGCAGATAATATCTTTTTTCATGGCCAGGTACTGGAGGAAAATGTGAAAGGAAAAAGTGCTAAAGGCATACAGGCTTTCAATGAATTTGTGAAGGAGAGAACAGATATAGAAAAAGTGGTATTAACCATCCGTGATGGGCTCTTCCTGATACGGAAATTATAAATAACGAACTATCCCATGCAAAACAGCAGGAAATTTCTGGTGATTATTTTTTTGTTTGTTGCTTTCAAAGCTGCTGCACAAAACTCGGAAATAATCCGGAGTTATATTAACACCTACAAAAGAATGGCTATTGCTGAAATGCAACGAACCGGGGTACCTGCTTCAATCAAACTTGCACAGGGAATTCATGAAACTATGGCGGGTACCAGCCAGTTGGTCTTAAAATCGAATAACCATTTTGGGATCAAATGCAAATCAAACTGGACAGGACAATCGGTGAGTCATGATGATGATGCAAGGGGCGAATGTTTCAGAAAATACCCCTCACCAGAAGACTCTTACAGGGATCATTCTGATTTTTTGCGTAATAACCAGCGTTATGCATCCCTCTTTGCATTGGACCCATCAGATTATGAAGGGTGGGCCAATGGCCTAAAAAAAGCGGGTTATGCTACGAATCCAAAATATCCGCAGGTGCTTATAAAACTTATAGAGGACTACCAGTTGCAGAACTATACATTGATAGCCCTGGGAGCTAAATCTTCAGAAAGCGATTTAGTGGTAAAGGATCAGGCTGATTCTGTTTATAAAGGTATTGGAGGTTTTAAATCTATGGGAAATGTTTATGCAGATAAACCGGAGATTGAGAAGACAATTCCTCAGACTGCTCTTTATCCTGCAGGTGAGTTCAAAATAAATGAGACCAGGGTTGTTTTTATAAAACAAGGAGCTTCATTCCTGTCAATTGCACAGCAATATAATATACCACTTGCCCGCTTGTTTGAGTTTAACGAGATCTCAGAAACTGAAACATCAGATAGGGATCAGTTGATCTTTTTGCAAAGGAAACGTAAAACAGGTAGTATTGAATTATATACGGTGCAACCGGGTGAAACTCTGCATGATATTGCACAAAAACAGGGGATACGACTAGAAAGTTTATTGGAACTGAACTGGCTGAAAGAAAGTGACCGTCCTGCTCCCGGGGAACAATTGAATTTAAAAAAGAAATCATCAGCAATGCCAAAATTAGCGTTAAAGGGAAGCTATTCTTTACATTCTGATAACAAAACACAGTCAACCGACCAACAGTTTAAATAAAATGTATGGCAACCATAAAGGTTCATGATAAATCTTTTGAGACTTACCTGCCGGAAGAAGTAATCCAAAAACGAATAAAGGAGCTTGCCGATAATATCAGTAACGACTATAAAGGAAGAAAGCCTTTATTTATCGCCATCCTGAATGGCTCATTTATGTTTGCTGCTGACTTGTTTAAGCATCTTACTATTGAAGCCGAGATTTGTTTTATTAAGCTGGCTTCCTACAAAGGCATGAAGTCTTCCGGGAATGTGGTTACTTCTATTGGCCTGGAAGATGATCTTTTTGGGAAAGAAGTGATAATTGTAGAAGATATAGTAGATACGGGAAAAACACTTCATAATTTTCTTCCAAAACTTGAGCATCAGCAGCCCAAATCAATGAAGATTGCTACCTTATTGCATAAATCAGAAGCTATTGAATATCCGCTAAATCTTGACTATGTAGGCTTTGATATTCCAAATAAATTTGTGGTAGGTTACGGTCTTGATTATGATGGACTTGGTCGAAATTTAAAAGAGATTTACCAACTGGTATGAATTCAATAAATCTCAGCCATTTTTTTTGTATTTTATCAGCCAATGTATCCAATTGAAGGCTGCTTGTCATATATTAGTCTTTCTGCTCCTCAGTTCTTCTTTATTCGCCCAGCAATATTATGTTCGGGGCGAGGTAAAGGACGAATCAGGTAATGTTTTGCAAAATGTTACTATCAAACAATTCAGGACGGGTTATATTTTCAGGAGTGGTTCATCAGGTACTTTTGGAATAGTCTCTAATCAGCAAATTGATACTTTCAGTTTTTCAATGGAAGGTTATCGTACTGAAAGACTCGTGGTTGATGCAGAACAGTATGTAAGAGTAAAACTAAAATTATTGCCTGCGTCCGTAATGAATGCCCGAAGGGATAAGTTATCATCTTTCACAAAAGATCTGGGTAAGGACGAGCAAAAGAAATGGTTTGCTGGTGATGAAACGTATGCCAGCCTGCTGGAGAATCACTTTGTATCAGCAAAGCGTTTTCCCAATACCGGAATGTCGTTGAATGTTGACAGGGCTTCATATAGTAATATCCGGAGATTTATCACACTAAATTCATTGGTTCCTCCTGATGCAGTTCGTATTGAGGAAATGCTAAATTATTTTAACCTCAATTATCAAACGCCGGCTGGTGAAGATCTTTTCCATTTGAAAACTACACTGAGTACCTGTCCATGGAATCAGGATAACCAGTTGTATTATATCAATCTTTCTTCCCGGAAACTGAATCTTGATACACTTCCCCCAAGTCACCTGGTGTTCTTAATTGATGTATCAGGATCAATGGATATGCCTAACAGGCTCCCGCTGCTTCAATCTGCTTTTCGTTTGCTGGTCAATAATCTCCGGGATAAAGATTCTGTAGCTATCGTTGTTTATGGAGGAGTTACCGGTGTGATGTTAAACACTACCAGCGGTGGCGAAAAAGAGAAAATCCTGAAAGCAATTGATGAACTGACTCCCGGCGGCTCTACTCCCGGAGAATCAGGTATTAAGCTGGCCTATAGTGTGGCCCGTAACCATTACATAAAGGGAGGAAATAACCGGGTGATACTGGCTACGGACGGGGATTTCAATGTGGGCTTGAAAACCGAAGCAGAACTGGATGAAATGATCACCGCACAACGGGAATCGGGTGTTTATCTTACCTGTCTCGGAGTTGGAATGGGAAATTACAAGGACTCTAAAATTCATTTACTGGCAGAGAAAGGAAATGGAAATTTTGCCTACCTGGATAATTATAAAGAAGCTGAAAAAGTATTGCTGAAAGAATTTACACAGACCCTCTATTCTGTAGCAGATGATGTGTATATGAATGTAGAATTTAACCCTGAGTATGTAAAGGAGTATCGCCTGGTTGGTTTCGATAATAAAGTAGGGGCTTTAAGGGATTCATTGTCTACTATAGAAGGAGGTGAGATCGGCTCAGGGCATTCAATGATCGCCATGTTTGAAGTTGTGCCTACAGAAATCAACAAGGGAGCAATTAAGGATAACTTTACTACCGGGAAGTTTGCTGATATTAAATTGCAATACAGGCTTCCAAATGATAAAAAGCAGCAACAATTTATCCATAACAGCCGGTTCGAGTTTATCCCATTTGCAGAAGTGGATAAATGTTACCATTTTTCAGCATCCGTTGCGATGTTTGGTTCTTTATTACGCAACTCATCATTTGTAAAAGATATTGGCTGGAATGAAGTGATAACTATGGCCCAGGAATCTTCAGGCAGTAATGATTTACTACAAAAAGAATTCATAAGCCTTTTGCAACATGCGAAGACACTTTATTCAAAAATCAAGAAGAAAAAAGGAACTGGCACGAATTGGTAATTATGAAAACATTTCTCTTATCTTATCAAAGAAATTTTTCTCATTTTTATCAGGATGTGGTTTAAAATTGGGAGAGTGGCTCAACTTTTCCAAAGTTGCCTTTTCCTCAGAGCTAAGATGCTGAGGGGTCCATACACTTACCTGTATAAGCTGATCCCCTTTTTCATAAGAATTTACAGCCGGAAATCCTTTGCCTTTCAGCCTGAATATTTTTCCGCTCTGCGTACCTGCAGGTACTTTAATTTTGGCTCTTCCATCAATTGTAGGCACTTCTACCTGGGTGCCAAATACCGCATCGGTAAATGAAAGATGCAGTTCATAAGCAACATTTAATCCTTCCCGGTGCAATTCTTTATGAGGCTCTTCTTCTATCAGGATAATCAGATCACCTGCCATACCACCTCTTTCTCCTGCATTTCCCTTACCGCTTACATTCATTTGCATACCTTCCTGCACACCAGCCGGAATATCAATACTAACTGTTTCTTCACCGTACACTCTTCCTTCACCTTTGCAATTAGTACATTTAGCAGTTACAGTACTTCCTTCTCCGTTGCAGGTGGGACATGTTGTTACGGTTTGCATCTGGCCAAGAAAAGTATTTTGTACTCTTCTAACTTGTCCACTGCCACCACAGGTACCACATGTCTGCACACTGCCTTTATCTTTTGCTCCGCTTCCACTACATGTTGAGCAAACTACATGTTTTTTAACTTTAATATTTTTTGTAACACCTTTTGCAATTTCTTCATAGGTCAATTTTAATTTTACCCTAAGATTGCTACCCCTTACACCACGGCTTCTTTGTGCACCGCGACCACCTCTTTGCCCTCCGCCGCCAAAGAAACTTCCAAACAAATCATCTCCGAAAATATCACCGAACTGGCTGAAGATATCATCCATATTCATGCCGGCACCACCACCAAATCCTCCACGACCATTGCCACTTACTCCTGCATGACCATACCTGTCATACTGGGCTTTTTTATCCGCATCACTCAATACTTCATAAGCTTCTGCTGCTTCTTTGAATTTTTCTTCCGCTGCTTTATCTCCCGGATTTCTATCCGGATGGTATTGCATAGCTACTTTACGGTATGCTTTTTTAATTTCATCCGGGGATGCTGTTTTACCAACTCCTAATATTTCGTAAAAATCTCTTTTTGACATACTGGTTTGAAAATTTGAAAACAGCTCAATGACTCAGCAGAGCCATTACGTAATTTTCATATTGAGTAATTTATTTCCCTACCACCACTTTTGCATGGCGGATGATCTTATCCTTAAGATAATATCCCTTCACCACTTCATCCACTACTTTTCCTTTCATGGCTTCTGTGGCAGCAGGTATCTCCGTTATAGCTTCATGAAGATCAGGATTAAATTCCTGTTCTACTGTTTCCATCGCTTTTACCCCTTTTGCCTGCAGGGTGGTCCGAAGTTTATTAAATACCAGCATTACACCTTCTTTAATGATTGCCGGGTCATTTGATGTTTCCAGTTGTTTTTGTGACCGGTCGCAATCATCCAGCACCTCTAATAAATCGGTTATCACATCCTTACCGGCCGTTTGTATAAGCTCCACTCTTTCTTTAGCACTGCGACGTTTGAAGTTTTCAAACTCAGCTACCTTCCGCAGGTATTTATCTTTTGACTCTTCCAGTTCAGCTTTCAGCTTTTCCAATTCAGTTTCTTCTGCTACCGGCTCATTGAGGTGACTAGTGCCACTCATGCTTTCGTCAGTATTGATATCCATACCAGCACTATTTTCCGGGAGGATGGTTTCCTGCTCCTTCGTGTCTTTTTCTGTCATTTTTGTACAAATTGTTTGCAAAGGTAAGGTTGTCAAGAATACTGCCAACCGTGGATTTGGGACAAAATGACCTGTATCAGCAAGTCAGGAAGTCTGAAAGTCAGCATGTTTGGAGAGAAGGGATCATGCGGCCATCAGCAATAGCACCCGCCTTTTTTCTGTCTTTCTTCTATCTTCGCCGCTTTATGAGCAAAGTTTACCTGAAAAGAAAAATTTCACCCCGGGTTGTTAATGGACATCCCTGGATATTCAATAATGAGGTTGAAAAGACAGAAGGCGAGCCGGTTGGTGGAGAGGTGGTTGAAGTGTTCACTCACGATAAAAAGTTTGTAGGCAAAGGATATATCAATCCCAAATCGCAGATATTGGTAAGGCTGCTTACACGGAGTAAGGTAGAAGAAATAAATGAGCAGTATTTTTTTGACCAGATCAGGAAATGCTGGGAGTACCGGAAAAAAATAGGGTACACTGAAAATTGCCGGTTAGTTTTTGGAGAAGCTGATTCATTGCCACAATTGATCATTGATAAATTCAATGACTATTTTGTTATTCAAACGCTGGCATTAGGAATTGATGTATGGAAACCTGCGATTGTAAAAGCACTAGAAGCCCTGTTTCAGCCCAAAGGAATTTATGAACGAAACGATGTGCCTGTAAGGGAATTAGAAGGATTACCGCAACAGAAGGGGTTTTTATCGGCTCCATTTGATACACAAATCATCATCAATGAGAATGGTCTGAAATTTTATGTCGACATAGAAAACGGACAGAAAACAGGTTACTTTCTTGATCAACAGGATAACAGGCGGGCTATTCAGCATATTGTAAAAGAAGCTGATGTGCTGGGAGCTTTCACTTATACGGGTACATTTGAAATTCATGCAGCACATTATGGAGCTAAATCTGTATTAGGCCTTGATATTTCGGCAAACGCCGTAGCGCAGGCAAACAGGAACGCTGAACTCAACGGGCTTGATAGCATATGCAGATTTGAAACAGCCAATGCATTTGATGTATTGAAGCAATGGGGAAAAGAAGGGAGGCAGTATGATGTAGTAATGCTGGATCCGCCTGCATTTACAAAAAGCAGGGAAACAATACAGAAAGCAATTACCGGCTATAAAGAAATAAATCTTCGGGGTATGAAACTTGTTAAACCTGGAGGCTTTTTAGTGACATCTTCCTGTACCAACCTTGTTAACCCTGATTTATTTTTGCAAATAATTGATATGGCTGCAAAAGATGCCCGCAGAAGAATCAGGCAGGTTACTTTTCAGGCCCAGGCTTCAGATCACCCGATCATCTGGGGTATGGATAACACACAATATCTCAAATTCCTGATAGTTCAGGTTCAATAACTATGACTGCAGAAATAATTAACGGGAAACCTGGAATTTTCCGGACTCAATGATTTTTCCTGACATATCTATAAGGTGATAGATATAAATGCCGCGGGTATAATCATTAAGGTTGAGGGTAAACTTGTCAGGAATATTTTGAGTTTCATACATTTTCTTACCTAATACACCATTATAGATCTGAACAGTTAACCCTTTTTTGTAATTGGCTTGTAAATCAAATGTGATGTAAGATGTAGCCGGATTGGGGTACAACCTGACAATCCTGTCTGCATCATTTCCGGGGTTTGGCCTTGAGGACTGACCTTGCGAAGAGATGGCAATCAGGAGAATAAGGGATAGTATGGCTAGAATTCGTCTCAACGAAACAAATTTACTTTTATTATTCGAAAAGTAGGCCTAATTTTTTAAACGTACAACGTAAAACTACGATTGAAATTTACAGTCTATAAATCAATAAGTTAGAGGTTCCGAAGTAAAATTATTAACTAAACCTTAGTTTAGTCTGCTAAGTACCGCATTGATTTTCTCAAAATCAGGCACATCGCCTGCGCTTTCTAATACCTCAGCATATTGAATGATGCCTGATTTATCAATTATAAAAGCTGATCTTTTTGAAACACCTTTCATATTTAGTATCCAATCTTTATAGAGGCAGTTATACGCTTCTGATACTTCCTTATTAAAATCGCTAAGCAGCGGAAAATTAAATTGTTGTTCCTCTTTGAATTTGGCCAATGTAAAAACTGAATCGACAGAAATGCCAAAGACTTTGGCGTTTGTATCGTTATATGTGGCAATATTATCCCGGACAGAACACAACTCTTTGGTGCAAACACCTGTAAAGGCCTGTGGGAAGAATAGTAACAGCACATTGTTTCCTTTTTCTTCAGAAAGTGTAACCTGTTTTTTATCACTATCGTGTAATGTAAAGTCCGGGGCCGTCTGGCCAACTTGAAGACTCATGGTTTTGTGGTTAAATAAAAATAATAATGTTATATTCGGTATACCCTCAAAGAAACAAGCAACTGCTGAAATAGTTGTTGCGAAAATTCTCTTTTTTCACCTAAAACACTTTGTTTATGAGAAAGCTTTTAGCAGAATTGATCGGGACATTTTCCCTGGTTCTTTTTGGTTGTGGTGCTGCAGTAATATCCGGTATTTCTGTCACGGGGCCATCAGGAATTGGTTTGCTTGGAATTTCATTTGCTTTTGGTCTTGCGGTGGTGGTTATGGCTTATGCCATTGGCGGTATCAGTGGTTGCCATATTAATCCTGCCATTACTATTTCAATGCTGGTAGCAGGAAAAATAAAAGCTGGTGAGGCAGTTCAGTATATTATCGGGCAACTGACTGGTGCTGTTTTGGCTTCAGGAGTATTATACCTGATTCAGAAAGGGTCTCCGGGATTTATAATGGGTGAATGGGCACTTGGCTCAAATGGATGGGGTGAAGGTTATCTTGGGGGTTATAATATGACCTCAGCTTTTATTACGGAAGCGGTACTAACTTTTCTTTTCCTGATTGTTATTTTCGGAACCACTTCAAAATGGGGTAATGGGACCATGGCAGGTCTTGCCATTGGTTTAACACTGGTGCTGATTCACCTGGTGGCTATTCCTGTTACAGGAACATCAGTAAACCCCGCCCGTAGTTTTGGCCCGGCAGTTTTTGCGCAAGGCAAGGCTTTAACTCAATTGTGGCTTTTTATAGTGGCACCCATTGTTGGTGGTATTGCCGCTGCATTGGTTTGGAAAGGATTGTTTGAAACAAAAGAGGAATAGTTAAGTCTAAAAAAAGTGAAACCTGGCAAAGTAAAAAGATTACGCTGCTATTTATTTTGCCAAATCAAAATTTGGGACAGAGAAGATAACCTTCATTTCTTTTCAGGAATCCGATATAAGAAACAGATAGTTCAAAACCACCACGGCCATAACTTGATGGTTTAAGTTTTGAAATATTTACATCATAGCTTAGCGCTGCGGAGAAGGGAGTATAATCAATTTTAATTACAGGAATCAATGCATCATTCCAGCGAAGAAAACTACCTGCATGTAAGGTGTAAGCAGGATTATCAGGGTCTTCACCAAGTTTTAAACCATACATGATTCCAGCCATTGTTTCAGCAAATCCGCCTTGTTTTGAATGATCGGCTTGTACAGTGAGGTAAGCATAATCAGATACACCGAGTTTGAGACCGCCTGAAAAAACCCATTTGGGATGAAGCTCTATAGCGGCATTTCTGTAGAATGAATTGTTAGGCCTGTTAAAGTGATGATAAGCAGCGCCGATGTAAAAGGTATTATCCGGGTTGAAATTTAAATTGGAATTATAACTCATCCCCACACTTCCATCCAGATAGCTGTACTGTGAGTTAGCCAGGTTTTCTCCCAGGCCACCATTGTCATACTGACTGTTTGTAGTCATTTTTGAAGGATCGAATCGACGTTGGACCAAACCTCCCATGAAACCTAAAGAGAGATAACGGTTATTTTGCGTACTCAATGATTTGTGATAATTCAAGGCGGGTAGTACATGTGTTGATGTCCATCCAATAGTCCCGGCCCTGTCATACAAGACTTGCATACCCACTGTAAGGAAGTCGTTAACTTTACCTACCGGTAATTTGTATTCAGCATTCATAGATCCTGTTCTGTAAGCATTTGTCACACTATTCCACTGGTCTCTGTAAACAGCCTGCACCCGTATATCACCAGTAAATATTCCAGCCAGTGAAGGATTTCTCCAAAGAGGTGCTTCTGAAAATTGAGAAAAATGAATATCCTGTGCCTGCACAGCCCATTGTGATAAGCTTATGGCAAGCAGTACACCCATTTTTTTTATAGTCACTCTCAATTTCATAATTATAATATCAATGCAATATTTCCGTTTAGCCGGATTATATCACCATTATCACAAAAAACTTCAGCCTGGTATACATATACATCAGCTTTTGGTTTCTGACCTTTATAAGACCCGTTCCATCCTGCAGAGGCATCATTTACCGGGAAGTCTCTTTTTTCAAATACTACTTCGCCCCAACGATTGAAGATCCGAAGCGTCTTTACTCTCTCCAGGCCTTTTCCTCTTGGATAAAATACATCGTTACTTCCGTCACCATTTGGTGAAAAGGTATTTGGAATAAATAAATTCCCGTCTTTACATATAACAGTAATCTGTATCGAGCCAATATTACTGCAGTTGTTATCATCTGTGAAATACACCTGGTATGTTGTATTAAACTTTGGTCCGGCGTCAGGAGTAGGGCAGGTAGTGCAACTTAAACCGGCAGAAGGAGACCACAGCCAACTGACAGTATTAGGTGAATAAGTAGCAGGAATTGTAACTGGGAAGCCAGCCTGTATAGTCATTTGCCCGGGCATATTGACAACCGGCAAAGGATTTACGATAATATTTTGACGGGTTGTGTCTTTGCAACCGCTGCTGTTAGTGGCAATAGCTGTTGCAACAAAATTACCGGTAACTGTATAGGTCTGTGCCGGCGGATTTTGTAAAGTCGATGAATTCCCATTGGGAAATGTCCATTGCCAGGTAACGATTGATGTATCAGGTTGAATAAAAACGCCGGTATGCAGGATCGATGAGTTTATGCAAATAACTGAATCGCCACCAATATCAACCAGGGGACGTTGTATCACTTTTATAAGTGCTGGTTTTGATAATGTATCCCGGCAACCAAGCTGTGTTTGAACGATTAATTGGACTGTATACAATCCTTGTGTTGTGTACTGATGGGAAGGGTTCTGTAAAGTGGAACTGCCCCCGTCACCAAAATCCCAGTTGTAAATTGCAATCGGATCATTAAAAGTGGTAGAGTCAGTAAAGTTTACCATACCAAAATCACAGAAAAATGTAGTATCTGCACCAAACTTAGCTTCAGCGCCACTAACAAAAACGGTATCAATTCCCTGTAGCGGTATTAAACAACCCGAAGGATCTTCCATAATTATTTTTGGAAGAAAATTGCCGAATGATGCATAAATATGATTGGCGTTGGGAGTAGTTGTGGTTTGTGTAGTGCCATCACCAAAATCCCAGAAATAGGAAGTCATTGGTCCCGGGGTTAACACTGAAAGTGTGACCGGTAATGGTTTGCAGCCATCGATTGGTAAGTAGTTGATCCTTGAACCTGCCGTGTCATAAACACGGATAATTTTTATTATCGAATCCATGCATCCGCCAGGACTGGTTACAACCAGTTTGACAGGATAAACACCAGGAGCGGAATAAAAATGAATTGGATTATTCAATGTTGAATTCCCCTGACCCGGACCGAAATCCCATGAAACGGAGCTGTAGAACGTAGAGGTATTGGTAAACTGTACTTCCAGCGGTGTACAAGAAGTAACGGAATCGCTTACCGTAAAATTCGGAATGGGGAGGTCAACCCGTATGAAACTTGTCTTAGTTATTGAGTCAGCACATCCGAAAGTGTCCTGTACTGTAAGCTTAACGGTATATAACCCGGTAGCGGCATATGAATGGGTTGGAGAAGAAATAGTTGAAGTATTGCCATCACCGAAATCCCAGAAACTCGTTAATCCAGCCGGGGTTGTGGTATTTGTGAAAGTAACAATAGCGCCGGGACAGGTCAGCGTATCAGCAGTAATAAAATCAGGGAATGGGTTTGTCGCTGTCACAAGGTCAGGTATAATAATGCTATCCATACAGCCACTTGCATCTGTGATAATAAGTTTGACAGAGAATGTACCTGCAGTATTGTAAGTATGTTGAAAAGGAGGAGCCGAAAAGCTTTGAATAACACCATCACCAAAATTCCATTGCCAGTTGGTTATATTATTTAGTCCATCGGTAGTTGAAAGATCATTAAACGTGGTGATAAGACCAGTACAACCAACTACATTACTGGCAGTAAAATTGGCTGTAGGGCCGTTGATGCGGATATAATTGTTTTTTACAATAGTGTTTGTACAACCATTAAGATCTGTAATGGTAAGAGTAACTGAATAAGTACCGGGGTTGGTATAACTGTGAGCTATGACAGGAGTAGTGCCAATGGCAGTATTACCATCCCCAAAGTCCCAGCTATAGTTAGTTATATTTGCCGGATTAAACCCGATACCATTAAAAACCACATTACCTATTTTGCATAATGTAGTTTGGGGAGTTGTGAAATCTGCTCTTTCGTCCAGCGCATTAACGACCTGCACAGTAGTATCCGCACAGCCACCATTTGTTACTATCAATTGTACATTATAAGCTCCTAATCCCGGAAAGAGATGTACCGGATTTTGAATGTTTACAAGGGGGCTGCCATCTCCAAAATTCCATTCCCATGTGAGAGGAGCTATTGACTGATCTGTAAAAGTAAAACGAACCCTGTTGCCACAATCGGGAGTAACCAGGAAACGGGCAATTGGAGGTAAAACATAAATGTAATTCGTTCTTGTTATGGTATCAGGGCAACCATTGTTTACGGCAATTAATCTTATTGTAAAGTAACCCGTATCATTATAAGAGTGAGTGGGATTTTGTAAAATAGACGTACCACCATCTCCAAAATCCCAATACCATTCATCAGCCGGCACGGACAAGTCTGTAAATTGTACAGGTTCAGTTGCACAAACAGGATTTGGAGCTGCAGAAAAGTCAGCAATAGGTTTATTACCCACACGTATTGCAGCAGGAATAGTCAGTGTATCACGACAGCCGGTACTGGTGGTAATGATTAACCTTACTGTATATGTTCCCTGCACAGTATATGTGTGAACAGGGTTCGGTAAAACGGAAGTGCCACCATCACCGAAATCCCATTCATAAGAAGTAACCGCATCTACCGCAGTAATGACAGGAACCGGAGCAATAGTGAATGGTACACATCCCCGGTCTGGCAGGGCAGGAATGGTTATGTTAGCTCTTTGTATGGTGACGAAATCGGGCCGGACAATAGTATCTGTACAACCGAAACTATTTGTCGCTATCAGTGTAACTGTAAATATGCCGTATGTAGTGTAGGTGTGAGCCGGATTCTGAGCTGTGGAGGTACCACCATCGCCAAAATCCCATAGCCAGCTAACTGCGCCACCTGTCGAAAGGTCCTGGAAATTTACTGTTAGCGGGGGCTCACATCTCGAGGTGATAGGAGCCGTAAAATCAGCTACAGGCCTGGGATTAACAGAAATAATCTGCTCAACTGAATCAAGACAACCCGGGTAAGTATTATATAGCTTAACAGTATATACACCCACAGTAGTATAACTATGTGTGACGGTGATTCCATTGGCAGTACCGCCATCGCCAAAATTCCAGCCAGAACTGGACGGAAGCGGAATTGATGTGTTGGTAAAGCTTACAGTTTCATTGATACAAACATTTGGCGGATAAGAAAAGGTAGCACTGTACCCTCCGATTATTATGGGATTACTAATTACAGTATCCTGGCAGCCCGCAGAACTGAAAGTTACAAGTGTTACTGTATATGTTCCATTGGCTGTGTAAGTATGTACGGGATTTGCTGCGGCAGAAAAATTTCCATCTCCAAAATCCCACAAATAAGTTAATACAGGCGGCCCTGTAGATGTATTGGTAAATGAAATAGTAGCAGGAGCAGTGCATACTGTTGGCTGTGTATTTGTAAACCCGGCAGTGACACCCGGAGTAACGGTTATAAAATTTGGCCGGCTAATGGTTCGGGTACAGCCTTTGTCATTTGTAACTTTTAATGTTACATTAAAAACACCGGCAGTCGTATAAGTTACCAGCGGATTTTGCAGTGTAGAAGTTGTTCCATTGCCAAAATCCCATTCCCAGCTTACATTAGTGTTACCGGCACCAGCAGTTGAAAGATCGGTCAACTGAACCCTTAAAGGGAAGCAACCACTTGTAATATTTGCGGAAAAATCCACAGCAGGCGGTTCATACACCGTAACATAATTTGTTCTTATCAATGTATTACTGCCGCTGGCATTGGTAACTGTCAGGGTAACGGTGTAGGTGCCCGGAGTAAAATAACTTGCTGTAGGGTTTTGAAGGGTTGATGTGTTTCCATTTCCGAAATCCCAGTTCCATACAGCAGGATTGCCTGTTGATTGATCCTGGAAATTTACAATTAACGGAGAGCAACCTGCAAGGGGAGATCCTGTAAAATTTGCAACGGGCTGAGATCGGGCAGCAAAAGCACTGATGAGTAAAAAAAAGAGGATAAAAAATCTTCCCGTGGCTGTATGATGGATCGGTTTCAACAGGTAGCTGGTTTTATTAAGGGAACTATTACACACAAAAACTATTCCTAACAACGATTCTTCTTCTTTGCCTGTTCTCTTTTTTATGTAAAAGATTTTTCAACTTAATAAAAGAGGTCAGGCGGTTGGCAAATATGACACTGATCAGCATAATTTGTTTAACGAAAGTGGCGGACTAAACCAAACATTGGCATTTACAATTTATCAAGCCGCATATTTTTTACTTCAGTACCATTGGTTTGGGTAGCCTCCACATAAGTCCAGCTGTTTCTTGTTATTAGCCAGCTTCCATTTATCAATGATAATGGATAAGATGCTGCAGTAAAATTAGCCCAGGTGGTCATTGTGCTGGCATTACCATCCCAGGTGCCTGTTTTTTCAGTAGTTCCATTCTTGATAGCATCAACGGTCTTATTACTATAGTACTTGAATCTGTAATTGGTAAAATCGGCTGTAATATCTGAGCCATTCAGGGTAAAACTGGTAATAGCCCACTGCCCGTCAGTCATCGCCCTTATAACAAGGTCTTGCTGTATATCTTCAACTGTTTTTTTGCATCCTGTCATCAACAGCACTAAAACAGCTATCAGGGTGAATTTTTTCATATTTCCGGTTAAAAGTCTACACAAAATAGGCATAATGTGCAGCTTATCCAACAGGTAAATTACAGCCTGATCTCCCCGTATTATACTGCTGTTAACAGCTTCTTCTTTTGGTTTTCAGGATAATGCATTTAATTTCATAGCCACATTTGTGAAAACTAATGAAAAGAGCATTACTGGCATTCTACGGGTTTTTTCTTTTTTCTTCAATCGGGAATTCTCAAAAACCGGAGGAGTTGCTGAATCAATGGTATAAAAAATCACCGATAGAGAAAGTCTATCTTCATTTTGACCGGGATAATTACCTGGCCGGAGAAACCCTATGGTTCAAGGCTTATTTGTATTCAGACTATCAGCCGGATACAATAAGTTCTGTATTATATGTTGAACTTTTTAACGGGTCTTCAGCAGTAGTGGGCAAAAAGATATTGCCTGTAGTGCTGGGAGTTACAAATGGTCAGTTTGAATTGCCTGATTCATTGGCTACAGGTAATTACTCTGTCAGGGCATGGTCTCCGACAATGCTGAATAATGGAACTGATTTTATCTACAGAAAAAATATTTTCATTTTCGGAAAGAAAGTCAAAGAAGCCAGTACAGCCAAACAAAAAGAGATAAGGCTTGAATTCTTTCCGGAGGGGGGGAATTTTATCAGTGGCCTTTCTAATACAATTGCATTTAAGGCAACTGATGAGAAAGGTATGCCGGTACAGGTAAGCGGTTATATAAATAACAGTAAGAATGAAAAGATAACTGCTTTCTCTGCATATCATGACGGCATGGGAATGTTTGAACTTACTCCAGAAATTAATGAAGTGTATTTTGCTGCATTGGATGGGGATGCAGGTACAAAAAAATATCAATTGCCGGCTGCCACTGACAAGGGAATCGGTTTTACCATGATTCCTTACCCGCAAGGAGTTTTTTTTGAGATAAAGCAGGGAGCCAACGATCTTTCATCAAAAGCTGCTTATATGATTGGCCAGATGCAGCACCATATTGTTTTTCGTCAAAATATTAATTCCGGCAAAGGAGAAATACAGGGAACCATTAACACAGAAAAATTAAATTCAGGCATTTTACAGGTAACGGTTTTTAATAAGGATGATATTCCGCTTGCTGAGAGACTATTCTTTGTCAATAATAAGGAATATATCCAGGCAGTATCATTACGGACAGATACACTCAGTTTTTCTTCCAAAGGAAGGAATCATTTTAAAATAATTATGCCCGATACAATACAGGGCAGTATATCAGTATCTGTAACAGATGCAGATTATAGCCTTCATTCTTCAAGGGAGGAATCTATTTATTCAAGCCTTCTCCTCACATCAGACCTGAAAGGATATATACATAATCCGTCCTGGTATTTTTTGTCTGATAATGATTCGGTAAGAACGGCACTTGATCTGTTAATGATGACGAATGGCTGGAGAAGATTCAGGTGGAGTGAACTGGCCGGGAAAGCCAGGAATCCGCTTGCCTATACAGATCCTGCTTATATAACTATATCTGGAAAAGTCAGCATGGAAGGAACTAACCGGCCGTTTGCGGATAAGCCGTTAGTGGCTCTTATCTCTGCAGAAGGAATGAGCAGGAACTTTCAGATGATTAATACGGACAAGAACGGTTTTTTTAAACTTGATTCACTTATTTTTTTCGGGAATAGCCGGATTTTTATTCTGGATATAAGAGGCAAAAAAAGTCAGTTTATTGATGTTAGGTTAAGCGGAGATACAACGGAAAAGTTGTATCTATTGCCTGCATCAGGCAATATTTTTTCCGGTGAACACCAGGGTCTTAAGAAGATGCAAAACATATTGGCTGCTGATTATACGGCTATACAAAAAGAGAAAGGTATACTGCTGGAAGATGTGTTAATTACAGTAAAAAAGAAAACTCCGACTGAAGAATTAGCTGAACGATATACGAGGGGAATGTTTAGTGGAGATGCTGTCCGGACACTTGATATGGTTAATACCAGCGACATCGTCGTGCAGAATAATATTTTCGATTACCTGCAGTCAAGGGTGCCCGGATTATCTGTTGTGGAGCCTGATTATAGTACATCATCGCTTCCGAGCCTTGACAATCCATTTGATGACCCCACCGGGTATAGGTTATATTACCGGCAAGGACCATCAGCCAGTTCTTTGGGAAATATTCCGATGGTTATTTACCTGGATGAAATTGAGACCAGCTCAGCAGTTGTGGCAACTATCCCTGCTAACCAGATAGCAATGGTAAAAGTATTCAGCTTCTTTCCGGCTGCACCGGGTGGTGGTGCTGGTGGTGCGTTGGCCATCTATACAAAAAAAGATCAGGACATTACCAATTCTTCCAGGGGAGATATGATTACCTACAAAGGATTTTCAGTAGTAAAAGAATTTTATGCACCGAACTATAAAGTGGAGACAGAATTGATGAGTAAAGCGGACAGCCGCATTACCCTGGATTGGCGTCCGAATATATTTATCAATAACATAAACCCTGTGATACCTGTAAGTTTTTATAACAGCGACCGTACTAAAAAATTCAGGGTGATTGTGGAAGGAATGACCACATCAGGCAAGATGATCAGCCTGGAAAAAATAATTGAAGTAGGTCAATGATTTTCATCGGCAAAAAAAGGCCCTTATAAAAAACAAGGGCTTACAACTATCATCAATAAAATTATTTAGCAGGGAATCCCGGATCTGATTTTACTTCAATCATCTGCAGGGTATGTCGTTTGCTATGTGCAGCGATAAAAATATAAAGTTGATAACAATCGATCCAGCCGAAAGGCATTTGTACAACATGGTTACGCAAATCTTCGGTGGAATTTTTTATATATTTTATATGCTCGGTGCGATTCATTTTGAAATCAGCCAGTGCTGCATCTAAATTGGCAAAGCCGGTATTTTTAGGCTGTATTGGTTCGGGTGCTTGAAATTTCTGTGTTCTGTTCTGTACCATTGCTACAATTTGCTCATCTGTAGCTTTAATCTCCGAACGTTTTTCAGGGTTTGCAGCAGTTTTCATGGCACCTTCAAACATAGTCCACAGTGTCTTTTCAGCAGCTGCTATATGATACATACATTCTGTTACAGACCACTTATCGGGGGCAGCTTTGTAATTAAGCTGTGCTGCGGATAACCCTTTAATGGTACCAACAGCATCTTTATAAGTATCTTTCATTAATCCGGATGCATACTTTCTTTCTGATTTTGAAATGGAATTGTCGTTGATCGTTCCGGCAGAACCTGTAACGACCAATAATAGAAGTAATAATCGGCCTGTTGTTCTTTTAAGCATGGCAAACATTTTTTAAATGAACTGATCGGACGGGAGTCATCATGGGGTGGGAAGATGTAAAAGGTACAAAAGATTTATACACAACAAAACTTTGTTTTTCCCCTTACAAGGGTGCAAATTAGTAATCCTGTAACTTTCGGGTATGAAAATTTCAACTATAACCGGGTTTTTGGAGTCTCTGGCAAATACTTCTTTACAAGAGCCATATGATAATGCCGGTCTTATTACCGGGGATAATCATTGGGAATGTAACGGTCTTATTTGTTCATTAGATGCAACCGAGGAAATTGTGAACGAGGCCATTGAAAAAAAATGTAATCTCATTGTTGCGCATCATCCGATTATTTTCGGAGGGCTAAAAAAGATCAATGGAAAGAATTATGTGGAGAAAACAGTCATCGCTGCTATTAAAAATGATATTGCCATTTATGCTATACATACCAACCTCGATAATGTAAAAGAAGGCGTGAATGGAAAAATTGCCGCCATGTTGGGCCTGCAAAACCTGGCCGTACTTTCTCCGAGGGAAAATATACTAAAGAAACTTTTCACTTTTGTACCGCTTGCACAGGCAGAGCAGGTGCGGACGGCTGTTTTTGAGGCAGGTGGTGGCCATATTGGTAATTACAGTGAATGTAGTTTCAATACAGAAGGTGCAGGAACTTTTAAAGCCGGGCAGGGAACGGACCCATTTGCGGGAAGAATAGGGGAAAGACATTTTGAAAAAGAAGTCAAAGTAGAAATCATTTTTCCAGGCTTCCTTGAAAATAAGATTGTGTCAGCTATGAGGGCCGCCCATCCATACGAAGAAGTGGCGTATGATGTGGTAAACGTCTCCAATACTCACCCGGGCATTGGATCAGGTATCGTTGGGGAGCTGCCATCGGCAGTTGACGAAAAACAATTTCTATCCCTTGTAAAGAAGGTATTTAAATTGCCGGTAGTCCGGCATACCTCGCTAATTGAGAGACCGGTTAAAAAAGTAGCTGTTTGCGGGGGAGCTGGTAGTTTTTTGATTTCCAAAGCTTTAGCTGTAGGAGCAGATGCATATATTACTGCAGATATGAAGTATCATGAATTTTTTGACGCTAATGGCCGGATGCTCATCACCGATGTTGGCCATTACGAAAGTGAGCAGTTCACAATCAACCTGCTGCAAGAAGTTTTAGCGGAAAAATTCCCTACCTTTGCCGTCCTTAAAACAGAAGTGGAAACCAATCCTGTCAGGTATTTTTTATAAGCCAATCGGAACTGGTAAAACCACTGATAGCAAACCTGCCTTCCGGCAGACTTCAAAAGGAAACCTTAAATTAAAATATGGCACACGTTAAAGAATTTTCAGTTGAAGAAAAACTTACTTCCCTCCTTACCCTTCAGAAGATAGAAAGTAAGATGGATGAGATCAAGATACTGAAAGGAGAATTACCAATGGAAGTGGCAGACCTCGAAGATGAAATCACCGGTTTGCATGCCCGTCAAACTCGTATCGAGGAAGAAATAAACGGTGTAACAGAGTTTATTGAACAGCGAAAAAATGCTATCAAAGAAGCCGAAGCGTTGATAAAAAAATACGAGAAACAAAGCGAAAACGTAAAAAACAACAGGGAATTTGAAGCTATTAATAAAGAAGTGGAAATGCAGCAGCTGGAAGTAAAACTGGCTGAAAAACATATTAAAGATGCTACAGAAGAAATAGCAGAAAAAGCTGTCTTGCTTGAGAAAGCCAAAAAGAATATTGCTGCCAAAGAAGGAGTGCTGGCTAATAAAAAGGGGGAACTGGAAAAAATCATCGCAGCTAATGAAAAAGAAGAAAAACATTTTGCCAAACTGGCTACCGATGCCAAGCAGCATGTAGAACCCCGTTTGCTGGCCAGTTATGAGAAGATCCGCCATAGCTACAGAAACGGATTGGCGGTGGTGCCGGTTGAAAGAGATGCCTGTGGTGGATGTTTCAATGCTATTCCCCCGCAGAAACAAAGTGAGATCCGCCAGCATAAAAAGATCATGATCTGCGAAAACTGCGGACGTATCCTGGTGGATGAAGAGCTGAATAACAATGTGGAAGTGAAATGATCAACTCGTTAAGCTGATCTGTAGATTATATTGAAACAAAAGTTCCGCTTTCCGGCGGGACTTTTTTATTTCCATGATTTTTCGTTACTCTCTTTTGCAGCAATCAAATCTGTATTAATCTGTCTTATCTGCAGCTAAAATCCCTAATTTGCTTTTCAAATGCTGACCCGTCTTTCTATAAATAATTATGCCATCATCGATGAACTGGAAATTGATTTCCCCGGTAGTCTTAGTGTTATTACAGGAGAGACTGGTGCCGGTAAGTCCATTATTGTTGGTGCTTTGGGATTGATTCTCGGAAACAGGGCTGATTCAACTGCACTGGTAAATAAAGAAAAGAAATGTGTGGTGGAAGGAGTGTTCAAAGCAGATAAGAAAAAGGCAGTGCTTGCATTTTTGAAAGAAAATGAACTGGATGCGGATGATGAATTGGTGTTAAGGCGGGAAATAGGAGTTAATGGTAAGTCAAGGGCATTTATAAACGATACTCCTGTGAATCTTTCACAGCTCCAGGAGTTGAGTTCATTATTGGTAGATCTGCACCAGCAGTTTGACACATCAGAGGTGGGTGAATCAGGATTTCAGCGGGAAGTGCTGGATGCCCTGGCAGGACATTTAGCGGTTATTGATGATTACCAGCAACTCTATAAGCAATGGCAATCGGTGAAAAAGGAGTGTGAAGAATTAAAAAGCCAGCAACTGCAATTTGATAAGGAGGCTGATTATAACCGTTTCCAGTTTACAGAACTGGAAGAAGCAGGGTTCAGGGAAAATGAACTGGAAGAAATTGATGCAGAGTTGAAATTGTTGAATAACTCCGAAGGTATCAAAGCCGCATTAAACAAAACCTATTTTGAACTCAGGGAAAGTGAGAATCCAGTTGTGCAGCAACTAAAAGTATTACTGAATCAGCTGAATAACTATGCTTCTTATCATCCGGAACTGCCAGCTCTGCTGCAACGGTTACAATCAGCACAAATTGAATTACAGGACATCGCTGAAGATATAGACCGCATCAGTGAGCATATCAATTATGATCCTGAAAAAATAGAACGATTAAATGAACGGCTTTCACTGGGATACAAGCTGCAAAAAAAACATGGTGTCAGTTCCACTAATGAACTGCTTGACATTCAAAAGCAATTAGCAACCAAACTACAGGCAGTACTCAATATTGAAAATGCTATTCAGCAAAAAGAGAAAGAAAGGGATAAGCTTTTTGCTGATGCCATACTACTTGCCAAAAAGATAGCTGATGGCCGGAAAAAGCAGGTAAAACCGCTGGAGGATAAAGTAAATAAGCTGCTGATACAGGTAGGAATGCCCAACGCAAAACTTAAAGTAGATATTAAACCTGTTGAATTGAATTTTTTTGGAGCAGATACAATCGATTTCCTTTTTGATGCTAACCTGCCTGCCGGCGAGGCAGGCAAAAGCGGGCAATTTCAGCCGGTGCGCAAAGTAGCCAGTGGCGGTGAACTCAGCCGCCTGATGCTTTGTATTAAATCGTTAGTGGCACAATCTGTGGATCTGCCCACGATGATCTTTGATGAAATTGATACAGGCATTTCGGGTGAAGCAGCCAGGCAGGTAGGTATCATCATGAAAGAACTGGCTGAAAGCCGGCAGGTGATCTGTATTACCCACCAGCCGCAGATCGCCGGTAAGGCAACAGCACATTTTTTTGTTTATAAAGAGATCGTAAAGAATACTGTCAAAACAAATATCCGTCGTTTGTCTACTGAAGAAAGAATTACCACTATTGCTAAAATGCTAAGCGGCGAAAAACCAACTGCCGCAGCCATGGAAAATGCAAGGGAAATGGTGATGAATTAACCCTTTACAGTAAGTATTGCTTTTACTACGTATCCCTACTTTACATAACTCCTATCTGCTTCGGAAATACACGGCCATGCCAATCCCTGCATGGTTATTGTAATAATTGATGCGACCCTACAGCTAAAAACAACTAAATCCGAACTTATGAAAACAGCAAAGCAAGTCCTGTTTATATGCGCACTATGTTGCCAGCTGGTAATTACTGCACAGGTGCAGTGGTACCAAAACCAGGATGGGCACAATCAGCCCAATGGTACATATGCCACTTCCATTGAATCATTATCAAAACATTCTTTTGTTGCCTGTTACCTCTGGCGGATGGATAATGATAATTTTACCTGGAAGATATCCAAGTCGCATACCAACGGAGCAGAACAAAGAACTTTTTTTCTTAGTGGTCCTTCCGGTATGGCAGAAATAAAAACAGGTTACCGCAATTCAGTATATGTGCTCTTCCGCAGTTTTCCTTTTGCACAGGATCCCCAATACACGGTGTATAAACTGGACAGCAACCTTGTGGTAAAAGCACAAAAAAATATCAGTTTCCCCGATGGGTACAATATTTTCAACCTGAATGTGTTTGAACTGGATGATGCCGGCAATGTATACCTCGCCGGTGATGGACAGTATCCTGATGGTCCGGGATTTAGTCCTGCTTCCTTTGTGATGAAGACAGACAAAAACCTGGTGACAAAATGGAGCCGGATGGATTCGGTACAAACATCGTACAGCCGCCTGCATATCGAACGTAACGGAACAGTAAGACTCATCGAAGATTTTTTTGGATTCTTTCCTGATATTAAAGTGCAGAAAATAAGTGCCGGCGGCCAGTTACTGCAAAAAAAGATCATACAAACCGATGAAGGAAGGCAAAGTCTTTCCTCTGCACTGGATAAAGATGATAATCTCTTACTGTTTGGCGGAAAAGCAAGCGGTGAATCCCAAAGCATGTATTTGTATAAACTATCGAGATATACAGGTAATGTGGTATACCGTAAAACACATTTCACGGCGCCCGGCACTCAGCTGGATGACCTGAAGGTAGATGAGGATGGAAATATTTTTACGTTGGTTACGCAATACTTTGCATCGGGCAACCAGTGCAGGGTAAGCCGTATCAGCGCCGGCAACGGGCATATTTACTGGAGCCGTTCTTTCCCTTTTGCACAGGATAGTTGTATGCTCACTAAAATTGTGAATGGCAATAATGACCGTTTTTATGTGGTGGGAGAAAGAAGAAGCGGCAATTATTTTTCCAAAGGATTTGCCCTGCGTATAAAAAAGAATGGCAGTACAGATGGTCATTTCCCTTCGCCGGACAGTGTGGGCTTTCAACGGTCCCATTACTTATTGCAGGGCATTACCGACAAAGATGATCAGCTGATCGCTATTGGTAATACCAATGACCTGGATACTCTCATTGGTGCTGGTACTTATTACCGTTCTTTTGCTGTTCGTTTTGGCAGCAACCGTCATCATCATGGATGTGATGATGCAGAAAGACCCGGTATTGAATCGGCGGCGATGTCAATAGATGCAAAAGCAGAATCACCAATGACCGGTAAGCCTGTTGTATATCCCAACCCGGCACAGGACCAGTTAACCATAAGTAATATTGATAAAGAAAATTACAATAGCATGGCCGTGTACAATATGCTCGGTACCTTGCTGTTTCAGCAAACAATAAACAGTAATACGGCCCGGCTTGATGTAAGCACACTGAGCGGAGGAGTATATGTACTGGTGCTGCGTTCATCACTCACCCGAAAAGAGCAGCAGTTGAGATTTGTGGTGAAGCGGTAATAATCTTATTATTACCGTTATATATTGTAGAATCGGAGTAAAGTTTACTACAAGTCTCACTTAATCGCTGCTTCCGGAAAACCAGCTTTTATTTCCTTCAACTGCCCCACTTTCATTCATTACCGAAAGGTTCATTGGGCAGGTTGTGCAGATTGCTGATAAACCGCTTTTCATTAAAAGGTTGCTGGCTCTTCATAATATGAAAAAGCTCAACCGCCACACACTGACCAATGTAAATCCTGGCATCCGCGGAGCTGATGCCATTTTGCTGCAGCCGGTTATAGGTTTGCAGGGTTTCCGGGGGATCATTCGCCTTTAACTGGTTATCAACAACCTCCAGTATCTGCCGGCGTAGCATCTCATCGTGTTTCATAACCCATTTTTTATTTTCTATAACTCCCCCTAAACGCCCCATACAGCAAACTGCTTTTTAAAGCCCACAACTGCTTTGTATTATGCTGTTGCAGTTGCTGCTGAGTTGGTTTAAATAAGTGGGGATGCGTTGTTGGGTTAGCAAATTAGGTATAGGAACTTCAACTTCTTCAAGAATATTTGGATTGATATTTTTTTTGGGCGGCTGTATTTGATTTTTATCTAACATAGTTTGTAGTGTTATAAGTTCTTTCTCTTCGCTTTTAGCTTCAATAATGGCGATGAAAATGTTTTGATGAATCAGCAGGTAATCTACCCGGCAGCGTTCCCCCCTGCGGTCGCCAAATAATTTTCTTCCGTCGGCGAAAGAATATTCCCGGCGGATATGCTGCGCCTGCCAGCCTTTATTTTGTAAGGCAGGATCAATATAATTGGCCCTGGTATCAGCTTCTGAAAATGGCATGGTTTCTTAATAAATAAAAATAAGAAACCTTTGGTATTAAAATGCCCCGGCAATTTAAAGATGTATATCTATTCGTTATCCGCAAAATAAATTCCTGTCTAAATATTTAATATCATTCTTGTTGAAATAGGGCTTGGTCCAGGAATTTGTTTTCTTCAACGTTATTGGTTTGTTATTTACTACCGCTCCAATTTGATTGGCACGGAAATGATAGTGGTCTACGAGCCGCAATGCTTCAATAGCAAAGACAGTGACTATTTCCGGGTCTCTTATTTCAATCAGGTTGTCGCCGTTTGATTTTTCACCACCCAATGCCAGGTTGGAAGAACCACAATAAACCCGGCAGGTGGGTTTATTAAAGTCAATTACCACAAACTTGTGATGGATGGCATGCGCCTGCATTTTTACTTCTTTATCAAAAGGAGCTGGTAAAACCGCTTTCAGGCTTTTGGCATTGATCAATAAACCTGTTTTGCGATTGGGTTTATAAAGCGATACGCCTTTTACAGAGTCTGTTACGCCATAAGTAAATTTGGAAGTGTCTTTATGAATTTCTCTCAGTGCAGGCACTACAGTTCCGGTGGTGGTGCTTGTAAGTTGCATAACTGAGAACAGAACTGATGATTTGGCGCCTTCAATTTTCTCAGTGATCTCATCTAATAATTCCTGGGCAAAAGCCTCCTCATGCGGGGCATAGCTGGTAAATGTTAATGGAAGGTCAGGAGGGGAGAACCGGAATTTCTTTTGAGCCAATGTTGTTTTGCTGAAAACTTTCATTTTGTCCTGTCCCCAGGAGGCATCAAACACTTCATGATATTTTTGAGCCACTTTAGGGCTGTCGAATATAATTACATGATTCGCATTTACACAAAGCCCTGTAATGGTGAAGTTGGTGGCGCCTGTTAATACCTTTACAGGTACATTGTTCTTTTTTACAATCATTACTTTATTATGCTGAAGGCGGGAGAACTTTCCTCTTACAATGGCAGCATTTCCTGTTTTCACCTGTTTAAAACGGTTGAAAAATTTAGTTTCAGTTGAGCCCGGCGTTCCATGTCCTGATACAACACCATCTTTAGTGTTAGTGGAGTTATCCAATATCATTTTTATTCGCCCTTTAGCAGCAATATCCAGCAGGGCTTCCATAACAGATGGTTCATTCAGATCATAAGCAAACACTTCAATACTCAGGTTGTTATTGTCCTGCACTTCTTTTAACAGGTCAAGAATCCTTTCTCTTGCTTTGAAACCCATCCATTCATACTGGTCTTTGAATGTGTAATCATATCCACGGGGATCTGTTCCTGATACCTGGTTGATGTCAGGAATTAATGCACTGCCGGGAGGCTTGATGTTGGAGTTTTCGCCAAAACGACCCACATAGGCTTGCGAAGTAGCAAAGCCCCGGGTAAAAGAGACATAAATATTTTCTTCATCAAATGCATCCACTTTAATGTCCAGCTCAACAGTGAGGGACTGATCGGCTTTTGCCAGTTTATTGTTTGCGGCGTCCCAGTATCTGGGTGTTACAAAATATTTATATACTCCATACTTTGTTTTATTAAGTGCCTGGTACCTGCTGCCGGGCACATGGAGCCATCTGAATTTTTGAAAAGGAGCTTCAGTACTGGGTCTTGCTTCATCTACGCCATCAAAATTCAGCATATTGTTTTGCGCATATTTTTTACTGCCCCCCGGTGGTATAAATTCAATAGAAAAGCCAACAAAGTCAGAAGTGTTTTTTGCTGTTTCAAGGTTAAATGCGAGCAATGTCATCGCATCACCGCGATAGGCCCTTACTGTAAGTCCTTTTTTTGTTTTTTCTTTAAACATGGTGTTTAGGCTTTATAATAAATAACCAATAAAGAAATATGACTAATGAATTATTTCATCTGTGAAATGAAGTTTGTCACGGGTTAAGAAAGATACATTCGAAATGCATAATCTAAGTTGAAGAGAAAACAGAAACAAGTCAATACCCTTTTTGGGTTAGTCCATGTTAAAAAATTAAAAACCCTGGCTTGTAAAAGCCGGGGTTTTCTCAAATTTCAAGTTATCAAAGCACCTCACCGGTTTTCTACTGCCCGCCTGATACAGATCGGATAACCGGTGTTCCGTTTCTTACGGTACTTTGAGTAACTGTAAAGTAATAATGACCTTCTTCTTTTTTAAAGAACAGTTTTTCCATGGCTTGTGGTGCCTGCGAGGGGTCAGATCCGGCTGGTAGTTTGACCAATGCCGGCGGATTAGAACCCGGGAAATAAGCCTGGGTGGTAATTTGTGTTGTCTTACCCACAGAGGTTTCAATTACTAAAAATCCTCGTATTTTATTATTGTCTTCTGGAGAGATTCCTACATGTTCAAATGAAACCTTAAAAGCATTGTTGTTTGGTACAAATGAAACAATGTTTTTTCCATTGTACACCAGGTTATAGGTTTGATTGGCGTTCGGGTATTCGGCAAGATTGTAATGCTGAATATAATCTACATCAAATTTCAACGTGTTGTAGCCTATTGAGGCCGTAGCGGCCGCATTCGGTAATGCATATTCAAAGGCAATAGCGAATAAACCTTTAATGGGAGGTTCGGCCCAAGGTTTCAGTTTGGTACCATCATCCATCTGGTTGCGCCACCAGAAACGTCGTGAAGCATCACAAACAACATTCAGGTTTGATTTGATTCTGTTATTAGAAGAATCGCTCCACCAGAGTTGTTCAGCAGGGTGAATTTCAGGATGACAACAATGTCCCATATCATAGATCCATATTCCATAAACACAAATTCCTCTACCGACCCTGCTGAGGGCCATATCCGTAAGTCTTGCACGGCCAAAGGTATGATCTCCTTTGGGCCAATAGTCTTCTGCAATTTCCGCTTCTACAGCATCGAAAGACGGAGGACATTCTTTAATATCATATGCTACATCCTGCAACTTCATGATAGTTGTGAATTCAGGTTTATGAGCAGTCGTAACGAGGTACCCGTATTTCGGATAAGGTATAATGTCAATGTTTACATCAAAATCAGCATAGGTGCCCTGTATATTGGCCTGGGCAGCCCGCGCTACTTGTCCGCTTAATGTTCTTTTAAATGGGTTTCGATGATCATTCGATGGTCTTTGCGGGTACCAGAAATTTAAATTATCAGGGATAAGTACATTGTTTGATGCTCTCTCAAAACAGGCAGTTCCGATTTCCTCCCTGCCGCGATAATCATTACCGATAATTCCCATTTGATCTTTGGCTATTTCCCAAAAAGCCTTTCCTTCTAAGGACTGATTACCTAATGTTGTTATCGTTGTGCTGGCTCCGTTAACTGTTAAAACGGTTGATGTTGCTGAAATAGGTCCCGGAATAGGCGGAGAAACCACTGCAACCGTATTAGGAGGCTCAGGCCTTGCTCTTTTTCTTTCCCAATGCCCGGAAACAAACTTGGCATTTACCAGGGCATTCCTTTTCCATACATACTGGTTATCCTTTGTAGCATAAAAGATGTTTATATAGGAAACCTTATCATTAAAATTATAAACTGATAAGTCAGGAATATCCTCTAAAAAATCAACGGAAATTCCATAACCCTGTGCAGGTGCTGCATGCTCGTAAACATAAGCAACCATACCTGCGGGAACTTTAATAGAAGATGCCACATCATTAAAATCAGTTAATGCATACTGTCCAGGCCCCAGTGTTTTAAAAGCACCGGAGTAGTTGGCATGTTCATATAGGACTACCGAGGGTTTATAAGGTTTTACTGTTTTAATAATTGGTTTTTGGGAATTGGCTGATTGCAATAGTATGAATGCAAATAGCGGAAATAAGAGATTTCTCATGTTAACGGTTTCAGGTGAAAAAAATCAGTTGGTATCTGTTGTCATTAAAGGAGGCGGAAATTCTCGGGGGCAAGACGGATGGTAGGGATGATTATAAAGGTGACAAAAATATTTGTGATATACAAGGGCAGTGATTTTTTATGGCATAATTCCTGATTTCTACCTGCTTTACTAAGAAATTAAAAACCCTGTCATCCGAAATCCCGGGGAGGGAAATCGGGGTGACAGGGCTTTTTATAATATACCGTCTCAGTTAATATCTATGCACACAGCTCCACTTTGAACGCCAGGCTGAAGTAGCGGAAGAATTCTCCTCTGTCATTGCTACTGTAGCCGTTCCAGGCCTGCCCAAACGTAAAGGGATGCTTGTTGCCGCTGGCGGCTTCGCCGATACCCACAATACCATCATTGGTCTGCAGGCGGAAACCATAGGTCGCATCTTTTTTCAGCGCTATAGGTTCCAGCTCAAAGCGGATCCAATGCGTGCCGTCATTTTTATCTACCGGCCGGCTGGTATTGCCGATGGCCGGGCCCCAGGTATTGGTAGACGGGTCAAATTCATGCAGCGTAAGGGCCACTTCACCGGGTTGTGTTACGGCGGAGGCATACACCTGTATGTTGTTGACTAATCCTTCTGAGGGGCAAATAAATGTTTGTCCGGCAAGACGGTCATGACTATGAGGTTTCAGATGACCGATCCAGAGAGTAGTGTTGTTCTGTGCCTGGCTAAGTACCGGGCGGGAATGGCTGCTGTGTTTTTTAGTTTCCATAATATATCTGCATTTTAAAATAAATAAATCGGGGGTACGGTTGCAGCTGGTAATGGTAAAAAAAGAACTGGTATTATGTCAGAAACTCCCGTTTCCGGGTATTATTGTGCGGCTGACAAAAATCAGTTATAAAATTAATAACAGATTGTGCTAATCTTATAGGGAGATTTACCAATCTTTTTAAGTAAATTGACAATGACCTGGCGGGTAAAAGTGAATGTGGATAACCCCGGAAATGAAGTGAAGAAATGGTGCAGAAAGAAAAAGTTTTTTAAAAAGCAAAATGAATGTTTTCAGCCCCTTATTTTCGCTTTCTGACTGGACGGAAACATTCCACTAACATAGAAATAACTATTTTTTAAAGCAAGACAGGAAGAAAGCCCCAAGGTCACCTGCCTGCCGGTAGGCAGGTTGGTGTAAAACTGATGGTTTAACTTATTATCGCCGTAGCTGAACAATGGATCTTACTAACCTTAATAAAGACCGCAAGACAAGAAGAAAATCCACCCTTGACCTGGGAACAATGGTATATGGTAAAGTGCCCCCGCAGGCGAAAGACCTGGAAGAAGCAGTATTGGGCGCCATCATGCTGGAGAAAAGTGCTTTTGATACCATTGTGGAAATATTAAAGCCGGAATGTTTTTATGTAGAAGCTCACCAGCGCATCTTCAGCGCTATGCAGGGCCTGGCAAATAAAAGTCAGCCGATAGATATTTTAACAGTAGCCGAAGAACTCCGCTTCCGGGAAGAACTTGAAATGGTAGGCGGGGCTTATTACGTTACCAAGTTAACCAACACGGTTGTTTCATCCGCCAATATTGAAGCTCACTCAAGGATCATCCTGCAAAAATTTATTCAGCGGGAACTGATCCGCATCAGTGGCGAGATCATCGGTGATGCATACGAGGATTCAACAGATGTGTTTGACCTGCTGGATGTGGCCGAAAGCAAGTTGTTTGAGATTACCAATAATAATCTGCGTAAGAATTTTGAAACGATCGACTCTGTTTTGGTTAATACTATTAAACGGATAGAAGACCTGCGTCATAAAAACGAAGATGTAACCGGTGTACCCAGCGGCTTTCCTTCACTTGACCGTGTAACATACGGATGGCAGAATACCGATCTTATCATTTTAGCTGCAAGGCCGGCTGTTGGTAAAACAGCATTTGCCCTGAACCTGGCCCGCAATGCGGTGATGCACCCGGGAAAGCAAACGGCAGTTGCTCTGTTCTCTTTAGAAATGAGTGCCGGTCAGCTGGTGCAACGTATTCTTTCAGCCGAAAGTGAGATATGGCTGGAAAAGATCAGCCGCGGTAAGATGGAAGAGCATGAAATGAAACAATTGTATGCAAGAGGTGTGCAGCGGCTGGCGCAGGCTCCGTTATTTATTGATGATACGCCGGCACTAAACATTTTTGAATTACGGGCCAAGTGCCGCCGTTTGAAAAACAAACATAATATCGGTCTTATCATCATTGACTATTTGCAGTTGATGAGCGGTACCGGCGAAAATCGTAACAGCAACCGGGAACAGGAGATCAGTAATATTTCCCGTAACCTGAAAGCATTGGCCAAAGAATTAAGTGTGCCAATTATTGCGTTGTCGCAGTTAAGCCGTGCAGTAGAAACCCGTGGCGCCGGTAAGGATGGAAATAAAATGCCGCAATTAAGTGACCTCCGTGAATCAGGAGCCATTGAGCAGGATGCTGATATGGTTATGTTCCTGTACCGTCCGGAATATTATGATATAACCACTAATGAACTGGGAGAGAATAACAGGGGCGAAACCCATGTAAGAATAGCCAAACACCGTAACGGTTCTTTGGAAACTATTAAACTGCGGGCATTGCTGCATATCCAGAAGTTTACGGAGGATGATACAGGCAGCCTCGGCGGTACCGGATTAACAGGCAACTGGAAACCGGTAAGCGATGTGGATGGCGATGGTGGTGCCAAAGTGTTTATACAAACAGGCAGCCGGATGAATGACCTGCCGGAAGATGAGGACACTCCATTCTAAAATTTATTGGTATGAAATCATTGTTATTAACCTTCTTACTTATTGCCGGAGTTTTTTCAGGGGTGAATGCACAGGATAGTACAGCAGTCAACAACAGCATAGCAACGGTTTATTTTATGCGTTCTACCGGTTTCCAGGGGTCTGCAACAGCATTTACGGCATTCATAGACGATACAATTGTTTGTAAACTTAATAACAAGCGGTATTCCATTCATACAATAGCTCCGGGTAAGCACAAGTTTACAGTGCAGTTTGCCGGAAAGAAATCAAAGGAGAAAGCAGAAGCCGTTCATATAGAAACAGAGGCTGGGAAAACATATTATATACAAATGATATTTCAACCGGGTGCATTTGTCAATAATCTGTATTGCCAGGAAGTGACAGAGAATTCTGCAAGAACTATGCTACCGGCAATGAAGCAGGATGTGAAATGCGAATAAAACTCTCAGATCCTATATTCATTATAAATCTTTGTCCAATTATCAATTGGACATTTTATTTTTACATCAATGGCACTTCCCTTCTTCTATATCAGCCACTACAAGAATGAGCAGCAGGTAATGCTGGATGAAGATACCAGCCGTCATGTGGTGCAGGTATTACGTATGAAAACCGGAGAGCAGTTGAACCTGACAGATGGAAGGGGAAACCTGCTTACCTGTGTGATAACAGAAGTGCATAAGAAGCATTGCACTGTAGCAGTAAAAGAAACCCAGTATATAGAGCCACCAAAAAGAAAAATTTCCATAGCCATTTCATTACTTAAGAATGCCAATCGCTTCGAATGGTTCCTGGAAAAAGCAACTGAAATTGGAGTGAATGAAATTATTCCGCTGGTATGTGAAAGAACAGAGAAGGAAAAATTCAGGTATGACAGGATGGAGCAAATTAGTGTTAGTGCCATGTTACAATCACAACAGACCTGGTTACCTGCAATTCATGACCCTGTTCAATTTGAAGATTTGGTATTTCGGCAATTTGACAATGATGAAAAGTTAATTGCTCATTGTTTGCAAAATGATAAAATATCATTATCTAATCATCAAATCACAAAATCTTCAAATCAGCTAATCCTCATCGGTCCCGAAGGCGATTTTACCAGGAAGGAAATTGAACTGGCTTTGACGAATCAGTTCGTTCCTGTGTCATTGGGAGAAACAAGATTAAGAACAGAAACTGCTGGAATTGTGGCAGCAACTTTATTATGTCTCTAAAGAAAAAGTACTATCTTTTATTTTTCCTCTTACAGATATACTCTCCATGCTTAAAGATTTTAACATTAATTACCTGATCGTTGTTTTTGTTAGCGGGGCTATTTTCCTGGCTGCTCTTTATCATACTATTCTTTATTTCCACCGGAAAACAAAACTATTACTGTCTTATAGCCTGTACCTGTGGGTTACTTTCATCTATGCTTTCTTCCGGGTTGTTCTTTTTACAATGAATGCAGAGGAACATTCTTTTTTCCTGGCCATCAATGCAGATGAAAGTATCCAGATGCTGGCCTTTATGTTATATGTCCAGTTTGCAGGAGTCGCAATGGACTTGGATGAAAAACAGGATAAAGCAGCTATTTTCTTTGTAAAAATTACCCCGTGGCTCATATTGACTTATATAATTTTTCAGATAGTGGTGGTTAATGCAATAGGTGTTGCTTCTTTGTTTTTTATAGCATTAATAGCAATTCGTTTTTATCTGCTGCTGATGGGATTGATTATGCTGCTCATCGTACTTCGCCGGAAAAAGCTGATTTATTACCGCTATCTGGGTGGTGGAGCCATTGCAATGATTGTTTTTGGCTTAATATCTTCACTGGTGAGACTTTACCCGGAAAATGAGTTTATTATTGCCCCTCTCTCCTGGCTGATGGCCGGTTTTTTTGCAGATGTCGTTTTTTTCTCATCAGCTATTGGCTACCGTATTAAACAGGAAGCCACAGAAAAGGAGGCTGCATTAACTATGGTTCTTAACCAGCAGGACAAGCTGCAGCAGAAGGAGTTGGAACAACTAAAACTTGTTTATCAGACAAGAGAAGATGAGAGGCATCGTATAGCCAAGGATCTGCATGATGATGTGGGAGCAACGCTCAGTGGTATCAGGATGTTTAGCCAGCTAGCAGGGGAAAGGCCTGCCAATAGTTACGAATACCTTGAAAAAATCAATAATTATAGCGGAGAAATGCTGAAGAAGATGAATGATATAATATGGTCGTTAAGTACAGAAAACAGTAATATTGACCAATTGGTTGCAAGATTGCGGAATGATATGGTAACAGTTACAGCAGCCGGAAATATTGTATTGGATTTTTGGATTGATGATTCACTAAAAGAGGTAGTCCCTGAAATCAATTTGCGGAAAAATATATACTTACTGATAAAAGAGGCTATTAATAATGCGCTGAAACATGCCGGATGTAAATCAATAAAGGTTTCTATTCGTTCTGTTCAGGTCGGAATTATGGTGGAAGTGACTGATGATGGCAAAGGGTTTGATGTAACAGTATCATCAGCCGGAAATGGACTAATGAATATGAGAAGGAGAACAGAAGAGATCAATGGTGAATTCACAATTTCTTCGGCTCCTGGCCAGGGAACAGTTGTTAAAGCCGTTTTTATTTCACCTGATTGGGGGTAATAATTAATTGTTGTACATGTTATTTTTACCTGAACTTTAGTAGTATGTCAATTAGGGTGGCCATTTTTGAAGACAATCCCATCATGTTAGATGCATATAAGGCTATATTGAACGGGGTAACTGGTTATAGTTGCACCGGGGCATTTACACATTGCAATAATATCAAACATGATATAGAGAAAAGTAATCCTGATGTAGTGTTAATGGATATTGAGATGTACGGTGTTGATGGAATAGAAGCTACCCGGCAGATAAAAGTGTTATATCCGGAAAAGAAAATTCTGATTCAGACCATATTTGAGAATGAAGAAAAAATACTGGCTGCATTATGTGCCGGTGCCAATGGATATATTACCAAAAATACTTCGCCCGTAAAAATGCTGGAAGCAATTGCAGATGTAAACCATGGGGGATCAGTGATGAGTCCGGGAGTGGCAGCAAGGGTGGTGGAAGTATTTCAGCAATATATCCGGCCGCAAGTTGAGAAAAAGGATTATGACCTTACTCAGCGGGAGACAGAAATACTTCATTTGATGACACAGGGTAAAGCCCTTCCACGTATAGCAGAAGAGATTTTTTTAAGTTATGAAACGGTACGGAGTTATGTAAAAAATATCTATCAAAAATTGCATGTGGCAGGTGCAACGGAAGCCGTTGCAAAGGCCATCCGGGAAAAGCTTGTTTAAGTTATTTATTTACTGCTTATACAGTTTCAGTTAACTAGTCTGCAATTTTTTCTATACCCTCTTTCTTCTCCCTTATTAAAAAATTATTATTAATACAGAAACCCTCAATTGAGGGATTGAGGATTGATGGTTGTTAGCTCATTTTTGAATTATCAAACTGAGTTATCATGAAACAATTACCAATCACCCCATTACTTCTTATTGCTGGTTTGGTTTGTGTTACTGACATTCTTGCTCAACAAACAGAGACTTCCGCAGGAAGAGTTTCGCCAAAGGAGCTTGCCATCTCGCCTTCACCAATTTTTGATTTAATGGCAGCTACACCAACCCAGGTAACACGGATGGCCGATATCAAAGACTTTAAAGTTGACTGGTCACTTAAGTATGGTGTCAATCCTAACCTGGCAATACAGTCGCAGCCTTTCTGGGAGTTTTTTTATAACCGGAAGGATTTGAGTAAGTACCAGAAAGCATCAGGCTTTATGCGAAAATTAGCTTCTATCGATTTATCGCTTGGAAGTATCCAGGATGATGATAACTACAGGAGAATTGGCGGGGCTGTTAAACTAAACCTCTACCGGCAAAAAGATCCGCTGATGGAGAAGGGAATGTATGAAGATATTGGAGCAAAGTATAAGCAGGAAAAAGAGGAACTGTTACTTCAGTTAAAGGAAGCAAAGCAAAAACTTGATACAATAACAAATATCCTGGAAAAACCGGCATTGAGAATGCAGATAAGATCGCTGGAAGATCAGTTGAATTCCCAGAATTCAAAAAGAATGGGGGAGATTAATGAAAGAGCAAAAATATTTGTAAATGAATACTGGAATGCTTCCTCATTGGATGTGGCAGTAGGAAGGATGCACACCTTTAAGTCTGATAGTTCGGGAACATTTGGTATGAAACGTTCAAACAGGAGTTCTGGCTGGGGTGCCTGGCTGAATGGAAACGTTGGTATTGGTAAACAATTTTTGCTGACAGGATTATTGCGTTCATTCTGGTACAACGAACAGGTGGATTTCATTATTAAAGATAATATCACAGGTGATGAAACAGCAGATAAGACCATTGCTAAAAATAACCTGTATAGTATGGGGTTAAATCTCAGGTATGGAGGAGCTATATATACTTTCTTTGTTGAATTATTATATGAGTATAAGAAGCTGAGCACACCTATTGAAGCGGTAAACCAGAATTATAAAGTTCCCGGTAATGTACAAATTGTAGGTTCTTCATTAAAATGGGATGAGGTAAATCCCAACACATTAACATTTGGCGGCGATTGGCGTATCAGCCAGAGTGTGATTATTAATTATGGTATGCGCTGCGTATTTGACAGCAAATGGAACTTTAAAACATTTACACCGGTTGCTACTATCAGCTGTATGATGCGGTGATAAAGTAACTACGGTCATATTTCAACATTAATCATATAATTAAAATTATCTCAATGAAAAAGAAAATTCTGTTTGTCATGATGGCTTTTTACTTGTTTGCGACTTCTTCATCACTTCATGGTCAAACAATTCAGCCAAAGACAGCACCTGTCCAAAACATAACAAAAGTTTCGAATCTTGCCAATCTTAAGTTGGTAAAGGGGACAAATGCATTCTCTACGGTTTTTAATAAAACGGCTACTGGCAGAAACGATATGAACACCTACCTGCTGGCTTACATCACCACACTTGTTTACCCCCAGTATATTTCCATTGTCGCTGGTGATGCATCGGATGCATTCATCAATAAAATGCACTCAGGTGGTGTCTTGTTTGAAAATGAGTATAAGAAAAGAACATCATTTTTATTTAATAACCCGGAATACAGGTTCGTGTCAGAGACCCATCCGATTGGGTACGATCCTGAAGCTATGGTTATATCAACTTCAGATGTTGTTTATGTTGTTTTCAGAGGTACAGACAGGGTAGCTTCTAATAGTAAAAGCAATTTTGTAAGCTCATTTATGTATGATTGGGGTGAGTGGCTTGCTTCTGATTTTGATATTAATACCGTTTCACCTCCGGAAATAAAAGGTACTGTGCATGCAGGCTTTTGGAATTCTTTAAGTTATAACAGTTTTAAGGAGAAATTACTTCAGGTAATAAAAGATAAAGGAGGCAATACAAAAAAAGTATGGATCACTGGTCATAGCCTTGGTTCTGCACATGCACAAATCTTTGCTATGTATATGGCCAAAAAGGGAATTACTGCGCAGGGAGTTTATTTGTTGGCCGCACCTCATCCCGGTAACCAGGAATTTGTAAACGAATTGAATAAACTTTTTCCCAATCAACGTCTTCAGCGATTTGATTTTGGAAGTGACCCTGTAACTATGCTGGCACCCTACACTCTCGGCTATAGAAGAGCCGGTACGAGAATATTTTATAAAGACATTAAATCAATTCAATATGCAACGGCTGAGCGTAGTGCTGCTGAAGCAACAGCAGTACTTTCTGGGGTGCTTGGTGCAGCAGGAATTAATTTAGCAGGTAGCCATTTTTGTTATCATCATCCTACATGGTATTTAAGAGCGGCGTATACACAGTTAGCAAAGACGGAGAGAGATAAAGTTCCGGCACCTTTGCCATTACCTGACCCTACTACCAATAATGGTTATTCAGATGCCTGTGATGCTCTATCTGTAAATAAAGGGAAAAATGCATCAGCAACCGGAAATCTTATTGAGGAGGGGCTTGCGGCTATAGGAGAGGGGTTGGAAAAGATAAAGTTTGCAGCACAGACAATAATTGATAATGTTATTGGTACTGCTATCACAGAAGGAGACTATTATATACAGTCTTATGCCTCCGGCGGTGACCTAGGTTTAAATGAACAAGATGGCTTCGAGAACGGAAGTGCTATGCGTCTGACCACTGCTAAAAGTAAAGTGAAAATCCAGCGGTTTGGATCTGTTGGTTATTCTATTCGCTTTGGTACAACCGGAAGTGGTTTCTCTTTGAAAGAGTATGTACTGGATAGCAAAGCAGAGGATCTTTTTGATGATGGGGCAACTACAATACAATTATGGGAAAAAAATATTATACCAGGTGTTAGTCTTAATCAAAGATGGTTATTTATAAAACTGAAGGATAATAAATACCTCATAAAGAGTCTCGCAAATGGGAAGCTGCTCGATGCCAACAATAGCTGCATTAACGGAACATCATGTGGGGTTAAAACATGGAACCCTATTACTGATGATCAAACCCAGATATGGGTGTTGGAAAAAATTTAAATAACCATTCAAATCTTAAATAATGAAAAAGAAATTTTTTGTAACTCTTTCTGCTGTTCTTATGGGCGTCACTATTATAAATGCACAAAAAGCCCAGTTTGGAAAAGAGAAATTTCAACCTCTTAAAACTAATAAGCTTTCATTTACTCCTTATACTATCAGTGATTTTTCCAAAACTGATAAAACAAAGACAGTGAAAGATTTGATCACACTCCCGAATAAGAAAAAAGTTACATTAGAAAATTATCTTAAAACCATTAATCATATTGAGAAAAATCTTTCAGATATAGGGATAAGCCGGAACAGAACCGAACAGCTAGTGGTGGCGTCAAAATATAAGCCTGTAACCGGCACACAGGCCACCATTAGCCCTGCAGGAGTTAAGAAAGCACCCTTGATGTCCAAAACGACTGTTAACAACAGGTTTAAGCTGGCTAACACTGGTCTTTCAGAAAAGGCACTGGCTATGGAAAAATTGAAAGACCAGTTATCTGACAAGATGCTACCCGATGCAGATCAGCTTCCAAACGAACCTTTTAATTCAGAGCAGGAATTTAACCTTCCTGAGTTTACAGTGGCAGATTATGGAGTGAAGGTTAAGGCCTCTTACAAACAGAAAGGTATTATAGATCCATTTAGTCTAAGTGGGAACAGGCTTCAGGCTGATTCTTTAAAAAAACTGATAAAGAATACGGCTAATGAGTTTACTATTGGGTTTAATGTGCATATCAGTACAGATCTTCCTGGTGTTGGAAACTTCCCTGTATATAAACTAGAGTCAGAATTTACAAGTAAAGCCAATAAAGATCAGAAACATAAAAGCAAAGCTAAACTCCAGGTACTTGAAAGGGTATTGCTAAATGAGAACAGCACTCCTTCTGCTGATAACTATTCTTATAACCAGGATGCTATTTATAATACGAAACAAAAATTGGGAGCAGCAGATATTTTTAATTATGGTTTAAATGTGGTGCTTCCGGTGGATATGTACCTGATGAGTACAGGTGTAGGAGCTGAATTTGATATGAGTATTAGCCGTACCGGTGTAGGGGGGACGATATCTCCCATCATTACACAATCAATCATACTGGAGACTTCGGCTTCTGAAACTGTAGGCCCGGTTGCTGATATGCTCAACTTCGATGTGCTTGATATTGGAGTCGGTGGTGAATTACGGTTGCTGCAGGGCGGCTTGGATTTTGGCGGTAATGCCGGTCTTGCTGTAAGTAATGGCGGTCTTAAGTTTATTAATGATACTTATAATGCAGTAAGCCTGAAAATGCTTAAAGGCCGGTTGTATACTTTTTACACTTACCCCAAATTCACCTGTAATAATATTTTTTTACAAGGACTTGATAGCAAATGCTGGGTGGTAAGAAGAGTGGAGAATGATTTTTTTGAAACAGGGTCATTCATTGAACTGGAGCAAGTACTGGCCGATGAATTCAAAGGGAAAAACCTGAAATGGAAGTAATACCGATGAGAGGCTATACAATTATTCTTTTTTGTATCATTCACCTGATCCCGGATTGTGTAAAAGCCCAGAAGAATAGCACGGGTTATTACACAATCCGGGTAAAGGAGCAGGTGCAAGCCGATTATAGTAATTTGCTTGATACGGGAAGGGTCAGAAATTTTAGAGAGGTTGATAAATTCTACAAGTGGACAGTTATCGTTAAAAAGATCTCTGATAGTATCTTTTTTTTGCAATTAAGACCAGATAGCCTTCTGGAAAATGGGGTGCAATCCTTAAGCAGCACCAGCTGGCTTCAGTTTCTTTTTCGAACAGGTATGAATGAGCCTTTAGGTGCAGCTTTATACAGTGATAAAGATGTCACTGCGCCTTTGATGAACCTGGTTAAGATTTTAGTCAGCAACATTCCGTTTGTGTTGAGGAGTAATATGCCAGAGTATGAACCTTACATAGATGGTGTTTTCAAATCAGTATATTCCAAAAAAAAGGGGGATAGGGGTGAAATTGTCCTTCATAAAAGAAAAGAGGTAATATATCCACCGGGTATTCATCTTTTCAGAAACAGTATTGACAGTTTCACAGCTGAATTTATTTATGAACAAGGATCGGCTCTACTTAAAAGTGGCAATTGCTACGAAGAGAAAAAGCAAAAGATGGGATCCCGGATGCTCTCAATTGTAAAAACCAGGATTGAAATAATATCTGTAGAGAAAAATATTTCAATGCCAGTTGTTGCAGAGAATTATTCAGGTATCTATAATAAACAGTTCCCTTTGTTCAAAAAAGTAAATTATTCTGAAAGAATGAAGCGGCAATCTGCAAAGTATGATCCGGTATCTTCAATAAAAGTATTGTTACAAACATCTGCAGAAATTGATACAGAAGAGGCAGGGCTACTTACTTCCAGGATCAGGTCCTCATTGCTTAGAAATGAAATAGCCTATCCTGAAGTAAAGTCAATACTGGATTCAGTGGAGTCTTCTTCGATATGGTTCCGGATTGTTGAGGATGCCCTGGTGGAATCAGGTACTTCACCTGCACAGGATATTCTTGCGGACATGCTGGACCGTAAAAATGAAAAAGATTTTTTTTATAAAAGATTACTGGTTAAGATTGGTGTTACAGCACCTATAGTAAATAGCAGGCTATTAGAAAGCCTTATTTGGATAAAAAAAGATACTACAAGAGTTTCACTTTCTTCTGCCGCAGGCCTGGCTCTTGCAAATAATGCCTTTTTAATGATCGATGAAGATATGCTGCCAGAGCGAAGGAAAATATTAAGTGAGTTAGAGAACAATTTTAGAAATCCCGGACGTCAAAAAAAAGATACCATTCAATGGTTACAGGAAGCTGGAAATTCAGCAAATGAGTCAGTACTGTCACTGGTAACTGATTGCTTTCAGCAGCAAGACATAGATTTGAGGGAAGAGGCTTTGTACGCATTAAGATTTATTTCCGGGTCAGTGACGGATAGTTTGATTGCAATGCAATTGTCAATGGCAATTACAGACTTTCCGGCGACTTTAGCAGATGTCCTGCGAATGCGTTATCCATCTGCGATTATCCGTCAGGCTTTGTATACCTTTCTTGAATCGGGCAAGCTTTTGCGGTTTGAGAATACAAAAGAATTTATAGATTACCTTTTGTCCTGGAAAGACGAGGTAAAAGCTATTTCAGCTGAATTGGGAAATATTAATTTGACAGATAAGGAGGTGATCTCTTATATTAAAAAGCAATTTTGATATATCAAATAATGAATTTACTATACGGATTATTGCAAAACTGAAATATCCGCATGTTTTATTTTGCTTATCTGATTAATCATTTTTTTCTTCCTTCTTCAGCACCGGTTCATTCAGTTCTACCACATGGGCTCTCTTTTTAGCCGCCCTGCTCCGCATGGTCATATTCAGCAGTTCCACTACAAAAGAAAAAGCCATTCCGAAATAGATGTAATTTTTGAGATGTAATGCATGGGCAGCTTCACTATCCCATCCTTCAATAATTAAACTTAACCCGATCATTACTAAAAAGGAAAGTGCCAGCATTTTTAGTGTAGGGTGTTTGTGAATAAAGCCGGAAATCGAAGGACTGAACAAAAACATAATGGTCATAGCAATCACTACGGCTGCAATCATTATTTCTACATGTTTGGCGGTACCGCCTGCAGTGATAATACTGTCGAATGAAAAAACAGCATCAATCAATACGATCTGGCCTATTGCTTGCCCGAATGAAAGAGGTTTTTTATTTTTTAATGCTTCATTCGGGTCCTCGCCTTCCAGTTTATGATGGATCTCCATCACGGATTTATAAATTAGAAATAATCCCCCGGCCAGCATTACAATACTTGCCAGGTCAAATCCTTTTCCGCTGATAGAGAAAACAGCTTTCCCTTTCTGTGCCAGTAACCAGCCAAGCCCCATCAGCAAAAGACTCCGCATTAGAATACCTGTCACCATCCAGAAACGCCGGGCCCTTTTTTGTTCTTTGATATCTTTTAACCGGTTAAGGATGATACTGACAAAGATCACATTATCTATACCAAGTACTACTTCCAGTATGACTAAGACAACGAAACTTATCAGACTTTCACTGGTAAATAAATGCTCCATTATTTATTACTTATATAGTGATTTGCAAATTTGTTTGACAATACCTGGTCCTTCATAAATAAATCCGGTCCACACCTGTACCAGTGATGCCCCCGCATTCAGTTTTTCTTTTGCATCTGCAGCTGAAAAAATTCCCCCTGATGCAATGATTGGGATGGATCCATTGGTTTTTTTCGAAATATAGTTTACTATTTCAGTGCTTCTATTCTTCAATGGCCATCCGCTTAGTCCGCCGGCTCCTATAGTGGTAAGCTTTGAATTGCTGGTGATAAGGCCATCCCTGCTGATAGTGGTATTTGTTGCTACCAGCCCATCCAGTTTTATTTCCAGTGCCAGGTCTGTTACATCATCAATTTGTTCCTGGGTAAGGTCTGGTGCAATCTTCAGCAATATTGGCTTCGCTTTTGCTTTTCCATTATTGATCATTTGCAGGTGCATCAGAATTTTTCTGAGCGATTCTTTTTCCTGCAGCTCTCTTAATCCCGGTGTGTTAGGTGAACTTACATTCACTACAAAGTAATCAACATAGGGGTGAAGTTCCTTAAAACAAATTTCATAATCCTTCCACGCATCTTCATTTGGTGTTACTTTGTTTTTCCCGATGTTACCTCCAATAATCAAACAGGAATTTCTATTGTTCTCCTTCCATTCTTTTAAGCGCTTTGCAATTTCCTTCACCCCATCATTATTAAACCCCATCCTGTTGATAAGGGCTTTATCTTTTGGTAAGCGAAATAGTCGTGGTTTATCATTACCCGCCTGTGGCAGTGGCGTTACGGTCCCAATTTCTACAAAGCCAAAGCCAAGACATTCCAATTCACGCAAATACCGGGCATTTTTATCAAATCCGGCTCCTAACCCTACCGGGTTTTTAAACTCAAGATGGAATACACTGGTTGCCAGTCCAGCATCCCGAACAGAGAAAATACCTGATATCATTTTCCGGCTGATACCTGTACTGCACAAGATCTGAAAAGCAGTCATAGAAAAATGATGTACCCCTTCGGGCGAAAAGCAAAAAAGAATACTCCTCAGTAATTTATACATAACAGCCGCGAAGATAAATGAAGTTTCGGGGCAGTTTTGGTAAGAACAACAAGTCTCATTATTTTTGGCACAGAAAGTTGCATAAACAACTAAACTAATCATTCAAATTACTACTTATGCAGGAAGCATACATTGTTGCAGGTTATCGTACAGCAGTAGGAAAAGCAAAACGAGGTGGATTTCGGTTTACCAGGCCTGACGACCTTGCCGTAACGGTTATAAAAGGATTATTATCATCAGTGCCTCAATTGGAGACAAAAAGAGTGGATGATGTGATTGTGGGTAATGCGGTGCCGGAAGCAGAGCAAGGGTTACAGGTGGGCCGCATTATTGCAGCAAGAGCATTAGGTTTTGAAGTACCTGGAATGACGGTTAATCGTTATTGTGCATCAGGCCTGGAAACAATTGCTATTGCAACTGCCAAGATCAGGATGGGGATGGCGGATTGTATTGTGGCTGGCGGTACTGAAAGTATGAGTATGGTTCCAACGGCTGGATGGAAAACAGTTCCGGCTTATTCAATTGCTAAAGAGGATCCGGATTATTACTTAAGTATGGGACTCACTGCAGAAGCAGTGGCCAAGGATTATACTATCAGCCGCGAAGCACAGGATGAGTTTTCATATAATTCACATCAAAAAGCAATAGCTGCTATCCAGGCCGGTCATTTTAAACCGGGCATTCTCCCGGTAAGTATAGAGGAGATATATCTTGATGCGAAGGGGAAAAAGCAAAAAAGAAATTATGTGGTTGATACGGATGAAGGACCCAGGGCAGACACTTCGGTGGAAGCATTGGCAAAATTGAAACCTGCCTTTGCAGCTAATGGTGTTGTTACTGCTGGTAACTCTTCTCAAACTTCCGATGGCGCTGCATTTGTAATTGTAATGGGTGAGAAGATGATGAATGAACTGGGATTAAAACCAATCGGGAGATTAGTAAGCACAGCAGTAGCAGGAGTACATCCGAGAATCATGGGTATTGGTCCGGTGGCTGCGATTCCAAAAGCATTAAAGCAGGCAGGCATGAATCTTTCGCAAATTGATCTTATCGAATTGAATGAAGCATTTGCTTCACAGGCGCTGGCAGTTATTCGGGAAGCTGGTTTAGACCCTTCCAAAGTCAATATCAATGGGGGTGCCATTGCATTAGGTCATCCATTAGGGTGTACCGGTTGCAAACTCACCATTCAGAACCTGCATGATATGAAACGGCTGAATAAGAAGTATGGAATGGTAACCGCATGCGTAGGAGGTGGACAGGGTATAGCTGGTATCATTGAAAACCTGTAAAGTGTTCTCTTTTAGAATAATAGAGCCGGTTGAAGTACTTGACCGGCTTTTTTTATATTACAAATAACCGTTGGTTATTTTACTATTGCAAATGAATGGTTTGTATACAATTTTTGTTAAGCAATCCTTAAACCTATTTGTACCTTTAAAGTCGTATATCATCCCTGAACCAAAATTATCGCCATGGATAGAAGAGACTTTCTGACTGCCCGCAAAAGAAAAAAGGCAAGTGCATCACCTCAGCCTTTTCGTACCAATTCAGGCATAAATACTTATACCGGTCCCTGGACAGAACAGGAAATAGTTCATTTGCTTAAACGAACCATGTTTGGTGCTAAAAGAGCAGATGTAAATTATTTCAAAAACCTGACCATGAGCCAGGCTGTAGATGAGCTATTGACTCCAACAGCTCCTCAACCAGCACCGCCGGTAAAGGAATATGCCACATCCGGGAATGCTACTACTCCGGATACAAATATTATTCAGGGAACAACATGGGTTAATGATATTAACAGCGATGGAACAGTGCAATCGCAACGCAGAGCTTCATATAAAAAATGGTGGACTGGTGTAATGATCAGCCAGGACAGAAGTATCAGGGAAAAGTTGATCATGTTTTGGGTAGATCATTTTGGTAACGAGGCCACAGAGGTTGGAAATGCAAACTGGATATACAAGCAACACAGTCTTATCCGCCAGTATGCATTGGGAAATTTCAAAAATCTCGTCAGGGATATTACGAAAGATGTAGCCATGCTTCGCTACTTAAACGGTTACCTGAATAATAAAAATGCACCTGATGAAAACTATGCAAGAGAATTGTTTGAATTATTTACTCTTGGAAAAGGGCCCGGATCACAATACACCGAAAATGATGTAAAGGAAGCTGCCAAAGTCCTTACCGGCTGGCAGATCAATGGAGCTACTTATACTTCTGTATTTAATATCAATCGCCATAGCACTACCAATAAAACCTTTTCTTCCTTTTTTAATAATACAGTTATTATTGGAAGAACCGGGGCTACTGCCGGTGATCTTGAATTGGACGATCTTCTCAACATGACTTTTGCCCAGCAGGAAGTAGCCAAATTTTTAGTAAGAAAAATTTACCGCTGGTTTGTTTATTATACTATAGATGCCGGTACTGAATCAAACGTAATTGAGCCGTTGGCTGATATTTTCAGAGCTAATAATTATGAGATTAAACCGCTGCTATCCGCTTTGTTTAAAAGTGAACACTTCTACGATATGCTCAACAGGGGTTGTCTTATCAAAACACCTTCAGACCAGGTGATTGGTGCTTTAAGAGAAATGAATGTACAGTTCAGGCCTGACACAGATTGGGATACCAACTATGGTTTATGGAATACTTTTTATTCATGGATGGTGAATATGGGGCAAAATCCGCATGATCCACCTAATGTTTCTGGCATGCCAGCTTATTACCAGGAGCCGAATTTCCATGAGATATGGATCAATTCAGATTCGTTACCAAAAAGAAACCAGTTCACTGATACCATGATTAACAGCGGTTATGCCAGGAATGGTTTCAGGGTGCAATTCAACTGTGTGCAATTTGCACAGGGATTAAGTAACCCGGGTAATCCTAATGACCTTATTGAGGAAGCGCTGCGACTATTTTTCAGAAATGATTTATCTGCGCAATCAAAAGCCCAGATAAAAACTCAGATTCTGCTTACAGGTCAGCAATGGGATTATTACTGGACAAATGCCTGGGCAGCCTATGAGGCCAGCCCGACGACTGCCAATTTTAATACGGTGAACACCAGGTTGAAATCATTGTTCCAGTACTTTTTTAATTTATCAGAGTATCAATTAGCATAAGCATTCATTTCATATTTAAATGAATAAAATGAAAAGAAGAGATTTTTTACTCAATACCATACCAGCAGCAGCCCTTTTGCCGGAAGTGATAAATGGCTACTCTGTAAAAGCATTCAACAGTAACTCACCATTGGTGCAGGCATTGATGCGGGGCAATACACTCACAGATCATGTATTGGTGATTGTGCAGTTATCTGGTGGTAATGATGGATTGAATATGGTGATACCCGTAGCTGATTATTCTAACTACTACAATGCGAGAACAAATATTGCGATACCTCAGAACAGGGTTTTATCAATTGCCGGTGTTACCGGTACTGGTATTCATCCCTCAATGACAGGTTTGCAAACATTGTTCAGTGAGGGCAAAGCAAAACTGGTACAGGCAGTAGGTTATCCTCAGCCCAACTTTTCGCATTTCCGTGCTACAGATATCTGGATGAGCGGATCCAACAGTAACCAGGAAGTCTACAGTGGCTGGGCCGGACGTTACCTTAACTATGAATACCCCGATTTCCCGACGGGATATCCTAATACAGATATGCCTGATCCTTTGGCAATACAAATTGGTTCTACCACTACTTTAACTACACAGGGACCAACAGTTAATATGGGAATGAGTATTACAAACCCTACTAACTTCTATAACCTTATCAATGGAACTACCGACCCTGCTCCTAATACTCCGGCAGGAAAGGAGTTAAGTTTTATCCGCCAGGTAAACCAGCAAACACAGAAATATTCAACTGTTATTAAAGCTGCTGCAAATGCAGTCACTCAACAGTCAGCTTATCCAGCTAATAATTCACTGGCAGATCAATTAAAGATTGTGGCGAGATTAGTTGCAGGTGGCCTGAGAACAAGGGTCTATATGGTAAGCTTTGGAGGCTTTGATACACATTCAGTACAGGTAAATGCTGCTGATACCACCACCGGAGCACATGCCACTTTATTGCAACGGGTTTCTGATGCTATCAAAGCATTCCAGGATGATCTTCGGTTTTTAAATGTAGAGGAAAGGGTAGTGGGAATGACATATAGTGAGTTTGGAAGAAGGATAAAATCAAATTCAAGTACCGGAACGGATCATGGAGCTGCTGCACCTATGTTTTTATTCGGCAGCCAGATAGATGCAGGTATGCTTGGTGTAAATCCAACGATTCCATCCAGTGCAACGGTAAATGATAATATCCCGATGCAATATGATTTCCGGAGTGTGTATGCGACGTTGCTGGAAAAATGGTTCTGCCTGGAGAAAACTGTGGTAGATTCATTGTTCCCGCCGAATGTTAATAGCCAGCTGCAAAGTCTGCCATTATTAAAAGCCGGCGCTTGTTCGGGCATCACCCCGCCGCCACCAACACCAACGGATGTAGTGATAACCAATTCCCCCAATCCATTCACCAATAGCACTACTATTAAATTCACTACTGATGGCGGTCATGTCTTAATACAGATCATTGACACATTGGGCCGTGTATTAAAGATACTGGTGGACAGGGAGTATACGGCAGGTACTTACACCGCTGATTTCAATAGTGAAGGTTTGCCAACCGGTATATATTATGCCCGGTTCCAGAATGGTATTATACAGCAGGTAAGGGCTATGATGAAAGTGAGGTGATCTTGAAATCCCGTTAAGTATTTTTGCTTAGTTGTGATTGGGGGGGGGGGGAGTAAATTTTTTATCTTCTCAATATCCGAGTCAGTACATTTAAACGCCTTTTTGATTTTTTCTTTTTAAGAGGTTTCTATTTTCTCTTTCTTTTCCCATTTACTATAGGCAGGCTGGCTTATGCCAAGCAACTTGGCTGCTTGCTTTTGTGCCAGGCCTTTCCAGTTTCCAGTATTTGCTGGATTTCGCCACTAACATAGCCACTGTATATATGATCAAATCAGACAGTAGATACTTTACTGTTAATAATGCTTTCAAGTAGTTTCAAACCTAAGTGAGTAATTTATTGGGTTATAAAATATAACCTGGTCAATAACCTTTGTATCAAAACTTTCAGGAACTTTAATAGCACAAAACCTTTCTTTAAGATTATTTCCCGGAACAACAGGTTTGCGATTGACTTAATGGTATGAAAAAAAAATTAATTGCGATATGCTTTGTTCTGATATCCTTTTGTGAGGCGGGAGCACAGCGTTTTGATTCAGTGATCAATTTTGCTTCTGATAACAACCCAATTGAAAAAATTTATTTTCAATTTGATAAAGACTTTTATACAGCAGGTGAAACAATCTGGTTTAAGGCGTATTTATTTACCAACAATTACCCGAACAGTACCAGTAGTAATTTTTATGTTCGCCTGACTAATTGCAAAGGGGAGATGATTGAGTCAAAAAGATATCCGGTTGTAAACTCAGGTGTAAGGGGGGATTTCAGTATCCCGGATTCACTTCCATCCGGATATTATTATATACAGGGATACACGGCTTCGCTGCTTAATATGGACAGAGAGTTTGTATACTCTAAGAAAATATATATAGGTGATTCAGTATGTGCTGAAACGGGAAAAGATAGTAAGGCAGTGGACATATCACTCCGTTTCTTTCCCGAGGGGGGTAATTTAATTGATGGCATTTCGACTGTCGTTGCTTTCAAAGGAGTTGACCCGGATGAAAAACCAGTAAACGTAACCGGGGTATTAAAAACGGATGAAGGTGTGACTATTACTTCTTTTTCTAGTTATCACGATGGTATAGGGAAACTGGTATTCAGACCAAAAGCAGGAAGAAAATACTACGCAGAAGTGCAAACAGGTTCCGGGGAAATGAAATTTTGGCTACCTGATGTTCATGTGTCCGGAGTAAGTTTGAAAGTTGAAAATGAGAAGGGAGGAAAGAAGTTTCAGTTAAGTTACAAAAATCAGCATAGCAATCCACCCGGCGAGATGATGTTCATCGCTAAGTTAAATAATGAAATTATTTATGAGAAGGAAATTATTTTTGAGGGATATAATACAATAATTGGGCATTTGCTTACAGACAGTTTGCCTTCAGGTATTTTGCACTTTACTTTGTTTTATGCAGGAAAACCAATTGCAGAAAGACTTTCGTTTGTTGATAATGCTGAATACCGGGGTCAATGCGAGATCATACTATCCAATAGCGGAACAAATGAAGCTAAAAATTCTCTGGAGTTGATTTTCCCCGATACATTAGGCCGTAATATTTCTATCTCTGTTACCTCTGTTGGTGATTGCAGTATAGCTGAGGATAATAATATTTTTTCCAGCCTTTTATTGTCAAATTATTTAAATGGGTATATACACAATCCTGCATATTATTTCGGAACCAGGAGTGATTCGGCTTCTTTGGCTCTTGATAATCTGTTGCTGACTCATAAGTGGAGCAGAAACAGCCTTAAAAAAGTATCCGGGGATCAGGTACCCGAAAAAAAATATCAGGACAACTATTTAATAACTATTTCAGGGATTGTAAGCGATGTTTTGCATACTAAGCCGGTGGAAAAGGGGAAGCTTAGTATTTTAATTTCATCAGGAGACTCTGCTTTATATAGCTATGAGATTCCTGTAGGCAAAAGAGGGGAATTTGTAATTGATTCCCTTTTGATTTTTGGGCAGAGTAGGATTTTCTATGTGTACAATGATGAAAAGGGAAAAGAAAAGCCAGTAGTAATTAAGTTTGATAATGATGATCTGTCTTGGGTATTTGGCGCCTCTGGATTTGAAAATTCTGAAATATCGGCCGCAGGCTTGTATAACAGGGAGTATTATGAATCAGGCGGAGAAAAGGGGAATATTAATAAGGCAGATGTCAACGTGAAGGTTCTTGACAGTGTTACTGTAACTGCAAAACCTAAAAGACAGCTTGATATTTTAAATGAGCAGTATACAAGTGAGCTTTTCGATTCAGGAGGGGAAATAAGGATAGACAATATAAATTCTCCCCCTGTTGATAAGGCTATGAATGCCCTGAATTTTCTTTTAAACAGAATTCACACAATCGGTGTTCAGTATGGTACACTTGTAAACAGGAAAAACTTTAGTATACAGGATTTTAAAGAAAAAAACAACAAACTCCAGGCTCCTAGGACAACAACATCAGGATCTATGAGATTTTGGGAGGTTGGGCTTTTTATTAATGAGATACCTGCTGATTTAGTGCAGTTGCAAAGCTTAAGGGCAGATCAAATTGCAATCGTGAAATTCTTCGAGGCTGGTGCTTTAGGTGCAGGAAGTGCTTATCCCGGGGGGGCTGTAGCGGTCTACTTAAATAAGGAAATATCAGTCAATCGAAAAATAAATAAGACAATGCAGCATTTTGAATATAACGGGTATTCGATCGGTAAAGAGTTTGACCTTTCTGATCAATCCGGGTCTGTTGCTGGCAGCACCTCAGCAAAAAATGATAATGCTACATTATTCTGGAGTCCTGGTACAATTATTTCAAACCAATCAACAAAATCGATAGTTACGTTTAATAATAGAGATTTTACCAGGAATGTCAGAATTGTGGTGGAGGGCTATGATTCGGAAGGGAAGCTTATACATAGCAGAAAGATACTGGTAATTAATTAGCAATGGTTAAAATGAAAGTATAAGCATTCTGCTTCATAAGGAAAATTCTAAGATGCTATGTTGTTTTGACTAAGATGATATAACATGGGTTGAAGAATTAATCATTCGTGAAACCCTTTTTTAAGAGTTCTTGTTTGCGCAAACAGTCCATTCCGATTGTGGATAATCAGTTGGGGTTTAACGTCCTGGTACCTAAACTCAGGTCGATTATTTAAAACTAAATTTTAAGAAATGAAAAACATCGAGAACCTCGGAAAAAAACTAGATAAAAAAGAACAAGGAAAAATTCTTGGGGGAACAGGAGATGGTGGTGGCTGCCTGCCACCATTAGCACATTGCGAATTTGGGCTAACACCTTGTTGTCCTGGGTATGTTTGTTCCAATTACCAATTTAATGACACAGTGTGTCAGATAATTAATCCTTAGATTCTAACTTTTGGTTGAGACCATTGCTGAAGATAAACAGCAATGGTCTTTAATTATAATTTTCAATTTAAGAAATAATCCAACATTGGTTGCGGCTACCTGCCTCCACATGTCAAAATAATATTATTATCTGCAAATATTGAGCGAGACAGCACAGGTAAAACAGGTAAGGGTTATGATGAAAGTGAGGTGATCTTGAAATCCCGTTAAGTATTTTTGCTTAGTTGTGATTGGGGGGGGGGTAAGTTTTTTATTCTCTCAATATCAGATTCTGTGCATCTGAACGCTTTCTTTATTTTTTCCTGCATAAAAGGTTCAATCTTTTTTTTCTTCTCCCATTTGCTATAAGCAGGCTGGCTTATGCCAAGTAGCCTGGCTGCTTGCTTTTGTGCCAGGCCTTTCCAATTTCTCAGCATCCGGAGGGTTTCGCCACTAATCATACTCATTTGTTCTTAAACTAAAAGTAGGTACTGTGTATTTTATTAGCAATACTACTTTCAGGGTATTTTTTAGATCTGTTTGAAAAACTTTTACTGGTTATAAAATATAACCTTTTACACTGCCTTTCGTATTGAAAATTGTTTCAACTTTAAACAACATTAAACCTTATACATGCCTGTAAGCCCCGAACATATTGTTGGCCGCTGGCTCCGCAAGATGGGTATAATAATATCTCCGTCATTGCTGAAAGAACAACTGAACTCACATCCCGATTATCCCTCCTTACGTTCCATATCAGATTGTTTAGATAACCTGGGCATTGATAATGCTGCTTTAGTAATTGATAAAGAAAGGCTGAATGAAGTGCCACTGCCTTTCCTGGCGCATGATATGGCCCGGAACCGGTTTATTATTATTGAAAATACAATAGAGCAAATAAGTGAAAACACGGAGTTCAATAAACACTGGAATGGCACTGCCCTGCTGGCCGAAAAACCTGAGGGTTGGCGGAATGAGGAGAATGAAAAACAAATAAAAGCCGGCAGGAAAAAAAATCAGAATACTTTTTTTGCTGTTTCACTGATCATTTTACTAGTAGGCTTATCGCTGCTAAACGGATTTTCGTGGCAGATGGCAGGACTACTTGTAACAGTTTTAGCGGGGCTGGGCATTGCTGCATTGATTGTTCAGCATGAGTTAGGCATCAGTAACGAAATAACAGAACAACTTTGCAGCACAGGGAAAAATACGGATTGTGATGCAGTGATGCACTCTAAAGGAAGTAAACTGGGCAAATGGTTGAGCCCGATAGCTATCGGGTGGGCCGATGCCGGGATAATATTTTTCAGTTCTTTTCTTGTAACACTTGTGGTGGCGATATATACAGGCTATACCGCTGTTACAGGGGTTTTAGCTGTTCTTTCTGCAGCAGCAATACCTTTTACTTTCTTTTCGCTTTACTATCAATGGCGGGTGATAAAGAAATGGTGCCCCCTTTGCCTGCTGACCATCGCCGTTTTATGGCTTCAGTTCTTTTTGTTGTTTCCTGCCTTAGAGGGTTTAATTATTGATTTTATCGCAGCGGCTTTTACTTCTTTTGTATTTATCTCAACAGCGATAATATGGCTGCTGCTGGTAAAACCTGCCCTTGAAAAGAACAAAGAATTTACGGATAATAATTTCAGGCTGCTCCGGTTTAAAAATAACTACTTGGTTTTTGAGGGCTTTTTGTATAAACAACGCAAGATTGATGTAACACCTTTTGAGAATGACTTGCAGTTAGGTAACCCGGATGCGCCGGTGCAAATAATGGTTGCCTGTAACCCTTATTGCTGGCCCTGCGCCAAAACACATGAAGTACTGCATGAATTTGCCTGTAAGACTGATATTGGATTTACCATACGCCTTACACCAAAAACCAATAACCGGGAGGATAAGACAACAATAGCTGCGGAGTATTTACTGCAGTTGCTTAATGGAAAAGGGGGGGAATATAAAAGACAGGCTTTGCATGACTGGTATAGCTGGATGGACGTTGAAAAATTTAAAAAACAATACGTTTTGTCTGAAATAAACGATGTAAAAGTACAGTTGAAACAACATGAAGATTGGAACAGGGAAGCGAAAATAGAATTTACCCCTACTATTTTCATTAATGGTTATGAGTTGCCTAAACAATACAAGGCAACAGATTTAAAAAATATCATAAAAAATGTGGAACAAAATATTGAAACTGCGGTAGCAGAAACTGAATTGACACCTGCATAAAGGTAAAGTTCTTTGTACAAAGCCATACAGGAGCAGGGGGTGTACAACCCCTGCCGATGAATGGAACCGCTTATTACTTCTCTGTCCCGTCATAAGCGGGATGGGGAAGTAAAAGCGAAGTAAGGAGTAGGCCATCAGGTAATAAGTGGATCGTACAACATTCTTTAATCATTAAAACTTTAAAAACATGAAAAGGTTTGAAAATCTTGGCAGAAAGCTGAGTAAAAAGGAACAAAAAAATATTAAAGGGGGACTATTAGAAGATGGTGGCGGACAATGTGGCACAGCCTGTGCTGATACCACCACTTGCACGGTATCTACTGGACATACAGGCCACTGCCACAAGCCAACAGAAGGGCCAAATGCAGGAAAGTGTTTTTGTGTGGCTGCATATTAAATATTGAAGTATTTTAATTTATGCTGCAGTACTTTGTTAAGGGTACTGCAGCATAATTAATTATTTCTTAAAACAATATCAGGCCTCTGAGCATTATAAATGGGAAGTTTTTTGCACTTCAGTAAAAAGGACAAACAAATTAAAATTGACATGCAATTATATTTCAGGCTCCTCATAACATTTTGCTTGATAAACATAGTTGCTTATACTCAAAAATTTTCTAATTCATTAGTAAATATAGGCGATCCGGCTCCACCACTCCGGGTGCAGCATTGGATAAAGGGCACACCTTTTAATGAGTTTGAGAAGGAGAAAATTTATGTTGTAGAGTTTTGGGCAACATGGTGCAGGCCTTGTAAAGCAGGAATGCCTCTTCTTTCGGCTTTGGCCCGTAAATACAGGGATAACGTTATAGTTCTAGGTATTGATATTTTTGAAACGAAAACAACAACATTGGATAAAATAAAGTCCTTTGTGGACAGTATGGGAGGCCACATGGACTACAGTGTAGCGGTTGCAGATAGTAATTATATGGAGCATGACTGGCTAAGTGCCACTGGAGAAATAAATATGGGTATTCCCAGAGCCTTTATCGTGGATAGGGACGGAAGACTAGCATGGATGGGCCATCCTTGCGATAATTTTGAAGATGCTTTATTCAAAATTGTGAATAATACCTGGGATATTAGTGAAGCGTTGGCAAAAAGAAATTTGGAGTTTCGTTTGCGAAAATTGGATGATTCATTAACCGAAGTGTTAGAGTTTGCACCCAATGGCAATTTTAGAAGTGATAGCTGGAAAAAAGATTCAGCGTTAGTATTGATAGATGAAATCGCAAAAACCGAGCCCTTGGTAAAATACACACCTCGTATAGCTTATCAAATATTTTCTTTTTTACTAAAGACAAATATGAAAATGGCATATGAGTATGGAAAAAAGGTAATTGAGACAACTACATATGAAAAGCCGGCCGGTTTTATTATTATAGGGGCAATCGAAGATTTTTCTAAAGAAATTACCCTTATGCAGGAAATATATAAATTAGGTATTGAAGCTATTCAGGTAGAATTAAATGAAGCCTTATCCTGTTTTCCGGAAATTAGAAATATTTATAAACGTTATTACAAAATGTCAGAATGGTATTGGCTCATAAATAATAAATCAAAGGCAATTGAAACACTGGAAAGAGCAATTGAAACATTAAAAAGAGAGAAAGATTTTTCCGAAATAGACTTGACAGAATTTGAATCTCGTCTTAGGGAATACAAAAGAATATAGCTGGTATTATTTTAACCGTATTGCCTTCAATGATATTTTATGAAGTCATTCCCTTTATATTATCAACCAGATGCCATGGACTGTGGCCCCACCTGTCTTCGTATGGCGGCAAAGCATTATGGCCGTACTATTTCACTACAAACTTTAAGAGAAAAAACGCAAATTGGTAAAGAAGGGGTGAACCTGCTTGGCATAGGAGAGGCTGCAGAATCAATAGGTTTCCGGACTCAGTCGGTAAAAATTGCTTACAAGGTCTTAACCAGGGATGCAAAACTTCCGGCCATATTACACTGGGACCAGAACCACTTTGTGGTTTTATATAAGACCCGTGGAAGTAAATTGCATATAGCCGATCCTGCCAAAGGATTAATAACTTATAACCCGACAGAATTTAAGAATCATTGGATAAGTGATAAAGCAAATGGGGAGGAAGAAGGAATTGCCTTACTGCTTGATCCTTCGCCTGAATTTTCTATAAATACAGAAGAAAAGGAAGAAAACGATGGACTGGCTTTGAAAAACATATTCCGGTATATATTTCCCTATAAGAAATTGGTATTTCAGCTTTTTATCGGCCTGGGTGTTGCCAGCCTGCTTCAGTTGTTCCTTCCTTTTCTGACGCAGAGCGTTGTTGATACAGGTGTTAATACAGTCAATATTCATTTTGTGTACATTGTTTTATTGGCGCAACTGGCCCTGTTTGCGGGACGCTTAGCAGTTGAATTTGTGAGGGGATGGATATTACTGCATATCAGCACAAGAATAAATATATCAATACTCACAGATTTTCTGATCAAGCTGATGAAGCTGCCGGTAAGTTTCTTTGACAGTAAACATACCGGTGATATTCTGCAGCGTATGAACGATCATAGCCGGATAGAATCATTTCTCACCGGGTCATCATTGAATGTCCTTTTTTCACTTACCAACCTGCTTATATTTTCTTTTGTACTCGCCATTTTTAACACCGGCATATTTGCCGTATTCATTCTTGCCAGTGTTTTATACGCTTTATGGGTAATAGTATTCCTTAAAAAAAGAAGGATATTGGATTATAAAAGATTTGAAGTGTTAGCAAAAGAACAAAGCACTACAATACAGCTGGTACAGGGAATGCAGGAGATAAAGCTGAATGGAGCTGAGCGGCCGATGCGATGGACCTGGGAACGATTGCAGGCAAAACTGTTTGGCCTCAGCATGAAGGGGTTGTCGCTTAACCAATGGCAGCAGGCAGGCGCATTCTTTATTAATGAAAGTAAGAATATTTTTATCACCTTTCTTTCGGCCAAAGCAGTGATTGATGGTGATATGACACTGGGTTCTATGCTGGCCGTACAGTACATCATTGGCCAGCTTAACAGCCCGATAGAACAAATGATAGGCTTTGTGCAAAGCTGGCAAAATGCAAGGATAAGCATGGGCAGGCTGAATGAAGTCCATACGATGGAAGATGAGGAACCAGCCGAAAAAGAATTGGTAAAGGAACTGCCTGCCGGCTTTCAAAGGCAAATAATAGGTGGAAAGTCAGGCATTGATTTTCCTGTTTTACATAGCCACACCGGAATACGGCTTTTTTCGGGAGATGAAAGTTCTGAAAACTTTGTGTTTTCAGATGGAGCGGATACTTCAGTTCGTTTTCAGAATGTTTCTTTCACTTATCCAGGTGCCGGGAATGAGCCTGTACTGAGCGATATTAACCTGCAAATTCCAAAAGGAAAAACCACAGCAATTGTAGGGGTAAGCGGCAGCGGTAAAACAACTTTACTCAAACTTTTATTAAAATTTTACCCGCTGCAGCGGGGAGAAATTAGGCTTGGTAATACATCATTGGAAAATATAAGCCATAAAGCATGGCGGGGTCATTGTGGCGTGGTTATGCAGGAAAGTTTTATATTTTCTGATACTATAGCTAAAAATATTGCGGTTGGCCGGGACAAGATTGATATGAATATGCTGCGGCATGCTACAGAGGTAGCTAATGTAAGGGAGTTTATAGAAAGCCTTCCATTAGGGTATAATACTAAAATCGGTGCAGAAGGAACCGGAATAAGTATGGGTCAAAAACAAAGGCTGCTGATTGCAAGGGCAGTTTACCGTGACCCTGATTTTATTTTTTTTGATGAAGCCACTAATAGTCTTGATGCCAATAATGAAAGCCTGATACTACATAATCTTGAGTCCTTTTTTAAAGGACGAACAGTTATTGTAGTAGCCCATCGCCTGAGTACGGTGAGAAATGCGGACCAGATAGTTGTATTGAATAAAGGTGTTATTTCAGAAAAAGGCACACACCAGGAACTGGTGAACCTGAGAGGAGAATATTTTACACTGGTAAAAAATCAATTGGAACTGGGAGCCTGAAATACTATGCCGGAATTATCAGTACATAATGAGTTATTAACGGATGAGGTTCAGGAGGTAATCAGTTACCGCCCCCACTGGATTGTACGAAGGGGCAATAGTATCTTTTTGCTTATCGTTTTATTGCTGTTTTTCCTTTCTTGGGTGATAAAATACCCGGATATTACTACAGCTTCAGCCAGACTGGTGGCCTTACACCCTCCTAAACTTGTGAGTAGCAGAACAGAAGGAAAGCTGGTGAAATTATTTGTAAGCAATGAACAACTTGTAAGGAAAGGACAGGTTCTCGCATATATGGAGAGTACAGGAAGCTACGATGAAGTGCAGCAATTACAGGAATGGGTTAATAATATACTGGATACTTCAAGTGGTATTGACTTTTCGGTTTTAACAAAAAAGACACCCCTTCGTCTTTCAGGCCTGGGAGAATTGCAGTCTGGTTACCAGGAATTTCAAAACCAACTGGAACTCACGAAACAAACTCTGGCTTCGGGGTATTATCAGCGTAAGAAAAAAGCTTTGGAGGAGGATCTCCGTTATCTGGCCTCACTAAAAAGCAATACAGCACAACAAAAACAACTGGTTGAGAAGAACAGGGAATTAGATATGAAGGAATATGAAGCATATGAAAAGCTGGCAACAGAAAAAGTAATAGCTCCCCTGGAATTAAATCAGTATAAAAGCAAACTATTGAACAGGGATCAGAATCTAAAGCAAATCAACACCCAGATTACCACAACAGATATCAGTAGCCATAGCAAGCATAAAGAAATATTGGATCTGGAAAAACAGGTAACCGACCAGCATCAGCAGTTTTATTCTTCATTGCTTGCCCTTAAAAGCCAGATAGAAAAATGGGTTCAGCAATTTGTACTATCAGCACCAGAAGACGGGAAAATTGTATTTGTTTCTTCACTATACGAAAATCAATTAATTAATACGGGGCAGGCAATATTTTATATACTGCCCGAGCAAGCAGCATTTTATGCGGAAGTAATGGCGGGTCAGCAAGGTTTTGGGAAAATAAAAGCGGGACAACGGGTATTAATAAAGGTGGAGAGTTATCCTGCGCCTGAATTTGGTTATTTACAGGGAACGATCAATTATGTCTCAGATATTCCAAACCGTAATGATAGCTTTATAGTAAAAGTTGATTTGCTCAGAGGTCTGCAAACCAATTATGGGAAACATATTTTTTTCAGAAATGATCTGAAAGCAAGGGCAGAAATTATTACTGATGACAGGAGATTGATTCACCGGTTAACTGGTGAATTAAAGAGTATTGTAAGGCGATAAAGCCACTGAAAGCCAAACTCTTTGTATTTATATCAATCGCTCTGCCGGTGACCAGCATTTACCCAATCTGTAATTTTTTGTTTATCTACTGCTGTCAATGGGGCATTGGGTAGTTGCGGCATCTGTGTAGGATTATTATCGACCGCCCTGGCCTTTATACGATCCCAACTGGC
>JAKQEA010000070.1 GCA_029558715.1 Bacteroidota bacterium | reverse complement strand
AGAAACGAAGAATATTACCCAAAAAATCAAATATCCTCTTTGGAATGAGGAGCATGATTCTCCTTCCGATCCGTCACCTTATGGGGTTATGGGTTGGCATGAAGGCGATTCAGCAGTGTATGTGTATGACAGGTATGATGTCTGGAAATGTAATATTTCAGCTAATACCGGGCCTTTGAATATTACAATAATTGGCAGAACCGGAAAAGAAAGAATAAGATATGTACAAACCGATCCTGAAGCGAGGTTTCTTAAGTCACATGAAACTGTTTTTTATAGAGCAATTAATGAAAAAACCAAGTCGGAAGAACTGATTGAATCAACTTTAAAGGATTGGTTATCGTTCGAGCAGATTGAAGGCGGTGCATATACTTTTAGGCAAATCAGGAAAGCAAAAAGCGCTGATGCATTGCTTTTTACCCGTGAATCATATAAAAATGCACCGGATTTATTTATTGATAATCTCAAACCAAATTCAATCGAGCCTGCTATTCAGCTTTCATCTATCAATACTCAGCAAAAAAACTACAACTGGGGTACAGCTGAATTGTACAAATGGAAAGCTTTCAATGGTAAAATGTCGGAAGGGGTTTTATATAAGCCCGAAGACTTTGATCCGGCTAAAAAATATCCTTTGATTCTTTATTTCTATGAAACGCATTCCAACGATCTGCATAATTATATTCCGCCAACACCAACCGGCAGCCGGTTGAATATCTCTTTCTTCGTCAGCCGGGGCTATGTGGTGTTCTCGCCGGACATTCGTTATACCATAGGTCATCCTGCAAAAAGTTGTTATGATTATGTTGTAAGTGCTGCACAGGACCTGGCAAAACAAAGATGGATCGATGCGAAGAATATTGGTATCCAGGGTCAAAGCTGGGGTGGTATACAGGTAGCACAGCTCATCACCATGACCAATATGTTTAAAGCGGCATGGGCAGGGGCACCGGTGGCCAACATGACCAGTGCTTATGGTGGTATTCGCTGGGAGAGCGGCGTAAACCGCCAGTTTCAGTATGAGAAAACACAAAGCCGGATCGGGGCTACTTTATGGGAGAAGCCCAATCTTTATATTGAGAATTCGCCTTTATTCAATCTCCCCAAAGTGAAAACACCTTTGGTGATAATGCACAACGATGCTGATGGTGCTGTTCCCTGGTACCAGGGAATTGAATTGTTCACCGCAATGCGCCGTTTGAACAAACAGGTCTGGATGCTGAACTATAATGGAGAAGCACATAACCTGCGGGAGAGAAAGAACCAGAAAGATATTTCTATAAGAGAGCAGCAATACTTTGACTGGTTACTGAAAGGAGAGAAGCCGCCAAAATGGATCACAGAAGGAGTGCCAGCTGTGAAGAAGGGAAAAGATTGGGGCCTGGAATTGGTTAATTAGCTTCACTAGGCGGCCGTGCTGATGATCTTCACCAAACTTCTCTTTGCTACCGGCAATAGTGTTTCCTCTAAGGGGAAGCTGAGTTCTGTTTCAATGGAATATACAGCCGGATTTGGTAAGTCTTTCCGGTGACGAATCAGTTCAGATTTTATTTGTTCATAAGTGCTGCTGATACTGCGGACCCAATTGTCAATAAAGGCTGTTTTTATACTGCGGTATTTTTCGTCATGCTTTTCAAAGATAGAAAGACGGTACTGATAGACCCTTGTACTTTTTACGTTACCGCTGCTTAAAAAGAAATATCCTTCCTGCGTATCCAGCGGGATGAGGCCGACTGGTGTAATGTTTATTTTTTCTTCCACAAATTCATATATCTCAGTTCCGTTGCAAATGATACTCCTCATTTTACCAGCTGAATAGTGAATGATGTTTTCCAATTCCTGCATCAGCTCATCATCTTCTATCATTTGTTCGTATAACAGCTGTAATTTTTCCAATTGGATACCAGTCATTTTTTTAGGAAAGTGTTCCTGCAGGTATTTTTTATTTTCCCGGAAGGCTACTATATTATTATAGTGGAAAATAATATCTGCCAGTTGCGGGTACAGTTTGTTTTGCGTAAAGTATTTGTTTATTTCCTGCAGGTAGGCGAGCAGGGTGTATTTCTTCAATTCAAAATCGATACGGCCTTCGGCGAACCATGTTTCAGATAATGATTTCATAGATGGCGAATTTTGATTACCTAATTTATAAAAAAGATGGGAAGAAAGCAAAGGAAGTTTAACTTTAGAATGTTAAAACAAATACGATGAGAATTTTACTGCTTCTGGTTGCTCTTGGTCTTTTTTCCTGCGGAAACACTATTTACATTGTTCGTCATGCAGAAAAAGCCACGGTGGAAGCTGGTGCCAGCCAGATGATGGCCACTGATCCGCCTTTGTCAGATGCTGGTAATGTGAGGGCTATTCAACTCAGGGATAAATTAAAAGGAAAGAATATACAATATATTTTTTCTACTAATACCAGCCGAACAGTTTCTACTGCACAACCACTTAATGAACTGAGGGGGAATAACCGAATTGAGATATATAGCAGTAAAAAAGACTCAATAGATATGTTTATTAACAGGCTTAAATCGATCAAAAATGGTAATGTACTGGTGGTGGGACATTCCAATACCGTGGATGACATTGTAAACAGGCTTTGTCAAAATACGGAAATCCCTGCTGATCTGAAGGATAATGAATACGATAATTTATTTATTCTGAAACGCAAAGCGAATAGATATCGGTTTGTAAAAGCGAAATATGGAAACAAATCTCCGGATTAGTCCATACCTCCCGGAACTTTCTCGCCGGTTTTCTTTTTCCATTGCATCTCAAACAGGAAAGAAAGCTGGAGAAAATTTTTTCCTGTTTCATCATTGATTTTGTAATCAAATTGGTGCAGGTAGCCGGCCTGGATTGTAAATAAATGAGAGAATTCATATCCTCCTCCCACAAACAACCTGTTTCTTTCAAAGTAAGGCGCCAGGTTCGTAAAGAATATTTCGTTGGAAGCAGTCAAATAATAAGTACGAGGTTCAATTTTTTTATTATTCAGAGGCAGAGCAGTATTTAACCTGTACCGGAAACGGTTACGAAATCCATTACTTGTCCATCTTTGTTCTGCCCGGTAACGATGCTCCAGTTTCAGTCGTTTTTCATATTGCATGATGCTGAATTGAATCCAGCTCCGCCATTCATCATTAGCCATTGGGGTTTTGAAATTTCCTCCAGGCGAATAGGTATCAAAAATTCCAAAGCCAGCTGAGATGGAAGATGCTTTACTAATAGCATAACTGGCGCCGCCTTTTATCTCATAATAATGAAAATCATCATAAAGCCTCAGTGAACGAAGCTGCAGCTCTCCGAACAGGTTCCATTTTTCATTAAGGTCGAGTTTTGTATTAATAATATTCCAGGTTCCTGTTTGTGCTGCACCTGTCTGAACAAAAAAAAGAAAAACAAGTAATTGAACGTATTTCATAGCAATAAGAAGAGCTTCTGATGAAATCAGAAGCTCTTAATGATTATGATCAAATAATTAAAACTCTCTTTCAGGGTTAAAGTTCTCCAGTTCTTTGGCAACTGCTGTCAGGAAAGTGGCGCCAAGGCTTCCGTCTACAATCCGGTGATCGTAGCTCATGCTCAGGTACATCATGTGACGTATGGCAATGCTGTCGCCTGCCGGTGTTTCTATTACCACCGGTCTTTTTTTGATGGCTCCGACTGCCATGATTGCCACCTGAGGCTGGTTGATAATCGGTGTGCCCATCAGGCTTCCAAATGTTCCAACGTTAGTTAAAGTAAATGTGCCACCTTGTGTATCGTCAGCTTTCAACTTTCCGTTTCTTGCTGCATCTGCTAAGTTATTTACCTGTTTGGCCAGTCCAACCATATTTAACTGATCAGCATTTTTTATCACCGGGACGATCAGGTTGCCACTTGGAAGGGCTGTAGCCATGCCAATATTGATATCTTTTTTTACTATGATATTGTTGCCATCGAGTGAGCAGTTGATCAGCGGGAATTTTTTTATGCAACGTACAATAGCTTCAATGAATAAAGGAGTGAAAGTAATCTTTGTTCCTTCTCTTTTCTCGAATTCCTTTTTTACTTTATCTCTCCATTGTACAAGATTAGTTACGTCTGCTTCAGTAAAACTGGTAACATGCGGAGAAGTTTGTTTGCTGCGCACCATATGGTCGGCAATCAATTTCCGCATACGGTCCATTTCTATAACTTCCACATTACCGGTGTAGGTAGTGATTTGCTGGCTGCTGCTTGCTGGTTGATCAGGCTGCACTTTTGCCAGTGGGATTACCATTTCGGAGCTTGTATTTCTGACTTCTGACTTTTGCCCCCCGGACTTTCTTCCACTCACATACTGCAAAATATCTTTCTTTGTCACTCTTCCTTCATTGCCTGTTCCGGGTATGGCCTCCAGCTCAGTCATACTTACACCTTCGCTGGCTGCAATGTTCAATACAAGAGGAGAATAAAAACGATTGCCGGAACCATTGCCGGATGCTGGTTTGAAGCTGGGTGCCGGATGTTGAATCGTTTCAACTACTACCGCTTGCTGAGCAGGCTGGTAATTTGCCGTTTCCTGAACAGGTGTTGTAATAACAGGAGTTGGAGAATTTGTTTCAGCTGCCCCTGTTCTTATTCTGGCAATTACAGTTCCGATAGGGACCACATCATTTACATTAAAAAGAATTTCCTCAATTACACCAGCGGCTGTGCTTGGCACTTCGCTGTCCACCTTATCAGTGGCAATTTCCAGTATTGTTTCATCCATTTGCACAGCGTCACCTGGCTTTTTATGCCATTTCAGTACGGTGGCTTCCATGATACTCTCACCCAGTTTTGGCATTACTAAATCAACAATGGCCATAATATTTTAATTTGTTTATCAGCGACGGAATAAAGCTCATCACCTGTTGGGTTGCACTTGCCTACCGGCAGGCTGGGATGGGCAGGGGACAAGCAATTTTTAACCGGCCAAAGGTAATGATTTGCGATAAAAGGCTATCAACTGTTAGCAAGGATAAATTTGCGTAACAAATTCAACGCATTAGCAGCTGTCATCCCGATATTTCGTTGGCGGTCAAACCGGAGATTAAGTTTAAGTGTTTCTGTTTTTTCTTTATTTCCAACCGCAATCCAAACCGTTCCGACCGGCTTTTCATCTGTTCCGCCCTCTGGTCCCATAATACCGGAAGTGGCCAGTGCAAAATCAACATTAAATTTACTGATAGCACCTTTCACCATTTCCTTTACTGTTTCTTCGCTTACTGCACCAACTGTTAGTAAAGTCTCCTGCTTTACTCCCAGTATATTTTCTTTTATTTCATTGGCATAGCTGATCACACTGCCTTTATAATAAGCTGATGAACCGGAAACAGATGTTATTAAATGGGCAATATACCCGCCTGTACAGCTTTCGGCTGTACCCATTGTTTTACTTTTTCCCTTCAGTATCTTACCAATCACTATTTCAAGCCCCTCATCTTCGTTGGTGACAAGAAAATCTTTTACCAGTTCCTGCAATTTTTCAAAATAGGGCATCAATTCCCTCTCTACTTCCTGTTTATTATCACCCTGAGAGGTCAGTCGCAGTTTTACCATGCCATAATTGGGCAGGTAGGCCAGTTTGATATGTGATGGGAGAGATGGTTCAAAATCTTTCAGCAGTTCAGCGATCATGGATTCTCCTTGCCCTGCAGTGAATGCTGTTTTGTGAACAATGGCGGGCATTTTGAATGTGGATAATAACCTGGGAATCACTTCATCTATCATTAATCCTTTCATTTCATGTGGTACACCGGGTAGAGAAATGAAAACAGCCACGGCCCCCCCACCCCCCACAGGGGGGATTTTGTTTTCAGACAGTTTGGTATTTCTTTCTTTCAACCGGAGAACAATAGTGTTGATTACATTATCTGTATCAGTTAGAACTTGGTTATTAGTAAATCGAATAACTTCAAAGCCCAATTTGTTCAAATTTTTTGTTCTTTCTTCATCACTGATTTTATTTTCCGGCAACTGATGATACAAACCGTCAACTTCAATAATCAATTGCTCAGAAAGACAGACAAAATCAGCAATGTAGTTTGAAATGATATGTTGTCGTCTGAATTTAAATCCCGACATTTTTTTTCCCCGTACAATAGTCCACAATACATTTTCTGCTTCAGTAGGATTGCTACGATGTGCAGCAACAAATTCTTTTAGTAAACTATAAGTTGTGGGGTCGGCTCTTAGATACTCATCATGTTTCTTTGTATCATCGGGTTTTAAATCCCCCCTGCGGGGGGAGGGGGGGATGAACCACATCCCCGGTGCTGTTCCTCTTTTATTATGCAAAACAATACAATTATCCGGTACTTCAGCCTGTTTCAGGTTTCGTTCCAGCATGGGCCCGGGACGGCGGAATACTTTTTCAAACAAATATTTTACATGTGCCAATACTTCTTCATTCACCACCAGTTTGCCACCAAAATACTTACAGAGCAAAGGTTTGGTGATATCATCGGCAGTTGGGCCAAGTCCCCCGGTAATAATAACAATGTCAGATTGTTTGCCCTCTTCATCCAAAGCATTCCAGATATCATCATATACGTCACCCACAGCCACCCGGCGTTTTACCCAAACACCAATTTTATTCAGCTCCTGGGCGATGAATGCAGAGTTAGTATCAATGGTTTGGCCGATCAGTAATTCATCGCCGATGGTGATGATGGAGGCATTAACAGAATTCGAACTCATTTAAGATATGATTAGAACGAAATGAAGTAATTTGACTGCAAAGTTATAACCACTGAACTATGAAAAAAGTTTTCTTACTGATTGCTGGGTGTTTGTTATTCATAAGCGGCATTGTAGCTCAGACCGTTTCGCAACGTTTGCAAAAAGCCTTTCAGCAATTTGAAACCGATAGCCAGTTGCGTCATGCCATCAGTTCACTATATGTCATTGATGCGAAGACGGGTCAGGTGGTATTTGATAAAAACTCACAGGTTGGTCTGGCACCAGCTTCTACTCAAAAGATCATTACAAGTGTAACGGCGTTTGAGTTGTTGGGAAGGGGATATGTTATACCTATGTATGTAAGATATTCAGGATATACCCAAAGGGATACTTTGTTTGGTGACATAATACTTGATGTTTGGGGTGATCCGACTTTTGGAAGTAACAGGTACTATAATAAGAAAGAGTTTATTCTCTCTTTTATTCTCTCTTCCATTGAATTGCTTAAGGTAAAAGTACTTAATGGGAATATTATTATTAATGACTCCAGGATTGATAACCTGTCAATTCCTGATGGTTGGATATGGCAAGATATCGGGAACTATTACGGAGCACCATCTAAGGGATTAAACTGGATGGAGAACCAGTTTGATATTCTTCTTTCATCTGGTAATATCCTCGGAGATACAACAAAAATTATAAAGTTCATTCCGGATATGAAGTTTGAAAGGGTAGTTAATGAAGTTGTTACAGCTCCTAAAGGGTCAGGAGATAATGCTTATGTTTACTTATTGCCAGGATCCAATACTTTATTAGTCAGAGGAACAATCCCTGTAAACGAAGTATCATTTAAAATTTCTGCATCACTATTAAATCCAAACTTACTTTTTTCAAGTATGTTGAAAGACAAGATATCTGCCAGTAATATCAAGTTGTTGGGAAGTATTTTGGATTCCAAACATTGTAAAGACAACAATATAAAAATCCCAGATGTATGGGATGATTTGGGTGTTACATCTTCCCCATCCCTCGATTCTATCATTTATTGGTTCAACAGAAAAAGCATCAACCTCTACGGAGAAGCATTAATAAAAACCTTTGCCTACGAAAAGCAAGGCTTTGGTTCAACCGATAGCGGCGTAGTTATTGTAAAGAAATTCTGGAAAGACAAGGGTCTTGATGAAGATGAACTGAATATTTATGACGGCTCCGGCCTTTCACCGCTCAACCGTGTTACCACTCATGCACAGGTAGAGATATTGAAGTATGCAAAAACAAAGGATTGGTTCCCGTATTTCTACAAATCATTGCCAGAGTATAACGGGATGGCCATGAAAAGTGGCACCATCAGCGATGTAAAAGGATTCTGCGGTTATCACAAAGCCAAAGATGGAAAGGAGTACATCTTTTCTTTCTTAGTGAACAATTATAGCGGCAAAACATCCTGGGTGGTCAGTAAAATGTATAAGGTACTGGATGAACTGAAGTAGTGAGTGATTAATAGTGAATGGTGAATAGGAAGAAAATCGCTACTTTCAGGGTTAACTACAAACGAAACTAATTACTATGGCTGAACAAAATTTTAAAAACCACAGCCGGCTGGTACCAGGCTTCCACGGTGTTACCTTTTTGTTGATTGTGGCTG
>JAKQEA010000054.1 GCA_029558715.1 Bacteroidota bacterium | reverse complement strand
CCGTTTACTTTTCGGTAAATAGATTCTGCAATGTTTGAAGAGTTGAAATTGACCAGTAATCCAAGCTTTAAACCGGATAGTTTTAAGTATGTGATTACCTGTTTATGATGTACTTCGGCAAGATTTTCTATTGACTTTATTTCAAGAATGACTTTGTCATTTACCAGGATATCTATGCGGAAGCCTGCTTCAAACTTAATTCCTTCGTAGACCATTGGTAATGGTACTTCTCTTTTTACTGATAAATCCAATTGTTGCAATTCATAAGAAAGCGCAGTAACGTAGACAGATTCATATAATCCGGGTCCTAATGAGTTATATACTTTGAAGATGGCTTTTCTTACCAGGTAAGAAATATCATTTTCATGCATAAGGTTGTTTTATTAAAATTACAGATATTGTTATAATGCAGCGGATAGCATATCTGCGATATCAGCGAATACCTCAGCGAAAATCAGCGGGAAGTTTTCTTTTTTCCCGCAGATGACGCAGATTATTCCGCAGATGACACGGATTGGAGTTCTGCGATATCAGCGAATACATCAGCGAAAATCAGCGGGAGATTTTCTTTTTTCCCGCAGATGACGCAGATTATTCCGCAGATGACACGGATTGGAGTTCTGCGATATCAGCGAATACCTCAGCGATGATCAGCGGGAGATTTTCTTTTTTCCCGCAGATGGCGCAGATTAGCGGGAAATTCTTAAAATTTTTTTGCCGGGTCTTTTATAGCGGCAGCGTTATTGTATTGTTGCGAATCACCTCTTGGTATTGACAGGTTCTTCCAGCTTTTATTCTTGATGATCTTGGCGAGAAAAATGATCTGGCCTACATGATAAGGGTAATGCGCCAGTTGCCGGTTGATAGCATCTATCACTGTTAATGGTTCCTTACGGATATGTACTGTTTTCTTCAGGTCTTTTTTCTTTAATGATTCCAAGGCATCAAAAAAACAGGTCCAGCCTTTTTCCCAGAGCTCCAGCAATTGCTGTTTGGTATAAGTATGTATCTCAAATTCTTCATCCCTTTTGCGCCATTCCTTTTCACCATCCTCTATTAAGAAGTTGGTCCAGCGGCTGAGCATATTGCCCGCCATATGCTGAATGATGACTGCAATACTGTTCGATTCATCATTGGGCTGGTAATGAAAATCCCATTCATTCAGTTGCTCAAATGTTTTATCGCCGAGATCTTTATAGTACTTCAGGCGACGGACAGCTGTTTGTAAAAATTCTTTTCCTGTACTCATAATTTATTTTATTGAACAAAAAATCATAAACCTCAAATTCATCCTGCTCACCATCCCTCTGCTGCATCATCGCCACGATTATCTGCCACGGCTTCAAATTTTCCGCCGCTCAGCACTTTAATGATCTCCGTTCTTCCGATACCGCTTCTTTCTTTACTGAAACTATATCCCATTTTCTGTAAGGCATCTTTCACAGCAGCCGGAAATCCTTTTTCTATCATGATCTCATCCGGTAACCACTGGTGATGGAATTTTGGTTTGTATACTGCCTCTTCGGCACTCATGTTGAACTCAAGAATATTCACCAATGTCTGAAAGATCTGTGTGGGAATAGTTGTGCCGCCGGGAGTACCTATTACGATATAAGGTTTGTTATCTTTTAAAACAATTGTCGGCGTCATGGAACTCAGCATTCTTTTTCGGGGTTTGATGGCATTAGCTTCTCCGCCCACAGCGCCATACATATTCGGCACGCCGGGTTTGATACTGAAATCATCCATCTCATCATTTAAAAAGAAACCTGCACCGCCCACTACTGTTCTGCTGCCGTATGAGTTATTTAAAGTAGTGGTTACCGCAACAGCATTTCCCTCTTTATCGATCACACTCAGGTGGGTGGTCTCTTCACTTTCTGTTTGTAAGAGGCTGCCGGGTTTTATCATCGTACTGGGAGTTGCTTTTGCCGGATCATAACTTCTCATCCTTTCCTGCAGGTACACTTCATTGGTAAGCATATTCACCGGTACTTTATAATAATCCGCATCACCCATATATTCAGCCCGGTCAGCAAAAGCCCTCCGTTCCACTTCCGTCATCAGTTGCACTGCCTGGAGTGAATGAAACCCCATAGCGCTTATATTCTTGTCTTCTATCATCTTCATCATTTGGTGAAGTAACAGTCCGCCACTGCTGGGCATGGGCATACCTGTTATTTTGTAACCTTTATAATCAAATGAATGTGGTGTCCTGAATTTTGCTTTATAGTTTTTCAGATCTTCCGTGGTAATGATACCGGTGCCTCTTTTCATTTCTTCGGTGATCAATCTTGCTGTTTCACCTTCATAAAAACCGGCAGCGCCATGTTGCTGTATTCTTTTTAAT
>JAKQEA010000041.1 GCA_029558715.1 Bacteroidota bacterium | reverse complement strand
CCACTTTTACCGGTATGAACTTTTGCTCCACCCAAATCTTCATTGCTAACTGTTTCATTTAAGACGGTTTTAACAACTTTCGGTCCGGTAACGAACATATAGCTATTGCTTTTTTCCATTACAATAAAATCTGTGATAGCAGGAGAATATACAGCTCCACCTGCACAGGGACCTAAAATAGCAGAAATTTGAGGTATCACTCCACTTGCCATTACATTCCGCCAAAAAATTTCAGCGTAACCTGCAAGAGCATCAACCCCTTCCTGAATTCTGGCTCCTCCGGAATCATTCAAACCAATTAAAGGACAACCATTCTTTAATGCCATATCCATTATTTTACAGATTTTATCAGCGTAGGTCTTAGATAGAGAACCGCCAAAAACAGTAAAATCCTGAGCAAAAATATAGACCATTCTTTCATTGATTGTGGCGCAACCTGTTACTACACCATCCCCGGGATGAATATATTTATCCAAACCAAAATTGGTGCAACGATGAGTTACGAACATATCAAATTCTTCAAAACTATCGGGATCAACCAGCAGGGCAATCCTTTCTCTCGCAGTTAGTTTACCTTTTGCGTGCTGTTCGGCAATGCGTTTTTCTCCACCACCTAAAAGAGCGGCAGAGCGTTTTGCCTTCAGCTTTTCCAGAGGGCTCTGGTTTTCCATTTCTTTTCGTTCCTGTTTTTTTTTACTTATTTTTCAAAAAGTTATACCATAGTCATTTTTTCTAAAGCTGTTTTTTAGTAAAGGGAAATGTTCCGGTAGGTGGCTGTACCAGTTAGCAGGATGAATAGGTAAAGTGAAAGATGAAAAAACAGATACTTGCTCTTATAAATAATGGATAAAAAAAGTGCAAACGGACAAAAACCGGAAAAACGACATCCGTGTCGTTTATAATAGTTGACCGGGAGTTCAACCTTCCGAAGGAACAGCGTCCTCCGACTACACAGATCGGAAAAAGGACATCCTTGTCGTTTATAATAGTTGACCGGGAGGTCAACGATCCCGTTTCATCTTTACCCCCCTGTTTTTGCTTGACAGTATGCCTCTCTCTAAAAAAATGACCCCAATTTTCAGTGCATCTTTAGCTCAGTTGGTAGAGCAACTGACTCTTAATCAGTGGGTCCGGGGTTCGAATCCCCGAAGATGTACCATATTTGAATTAGCGGTGATTTGCCCTTTGCTCCGCAGCCAAAATGTGCTAAAGTGCGGTAGAAAGTTTTGCCGGCTTTAGCAGCCGGCTTTTTTTAAGATAAGGAAAGGGTGGAGAAGACAGATATTAAAAATTAGGAGATATAAATGACAGCAGCATTACATGCAATCAACAACACAGATAGAAACGGCTATGTTTTCACTTCGG
>JAKQEA010000023.1 GCA_029558715.1 Bacteroidota bacterium | reverse complement strand
CAGAAATAAGTATGGGTATGGATATGCCATTTTTTTTCATGACTTTTGCTTAACAAACCCATTAAATAGTATAAGCAAAGCCTATGGAAAGGAATATTTCGTTTCTGATAATACTTCTTTGTTCTTGCTTTTTCGCCCAGGCCCAGTTAAGAGTAGCAGTAGTTGCAGGTGGTCATCAATCCACTGTTTTGGAGGAAAATGATCTCCCTAACTGGAATGAATTGAAAAATAATTATTCAGGTCGAATAGGTTTCCATACCGGCTTTGTTTTTGATGTTCCCTTTTCCAAAAAATCAAAATTGTTCTTTCAACCAGCCGTTATTTATTACCACAAGGGCCGCAAATTCTCCCAGGATTTTAATCCTCCGTTTGGCACTCTTACTAACCAGAAAAATGACCAAAACCTTAATTATATTGATGTTCCCCTGAATCTTGTACTGAAATTTGGCAAACGAACAAAATTCATCATAGGTGGTGGGCCATTCGGATCATTCTTTTGTAGCGGCAAAGAAATCATGCAAACCACTAGTACAAGCGGAGTAACAGAAACAACAGAAAACAGTGATTTGTCAGCCGGCAATCAACCCGGGCAATACAGAATCTATGGATATGGACTAAATGGATTGGTTGGCCTTGAATTCCGGGGTTTTTTTATCAGGGCAGATTATAGCCGCGGACTAAATGATTTCTATGAATCCAATGTTTACACCGGTACTTTCCGTCACGAAGTCATGGGAGGCACCTTTGGAGTTTTCCTTGGCAAATCCAGGAAACCGGAAAAGAAAATTAAGGATAAGGACAAAGACGGAATTACTGATGATAAAGATAACTGTCCGACGGATGCTGGCACTGCTGCCACGAACGGCTGCCCGGATGAAGATGCTGATGGCATAGCTGATAAAGATGATCAATGCCCAGATGTGTCAGGGCTGGTAAAATATAATGGTTGCCCGGTTCCTGACTCTGATAAGGATGGCATAAATGACGAGGAAGATAAGTGTCCAAATCAGCCAGGAATGATCAGGTATGGTGGTTGCCCGGTTCCTGATACGGATGGAGATGGTGTGAATGACGAAGAAGATAAATGTCCTTCGGTAAAAGGCACAAAACAAAGAAATGGATGCCCTGCAGAGGAAATAAAAAAGGAAATTATTGAAAAAGTAAACTATGCAGCTAAGCGGATACAGTTCCAATCTGCAAAGGCGGCCCTGTTGCCTCAATCATTAAAAGTTCTGGATGAGGTGGCGAAAATACTCAAAGACAATCCTGAACTTAGATTGTCAATTGAAGGGCATACAAGCGGGGATGGAATTTTTGAAGCAAATATGAAATTGTCTGAAGAGAGGGCAAATAATGTGAGAGCATACCTGGTATCAAAAGGTGTAAACGCATCAAGGTTGACAGCTAAAGGATTTGGCCCAACACAGCCGGTAAATAAAGGCAAGGCGCCTGCTGAAAAGGCTCAAAACCGGAGGGTTGAGCTTAAGCTAAGCAACTGATCGCCCTTACCATTCGTCAAAAAAACGCTAAAGCCTCGTCTGACGGGGCTTTTATTTGTGCAAAATGTATGAATGGTAATCAGTATTTTTACGCCTTTACCAAATTTGTAGTATAAAATCAAACAAATGAACATAACAATGAAACGTACCCGTTTGCTTGCTATCCTGGGGCTGGTTTCTTCAGCCCTGTTTGCACAAAAAGACGAAGTTCCCAAAGGCTGGCACACCATGGATAAATCCACTTCCGGTTATTATGGAATCAGTGTTGACAAAGCCTATGAATTCGTAAAATCAAAAAAATTAAAAAGTAACACCGTGATCGTAGCCGTGATCGACTCTGGTATCGATACACTGCATGAAGATTTAAAAACTGTTCTCTGGAAAAACCCAAAAGAAATCCCCGGTAATGGAATTGATGATGATAAGAATGGTTATGTGGATGATATTCATGGCTGGAATTTTCTCGGTGGCCGGGATGGCAAAAGCGTAGAGAAAGACTCTTACGAAGCCGCCAGGGTCTACCACAAATTCAAAAGCAAGTATGAAGGAAAAGATGTAAATGTTTCCTCTCTTTCTAAAGAAGATACTTTTGAATATGAAATGTGGAAACGTTCAGAAAAAGAAGTGGCCGGCAGCAGTAAGGACAGCGGGCTTGAACTGATCTTTCTTAAAAGGGCTTATACCAATTGCCTTAAAAGCGACAGCATTTTACGAAAAGCAATGGGCAAAGAAAAATACACCGGTAAAGAACTTGGTGAATTTAATTCAGATGATGTAAATGTAAAAAAAGCAAAGAATGCCTTATTCAGTCTTATGTCCGGAAATGATGCTCTTGAGACAACTAATGTTGAGTTTTTGGAAGGATTTGGAGATTTTGTTGCAGGAGAAGAAAAAAAGGCGGAAGCTGGCAGTACCCCCCCTACTCCATACAGGGCAGATATTGTTAAAGACAATTACGCCGATTTTAATGATAAGTTTTATGGGAATAATGATGTGATGGTAAGCAATAAATCTGCATTACATGGAACACATGTATCTGGTATTATAGCTGCAGCCCGTAATAATGGGAAAGGCATGGATGGCATTGCAGGTAATGTAAAAATCATGTCACTTCGTGCCGTACCTGATGGGGATGAACATGACAAGGATATAGCATTAGCGATCCGGTATGCAGTGGATAATGGTGCCCGGGTGATTAATATGAGTTTTGGAAAGGGCTTTTCTCCGGAGAAAAAATGGGTGGATGATGCTGTCAGGTATGCAGAAAGCAAAGGTGTGCTGATGGTTCATGCAGCAGGAAATGATGCAAAAAATCTTGATACAACTTTTAACTACCCAACACCGCAACTATTAGATGGTACCCGTCCAAACAACTGGATCACAGTTGGTGCCAGCGGTGATCCCAAAGCAGGTGGGCTTACAGCAAATTTTTCTAATTATGGTAAAAAAGAAGTAGATGTGTTTGCCCCAGGCGTAAAAATTTATGCTACGGTTCCTGGTGGTAATACATACCAGAACCTGCAAGGTACAAGTATGGCCTCTCCTGTTGTCGCAGGACTTGCAGCATTTATTATGGAGTATTATCCAAATCTTAGTGCCAGGCAAGTAAAAATGATCATTGAGAAATCAGCTCAAAAGCCTGCCGAAAAAGTAAAAAATCCGGGTAATGATGAATTGGTAGCTCTTACTGAATTGAGCAAATCAGGCGGATTAGTAAATGCTTACGAGGCGATAAAGCTGGCAGCAACGATTAAAGGAGAAAGAAAGCCTGTGCCGGTAAAGCCTTCTTCAAAAGTAAAAGAAGTTAAAAAGAACTAAGATATATTATAGCTTATTGATAAAAGACCGACTTTAAAGCCGGTCTTTTGTTTAGTTACTAATTTTAAGTTAGTTAGACGAATTAATATCCCAACTATATTTGGAATTGCTATGCTGATAATAAACCTGTTAGATATGATAGTAATAATACGATAAATTTAATCGACTATCAGAACTCCTCCTTTTGTTGTATTTTACAAACGTTAACCACCATTTAACCTTAATATTAACTTTCATGTGCGAAAATTCAATCCAGACTATTATATCTCTATTCATTAGTGCCGGTTTCATTGGCCGAAGTAATATCCCACCGAAATTTATTATAAGCCAAAAGAATGACTTTGGACTGAATGGTAATTTCTGATTCTATAAATTCTGTACGGTACTGTAAATGCAAACCAACGGAATGACATAGCAGGTTATATAGACTCAGAATTTTTGATCACTACTTTATTTACCAACAATGAACCTCTTAAAAAAAATATTATTCAAGCTAAACTATCATTTTAATCATAAATTTTTTTATGGCCAGTGGGTGATTGGAATTACAAAGGCCAATGCAGAAGATATGATCAGGTCAAAACATTTTGATCCTGAAATTACCTGGTTCCCTATCAGGAATCTTGAGGATAACTGGGCGGATCCGTTTATTGTGAAAGCAGATGATGGCACATATGATATTTATTATGAGCAATTTTATGATATTCCCGGTAAAGGAAGTATATGGCGTATGAAGATTGATAAAAACTTTGCCGTGCTTAACCACGAGAAAGTACTGGAAAAGGAGTTTCACATCTCTTATCCTTATATTTTACAGGAAAATAACAAGTTCTTTATTGTGCCAGAAACTTCTGAGGCAGGAAAACTTTCTTGTTATGAGTATGACTCTGCCTCCCGGAACATTTCACTTTCAACTCACCTGATTCATGAAGCATTACACGATGCAACAATTTTGCAACACGATAATAAATACTGGGTTTTTGGAATGCAGAGAAGTAAGCATGACATATCTATGTATGAATCCTGGGTATATTATGCTGATCAATTTACCGGACAATACATATCTCATCCGGGTAATCCTCTTAAAACAGGGTTAAAAGGAACAAGACCTGCTGGTGATTTTATCAGGGTTAACGGAGATATTTACAGACCCTTACAGGATTGTGAAAAAGATTATGGTAAGTCAATCATCATAAATAAAATAAAAAAAATATCTGAGACTGCAATTGAGGAAGAATTTCATATGTCAATTGAGATTCAAAGGAAAAAAAGTAATAAAGGGATAAGTAAGATTCATACTATTAATATTATTGATGACCTGATTATTGTAGATGGTTTTAAAAGAACATTTTCCTTGTCTAAACTGCTTGTTGTCTTCAAAAGATGGTGGAGAACCAGGACAGCATCATTGTACCTGTTTCTTTTACAGAGTAATTTTGACTTTGTAGAATGGATATATCATGATTATATGCTTGGAAAAGAAATACCGCTGATAGTCTGAACTTAATAACATTCATAGTTCTCATTCCTGTATAGGATCTTCCCGCCTTTATACCAACTTTGCCTTTGCCGCAGGTATATTTCAGGAATATATTGATTAGCGCTTATTTTTGAGAAAAATAGCAGCATGATTTCTTACAATACCAAGGACTGGTTTACATTTATCACCCGTTTTCATAAAGCAGATACTTTTCGTCAACTACTGCCGCTTATACTGGCAATAAGTGCTTATTCAGGAATTATTGCCTGGCTTGAGTTGGACTACTGGAAGCTTTCTGATAAGAATTATGTGAGAAACATACCGGTGATGCACACTTTACTTGGTTTTGCTATTTCCATGCTGCTTGTCTTTCGAACCAATACTGCCTATGACCGGTGGTGGGAAGGTCGTAAACTCTGGGGTAGTCTTGTTAATAGCAGCCGCAATTTTGCTATGAAACTTGATGCCATTTTACCAAAGGAAGACAAAGACATGCGATCTTTTTTCCGGAAAATAATTCCTGCTTATGCCTATGCCCTGCATAACCACCTGCATAAAGAACAGACAAGGATTGAGCTTTTTGAGGATGAGGAACATAAACATTTATTTCAACGCATAGATCATCAAAAGCACATACCTAACCAGGTGGCTTTATTGATGTACCAGCATATAAGTCAGTTGCAAAAAAATACTAAGCTTAGCGGAGAACAGTTACTTTTTCTGAATATGGAGCTTCAATCCTTTACAGATATCTGCGGTGCCTGCGAAAGAATAAAGAATACACCCATCCCCTTTTCATATAGTGTGTTCATTAAAAAGTTCATATTCTTTTACATTATGACACTCCCTTTTGGATACGTTTTTCAGCTGGGATTTTATGTAGTGCCGGTTGTGGCCTTTATTTTTTATGTTTTGGCCAGCCTTGAATTGATTGCTGAAGAGATTGAGGATCCTTTTGGAGGAGATTCTAACGATGTTCCAACAGAAATTCTTGCGCAAAATATTCACCGTCATGTAGCGGAAATTATCTGATAAATGAAATAATCTTCCGGGTAAGGCAACTTTGGTTAAACTTTTTGCGTTATTCTGTATCTGAAAAAGATTTATCAGTAAAAATTTTTCTATGTCTGTATTGAAGTCCTTTACCCTTTTAACAATCCTGGTTCTTGTACTGCTTGTTTCCTGCAGTAAAGACAATGACGGAGGTTCATCTGCCTTAGATTGCAGCACAGTAACCAATAAGGCTTTTGCTGCAGATGTCAACCCGATTATTCAATCTTCCTGTGCTTCTAGTATTGGTTGTCATGCCAGTGGCAGTACCAATGGCCCCGGTTCATTGACCAGCTATTCAGCTATTTTTAATGCCCGGACTGCTATCAGATCAGCCGTAGCTTCAGGCCTGATGCCACAGGGCAGCACTCTTTCTACCTCACAAAAAAATTCCATCCTTTGCTGGATTGACAACGGGGCTCTTAACAATTAAAGGAACTGCGCCTGTTGATTTTCCTGTAATTGAGTGTTAGCTAATTTCTTTTCTCAATATATTTATAGCTAAATATTTCAATTATGCGGCTCTTAACTGCTTTTGTTTTATCACTGGTCATTACTATTTCTGCTTTTTCCCAGGCAAAACTTGAACAGCTCTCCGTTGAGAAAATTATGAGAGACCCTAAATGGATAGGCAGTTCGCCTTCATCACCATTCTGGAGTAATGACGGCCAGTTACTTTACTTTATGTGGAATCCTGATAAAGCACCGGCTGATTCACTTTATTATATTTCTGTTTTGAGTAGAATACCAGTAAAAGCTTCCGTTGAACAAAAGCAGGCCCTGAATGCACAGGGAAGCTTTATCTATAACCAGGCAAGAACCGCCTACCTGTATGCCAGAAGCGGGGATATTTATTATGTTGATATGAAATCAGGAAAAACGAAACGCATCACTCAAACAACTGAAGGAGAGAGTAACCCACAGTTTTGCTTTAATGAAACGATGATCGTGTACAACAGGAACCAGAATTTATATGCCTGGAATATTACCACAGGTGAAACAATGCAACTAACCAGCGTTAAAACCGGCGAAAGTACTTTTGGATCTGCTGGATTTTCCAGGGCCGGTGGCACTCCTCCCGTTACCAGGACAGGCAGTAATCAACAGGAACAATGGCTGCAAAATGACCAGCTGGCTTATTTCCAGGTGCTGAAGGAAAGAAGGCATAAAAGAGAACTGGCAGAAGCTTACAATAAATCAATTCCCAAAGAAAAAGAATTAAGAAGTATAAATATTGAGGACAAATCATTGCAGGGGCTTACAATTAGCCCTGATGGCAGATATGTGAGCTACCGGTTGTTTAAAGCTGCTACAGGTTCAAAAACAACCATTGTTCCGAATTATGTCACCGCAACAGGGTTTACAACAGATATTCCTTCAAGAACAAAGGTGGGTTCATTGCAGGGAACAACTGAGTTTTTCATTTATGACAGGGAAAATGATACTATTATCAGAATAAAAACAGATTCGATTCCCGGTATTCGGGATTTGCCGGATTATGTAAAGGATTATCCGAAACAACTGGAAGAAAGGAAGAAGAAAACAGCTAACCGCCCGGTTAATTTCAGCAATATTTCATGGTCGCCAAAGGGAACCAATGCTGTTATTGAAATTCGTTCACAGGATAACAAAGACCGTTGGTTAATGTTGTGGGATAAGAATACGGGCAATTTAAAGCTATTGGATCGCCAGCGGGACGAAGCATGGATCGGAGGCCCCGGTACGGGAGGATTTGGTTCTTCAAATACAGGATGGATTGATGAATATATTTTTTGGTACCGATCCGAAGCAATGGGGTATTCTCATATCTATACCACCAACCTGACTACGGGAGAGAAAAAAGCTCTTACCGCAGGAAACTATGAAGTGCTGCAAGCTCAACTGGCAAGAGATAAAAAATATTTTTATATCATCACAAATGAAGTACATCCCGGTGAGCAACATTTTTATCGCCTGACTATTGCAGATGGTAAAAAGGAGAAGATCACAACAATGACAGGAGCCAACCAGGTAGTCGTTTCACCAGATGAAAAGCAATTGGTCATCCTCCACTCCTATTCTACCAAACCATGGGAACTCTATGTACAGGAAAACAAACCCGGAGGAAAGATTGAACAAATTACAAACAAAGCACAAAGCGAAGAATTTAAATCTTATGCATGGAAAGATCCCGAAGTAATAACATTCCCGGCCAGTGATGGTGCCATGGTATATGCCAGATTGTATAAGCCATCAAATCCCCATCCCAGCAAACCGGCTGTATTATTTGTGCATGGTGCCGGGTATCTTCAGAATGCCCATAAATGGTGGAGCAGTTATTTCAGGGAATATATGTTTAATAACATGCTTGCAGATAACGGCTACTATGTGATGGATGTCGACTACAGAGGCAGTGCAGGTTATGGCCGTGACTGGCGAACAGGTATTTACCGTCATATGGGTGGAAAAGACCTGAGCGATCATGTAGATGCCGTAAAATATCTTGTAAAGACTTTCGGTATCAATCCCCAAAATGTTGGGTTATATGGTGGATCATATGGAGGTTTTATTTCTTTAATGGGAATGTTTACCGAACCTGATGTTTTTGCTGCCGGAGCCGCATTAAGGCCCGTTACAGATTGGGCTAATTATAACCATGGATATACTTCAAACATATTGAATGAACCTTTTACAGATAGTATCGCTTACCGGAAAAGTTCTCCTCTCTATTTTGCAGAAGGCTTAAAAGGCCATTTACTTATTTGTCATGGCATGGTAGACATTAATGTCCATTACCAGGATGCCGTAAAACTTGCTCAACGGCTAATTGAACTGGGAAAAGATAACTGGGAGCTGGCATCTTACCCAATGGAAGACCATGGTTTTACAGAACCCAGCAGCTGGACAGATGAGTACAAACGAATATTTAAGTTATTTGAATCAGTACTCAAAAAATGAGGTTTTTTAGCTGACTTCTCACTTCCGGCTCAATTCCTATATTTGTAACTCAAGATTCGGTTATGGCGAAACAATTTGAAGACTTTGATGCCAATCTTACTGGTGATGAAGGTAAAGCAGAGGAGACCAGGAGCAGTTGGTTCAAACGTATCAAGAAAGGGATTAATACAAAAACATCGGAGAAAAAAGAAACACCGGAGGGGCTTTGGGTAAAATGCCCGGAATGTAATTTCATTTGTACCATCACAGAATTAAAGGAGAACCTCTTCGTTTGTCCGAAATGCAGTTTCCACCATCGTATTAATAGCCAGGAGTATTATGATATACTCTTTGACAACAGTGAGTTTACTGAATTGTTTGAAAACATCCGTAGTAAGGATTTTCTTGAATTCACTGATTTGAAACCCTATAAAAAGAGACTGGAAGATATCTGGAGTAAAACCGACCTGAAAGATTCCATGCGAGTAGCGGCAGGTAAAGTTGGCGGCAATGATATTGTCATAGCCTGTATGGACTTTGAATTCATCGGGGGTTCATTAGGCAGTGTGATGGGAGAAAAATTTGCAAGGGCTGTGGACTATTGTATACAACATAATATGCCGTACATGGTCATCAGTAAAAGTGGGGGTGCCCGCATGATGGAGAGTGCTTTTTCATTGATGCAACTTGCTAAAACAAGCGGCAAGTTGTCCCAATTAAGCGATGCCAAACTTCCTTATATCTCCTTATTGACTGATCCGACTTTTGGTGGTATCTCCGCTTCATTTGGTATGCTCGGTGATCTGAATATAGCTGAGCCTGGTGCATTAATCGGTTTTGCGGGCCCCCGGGTAATTAAAGAAACGATCAAAAAAGACCTGCCAGAAGGTTTTCAGCGGAGTGAATTTATTCTCGAGCATGGTTTCCTTGATTTTATTGTTCCAAGGAAAGAACTCAGGGATAAACTGGCAAACGTACTGACTTTATTCAAAAACTAAGATTAGAAATGAATTCAAAGTAAGAGGTTTTTTGCCTCTTATTTTATTTATACAATGGCCGAATTAAGAAACAGGCAAGCCTATCACGAATACTTCATTGATGCAAAATATGAAGCAGGTATGGTATTGCTTGGAACAGAAGTAAAATCACTGAGATCCGGAAGAGCCAGTTTCAATGACAGCTACTGCCTGATTCATAAAGGAGAAATATGGGTAAAGTCATTGCATATTGCCCAGTACTCACATGGAACAGTAAATAACCATGATCCGCTTCGTGACAGAAAACTATTACTTGAGAAAAGAGAGATCAAGAAAATAGAGGCCAAACTGAAAGAAAAAGGATACACTCTTATTCCTCTCCGGATTTTTTTTAATGATAAGAACCTTGCAAAAATGGAGATCGGCCTTGCAAAAGGAAAGAAATTCCACGACAAGCGGGAAAGCATCAAACAAAAGGATGTGGAACGGGAAATGAAAAGATACCTGAAATAATACTGTGTAAAACTTCGTTTCAGGAAGGCATGACTTTTGTCGATATTACATCCACATGAAGAAAGGATCACTGATACTCTTATTGTTAATTTCCCTTCATTCGAACTCCCAATCCGTTTTTGGCTACTGGTATGGCTTCGCCAACGTTAAAACAAACAGCTCTGCCAATAATTACCTGGTGGAAATGATATTACAGCCGGAAAAAAACTATGTAAAGGGCATCCTCAATTATTATTTCAAGAACACCTATCGTAGTATACAGGTAAAGGGTAATTTCAATATGGCCACCCGCCAGCTTAGTTTGTATGATATACCTGTAGTGTACCACGGCTCAGCTGCAAACTTTGAAGTGGATTGTATCATGAATATGCAGGCTATATTGAAAGTAGCGCAGGCTGAATCAGTACTGGCAGGATCGTTTGTGGCTATGCCCGATTACCGCTATACCTGTGCTGATATCAGGTTTAAGCTAACTTTAAATGCTGATATTAGTAAAAAGGACTCTGTTCTTAAAGCGATAAGTGAGTATAAAGAGAATTACCAGGTTTGGCAACCAACCGCTACAGATACCATAGTAGCAGTGAATGTTATTCCCCGGAAAGTGGTTAATTATGTTATTGAAAAAGAGTATGCCGAAAGACAAAATGAGATTGTGAATGAAATCGAAGTGGAATCGGATTCATTGCGGGTTGATTTTTATGATAATGGAGAAATAGATGGTGATATAATCTCCGTGTTTTTTAATGAAAAACTGATCATGTTCAACCAGAAACTAACGCATAAATCTATTCATATTGATCTGGTGCTGGATACTGCCCGGAATAATAATGAGATATCAATGTTTGCAGAAAGCCTGGGGCTGATACCTCCCAATACAGCCCTGATGCGGGTTCATGATGGGAAAAAGCAACACGATATCAGGCTTACCAGTAATATGCAAAAGAATGCTACAATAAGAATCAAAAGAAAGAAAAACTGAAACTATTAAAATAACTCCGGCTGTTTGTTTTCATCCTTAGATCTCACCCATTCCATCTCTGTTGATTTACTATAGTCAGCCAGTTTTGTACCTACAGTTTTCCAACCAGTCACTTCAGCAATCTTAACTATTTTCAACTTAGCTTTTCTTATTTGTGCACCCCGGCCCTGTTGCATTGCCAATACAGGTTCTTCATCTGTTGTTACAGCTTCTACATAATTTCCATCTCCCTCTTTTATAAACAGGAATTTAGTTTTCAATGTAGTAGTCTCAATTTTGAAACGTTTCACCATGTATTGTTTCTTGTCATTATCCACATATACGGCAGTAATGATTTTTTCAGGATCAAACTTTCCAATATGCAATACCTTTTCAGGATCTATTTTTTGTGTCATTTCCTGGTCTGTTACTTCGTAAGTCCCATCGGTGTATATTACAAGTATTCTGTCTTCCGGTTCAAAACTCCCAAGATAGGTACCCTTTTCCTCAGCACTCAGGCGGCCAAATTTTTCATCAAACCATAGTTTACGTCCACTCAAAGTAGCCTTTCCGGCTTCTTTGAATTTTACAGATTTGATAGGGTACTTGGTTACCTGGTTCCCCATACTGCTGCGGCCTTTTATTGCTAATTCTTCAAAATAAAAGTCAAACTCTTTTATACGGGCAGAAGAACCCGGTGTCAACACTATCTTAACCACTTCGGCTTCTCCATTTGCATTTACACTGAGATAATGTACCTTACTTTTTTCATCTCCCCTTGTAAGATCATATTCCTTATCTCTTGTTACACCGGTAACATTAAACCGTTTAGCATAACTGACCCCTCCTTTACCATCCGAGTAGATCATATTGTAAGTAGTACGTTCATCATTCTTTTGAAAAACAGCTGCATGCAAAATGTCTTTGCCAATAAAGGTTTTCTCAGAAACTTTTACCACTTTCATAATACCCCGTTTTGCAAAAACAATGATATCATCCAGGTCTGAGCATTCAAACAGCAGTTCATCTTTCTTTAATCCTGTGCCGATAAACCCTTCTTCCCTGTTTACATAAAGTTTAGTATTAGCAATAGCGACATTCTTCGCTTCAATTATCTCAAACTGCTTAATTTCCGTTTTCCGCTGTCTTTCTTTACCATATTTCTTTAACAGGTTCTCGTAATATGCAACAGCATAATCAACCAGGTTATTAAGATCATGCTTTACCTGCTTTATTTCTGCTTCGAGGCCTTTTATCTGGTCATTCAGTTCATCAATATCAAGTTTGTAAATACGGCGAACAGGTTTTTCTGTGAGTTTAATAATATCTTCCCTTGTCACAGCCCTTTTCAATTGTTTTTTAAAAGGCACAAATGATTTGTCAATAGCCTCCAGTACTTTGTCCCAGGTTTCATGTTTTTTCTCCAATTCCTTGTATATCTTTTCTTCAAAGAATATCTTCTCCAGGGAAGTATAGTGCCATTTTTCCTGTAGTTCATTCAGTTTTATCTTCAGTTCCTGTTCAAGCAGATCTTTTGTTTTATCAACAGATAACTTTAATAACTCCTGTACACCCAAAAACTGGGGCTTTTGGTCTACGATCACACAGGCATTGGGAGAAATGGAAACTTCACAATCAGTAAACTTATATAACGCATCAATGGTGATATCCGGAGAAATACCCGGGGCCAGATCTACCTGTATCTCCACTTCTGCAGCAGTGTTATCAGTTACTTTTTTGATCTTGATCTTTCCCTGGTCATTTGCTTTTACAATCGACTCCATTAATTGAGTGGTAGTAACACCGTATGGTACACTTTTTATTGCCAGCGTCTTCTTATCTGCTTCTTTAATATGTGCCCTGACTTTTACTTTACCACCTCTTTTCCCCTGGTTATAATCTGCCACATCAATCATCCCGCCTGTCTGAAAATCGGGGTATAATTCAAATCTCTTTCCTCTCAGGTGTTTTATCGCAGCTTCTAATAATTCAAAGAAGTTATGCGGAAGTATCTTTGTGGACAATCCCACGGCAATACCATCAGCACCCTGTGCCAGTAACAAAGGAAATTTCATAGGCAGTGTAACGGGTTCATTCTTTCTCCCATCATAACTTAACTGCCATTCAGTTGTTTTTGCATTGAACGCAACTTCCAAAGCAAATTTGCTCAACCTCGCTTCAATATAACGGGCGGCAGCAGCGTCATCTCCTGTCCTTACATCACCCCAGTTGCCTTGTGTTTCGATCAGCAGGTCTTTCTGCCCCATATTTACCAGCGCATCCCCAATACTGGCATCACCATGCGGATGATACTGCATTGCCTGACCAATGATATTAGCCACTTTGTTAAAACGGCCATCATCCATTTCTTTCATTGCATGCAGGATACGTCGCTGCACCGGCTTCAATCCATCTTCAATAGCTGGAACTGCTCTTTCTAATATTACGTAAGAGGCATAGTCCAGAAACCAAGTCTTATACTGACCGTGCAAGCCATTATCGTTGGCTCCTACTTCTGATATTTTATTCTTTGCGGCACTCATTTCTTATTTCTTTCCTATTATTCCTAAATGTGTGTATTTAAACCCTTCTGCTGTCTTCAATCCATATCCCAGCGTTCTGTCCATAGATGCATGTCCGAATAGCACTATACCTGTTATTTGTATAATGAAATGCGGCAAAAGGAGTCCTGCGATAAAAAAAATCACTGCTATCCCTTTGTGATGAAACAAATTATAAGTGAATGCGCCGGCCTTATTTCCTGCCAGGTAGGCCAACATACTTATGTCCGGCCCCAGGAACAGGATAAGGTACCACCACCACTCAACCTGAAAAGAATACAACGCATAAGCACTCAGGCCAAACATCGCAGCCTCTTCAAGCCTGATAGTATTCTTCATAAACTAATAATTTGCTTCTTCTTTCGCAAATGCAATTTCACCTTGCTTTCCTTCAGGTTTCCTTACATCAAAATCCTTCCAGGCTTTGCCAGCATCACCGGTTACTTCTATTTTTCCTTCATTGATCAATGACTTCATCCGCCACATAATAAAAACATCACCTGTCTTTATTTTCATCCGGTGCAGGGTATTTGTCAATACCCGGGTTGCTTTTTGCCATTCACCTGTAACATTCTTCAATATTTCAGTATCATAAAAATTTTCTTCCTTACCTGCAATTTTCTTCCCTCCTTCCAGGATTCGTACGGTTGCATTTTCTTCTGCAATTTTTCTCCATTCGTCCGGGTCTATCTCAAACTCACTCAGGGTAACCGGGCGGGCCAGTTTCTTGGCTTTTGTAAACTCCTTCGGTTGTATTTCACTCAGCCATGATGGATAAAATATATGACCCTTCTCATTAATAAATGGCAGGTTATTAAGATAAAGGATCATTACTCTTCCCTGGTATTCCCGGAATTGCGGCATCAGCCAGTAATATCCCATCACATCATGCTGATTCTGCCCCATCCATATCCATAATTCTTCTATGGGATTTTCATCCAACTTTGCTTTGATTTGCTTAACAGTTTCCCTGTCATCAAAACTGCCGACATGACTATCACCATGCGGCGATCCCTGAAGCAAAGTTCTCCACCAATCCAGTCGTGCCTGCCACCCTGCTTCTGTATCAATACCAGCCAAAGGGCCTACCGCAAAATCATCACGGATCTGTATTACGTCACCCGCCAGAGTTTCATCCAACTGGATCACTTGTTGCATCAGTTCAACTTCACTCTCATTAAAAACTATATGTATCATTGTTATTTATTAACTGGTTGAATAATATAATAAACACAGGTTGTAAGGAAATCGCGGAAAAAAGGAATTGCACTGATCAAACCTGCCTGTTTTCTTGGTTTCCAGCCAAATTTCCATTCATAAATAGGATTTAATAAATAATGTCTTTTATGAAAAAGGATGTATCCTTCCTTTTTACAAATTTTTTCAAATCGTTCTATACTGATTCCGGTCTCTCTTACTTCCATCATCTCTTCCACATTTTCTTTCCTGTTTTTTAATATCCATTTATAAATTCCCTTGGGCAGCAAATGCAGATACGGCAGTCTCGAAATTCTTGATCTGCATATCTGCTGATGTCCGCCAAAAGGCATATACCAGGGTGGAAACCCAAAAAAAACTATGCCCCCGGGCTTCAGAAAATTCTTCATCCAGCCGATCAGTTTTGCCTGGTCATGTATATGTTCGATCACATCCTTAAGTAAAATGATATCGAATAACCCTCTAAAATCGTTCACTACGTCAACCTTATAAATATCTTTTACTACAAACCGTATTCTCCCTGATGCAATATCTTCCGGCATGAACTTTTTTGCATCGTCTATTCTCGGCGCATCAAGTTCCACACCCACTCCTTCACATCCTTTATTAATAAATGCTTTTAAAACACCTCCTTCCCCGCATCCAATTTCCAGTATCCTCATCCCTTGCCTTACAGGATACTTCTCCTCTATAAAAGGAATGACGTACTTCCCGGCATTTAAAACCTGTATATCAAAGTATCTTTTTCTGTCAGCATGAAATTCAAACATGGGTCACTTCTTTATACATTTTCCTCTACAATATCCAACTCAACTTTCAGGTTATTAATAATAAATTCTTGTCGGTCTGGTGTGTTCTTACCCATGTAGTATTCCAGTAATTGCTGAATATGTTCTCCCTCTTCCACTCTCATCAGTTGCTTCCGCATGCCGGTTCCGATGAACTGCGCAAATTCATCAGGACTTATTTCTCCTAATCCTTTGAACCGGGTTACCTCAGGCTTAGTACCCAGTTTCTTCATAGCTTCCAGTTTCTCCTGTTCGCTAAAGCAGTAAATCGTTTCCTGCTTATTTCGTACACGAAACAATGGTGTTTCCAGCACATACACTTTCTCATGCTTCACCAGGTCAGGGAAGAACTGCAGGAAGAATGTCATTAACAGCAAACGGATGTGCATCCCATCGACATCAGCATCGGTGGCAATTACCACATTATTGAACCGGAGCCCCTCTAACCCTTCTTCTATATTCAGGGCATGTTGCAGCAAGTTGAACTCCTCGTTTTCATACACAACTTTCTTAGTAAGTCCAAAACAATTCAATGGTTTACCCCGAAGACTGAACACGGCCTGTGTTTCCACATTTCTTGCTTTGGTTATGGAGCCGCTGGCACTATCGCCTTCTGTAATGAAAATGGTTGTTTCGTTTTGCTTTGCCACAAACTCCTCTTTACCTTTCGCAGGAGCATCATCATCCAGGTGATAGCGGCAGTCGCGGAGTTTGCGATTATGCAGGTTAGCTTTTTTGGCCCTTTCATTGGCTAGTTTCTTGATGCCTGCCAGCTCTTTTCGTTCTCTTTCACTTTGCTCGATACGTTTTTTTAATGCATCGGCAACAGATGGGTTTTTATGCAGGTAATTATCCAATTCCTTTGACAGGAAATCACCAACAAACTGCCGCATACTTGGCCCGTCCACATCCACATTTATTGAACCAAGTTTTGTCTTGGTTTGTGATTCAAAGACCGGCTCCACTACTCTTACTGATACCGCAGCTACTATACCAGTTCTTATGTCAGATGCATCGTAATCTTTCTTATAGAAATCCCTGATCGTCTTTACATATGCTTCACGGAAGGCCTGCTGATGAGTACCGCCTTGCGTAGTATGCTGCCCGTTAACAAAGCTGTATATATCTTCTCCGTATTCATTAGTGTGTGAAAGTGCTACTTCAATATCGTTTCCTTTCAGGTGGATGATAGGATAACGGATCTCATCTTCATTTGTCTTACGCTGCAACAGATCAAGCAACCCATTTTTACTCACATAACTTTTACCATTGAAAATGATCTTTAAACCGGCATTTAAAAAGCAATAATTCCATATCTGGTTCTCCAGGAACTCGGGAATGAACTTAAAATTTTTAAACACCGTTTCATCCGGGATAAAGGTGACAAGTGTTCCATTCTCCTCCCCTGTCTTTGCCTCTTTATATTCCTTAATCAGTACCCCCCTTTCAAACTCAGCAGTTTTTTCTTTTCCTTCCCTGATGGCGGTTACTTTGAAAAAATTACTCAGGGCATTTACGGCTTTTGTACCCACTCCATTCAGACCTACAGATTTCTGAAATGCTTTACTGTCATATTTGGCCCCGGTATTTATCTTACTTACCACATCTACCACTTTGCCGAGTGGAATGCCCCGTCCATAGTCGCGGATCGTAACGGTTTTTCCTTCTATGGTCAGTTCCACCGTTTTACCATGGCCCATCGTGTATTCATCAATACAGTTATCCATAACCTCCTTCACCAATACATAAATACCATCATCTGGTGATGATCCATCACCAAGTTTTCCAATATACATACCTGGTCTCAGCCGGATATGCTCTTTCCAATCAAGGGATTTGATACTGTCTTCTGTATAATCAAACAGGTTGGTACTGTCTTTTTCTTTTGCCATGGTCACGGTACGTTCTAAAGTGTAAAAGAATGTTTTTCTTTTGGTTATCGGCTTCAGACCAGCCATATAGCCGGCCATTCGGGCAAATATACCAAAACGAGCCTTGCACCCAAGATTTGGAGTTATTCACAGGTGGGGAAAAATGATGCACAATACTTATGATTTAGTTCTTTTCCAGCTTTGATTCAGCTCAATTCAGATGCAGATATTTATTTCTACATTCATCCCAGAAACACAACTATGAAAAGGTTTTACTATCTGTTAATAGGGTTCATTTTATTTTCATGTGAGCCAACAAAAATTACCCGGGTATGGGCAGACAAAGAGGTAATGCCAAAGAAGTACAAAAAAATACTTGTGTTGGGCTTACTAACAGAAAAGGAAGTGGAATTGTCCGATAAAATTGAGAATTATGTTGCAGACAACCTCCGGGAAATGGGCTATCTTACTTTAGCTTCAAATAAGATATTTACTCCCGGAACGCTCAACAAAAATGATACTGCCGCTGCTATGAGTATGTTGCTGAAAAATGGATTTGATGCAGTATTAACCATTGTCTTGCTGGATAAAAAGAAAGAACCTTATTATGTGCCGGGTAAAATAACTGATAACCCCAGGTCAGGAGATTATAGCCGTTTTGATAAGTACTATAATGCGGTAGCGGAAAGGATATATGCAAAGGGTTATTATGGAGAGGAGACAAAATATATCTGGGAGAATAATTTTTACGATCTGTATAATAAAAAAATGATCTATTCAGCCCGCAGCCGTTCTTTTGATTTTGCATCGATGGAAGTGCTGGCAAAAAATTATGGATTCCTTATGGCAAAAAGCCTGGTAGAAAAAAATATATTGAAAAGTCCGGGCTCAGAGGAAGACTAATTAATTGTAAAGTAATGTATGCCCGCACCTGAGTACAAAACGACCCATCCAAAAAACCGGCAACAATGCGCCAATGGCTGGAGAAAAACCATATAAAAAACCTGTGCTGTAAGGGTTCAAACTGTAAGTTTTTTTCTTATTGCCCGCCAGCTAAGAATTGAAAAGTAAAAAAGAACTATTTTTCAGAAAATAAAACCAGTATGAAAAAGCCTTTCTTCCTGTTCGTATCATTGATTTTTTCCCTCAATCTTTTTGCTCAAAGAACGACAGCAACTGACGGTGACTGGAGCAAGCAATTCATGATTTTAAAAAAAACTGCCGAAGCCGATCTTATGATTAGAGTTGGCGATATAGACAACCTCGGTTTTAGTTTTCCGGAGGATTATAATCCATTTTCCGGCCGCTCTACTTATTCACACTCATTTCCCTGGGATGTAAATAAAACAGACGCAAAAGGTACGGACAAGATCATGGTGCCGTCAAGTTATAAAAATTTTAACGCTGTAAACCAGGACGGATATACCGGAAGTACCAAACGTCCGGCAAATAACCCATCTGCGATTTCCATACCGCTTGCTGAAGTAAAGGCCGTGAAAATTGATTCAGCAGCACTGCAATTCTTTATTGATGATTTCCAGGCGCCATCAATGGGTTCAAAATTTCAGGTAAAAATCAATGGCCTGCGTTTCACAGAAGCAGAAAAGATGATTAACCGTATTGACCAGACAGGCCCTGTAGGCAAACTGATCACCATACGCCTAACACCTGAGTTACTTGCCAAATTGAATGCAGATTCATTAATTATTACCATTGATGACCCAACCAGCAAAATTGGTGATGGATTTGCCCTCGACTTTGTCAAACTTCTTATCAATCCTAAAATGATCTACACAGGCAAAGTACAGGGAAGAATCATTGATGCCACTACCCGTGAACCAATTGCCAATGCAACAGCCGGTATAGAAGGATATGGAATGGCCACGTCAGATGCAGAAGGAAATTTCATACTGGAAAATATTCCTGCCGGATTGAATATCGTAAAAGGAAGCGCCGAGGGATATTCCTCCGATGAAAAACAGATTGATGTGATTTCGGAAGAAACATCGGAACCAGTGGAACTTGAATTGAAACGTTCTGGCAAGGTTAACTTCAACAACAAGACATTGCAGGAAGGAGATAACCTGGTGATGAATAATATACAATTTGAAGTGAATAGCGCTAAGCTACTTCCGGCGGGTAAAACAGAGTTGGATAAACTGGCTGCGTTGATGAAAGATAACCCAGGTATTGAAATTCTTTTATCCGGCCATACCTCCGCTGAAGGCGCCGCCGCCCTCAACAGAGAGCTTTCATTAAAAAGAGTGAGAAGCTGTAAAGATTACCTGGCTGCAAAAGGAATTGATGAAGAAAGAATTACCATTAAAGGGTATGGACCAGATATGCCCATAGCTCCGAACGACACTGAAGCCAACCGGGCAAAGAACAGAAGAGTGGAATTGAAGGTTACCAGGCTTTAGATACCACTTTGTCGCTTTTAAAACAAATTCTGACCATTCATCAAAACATAATACAGGTAATCCGGAAAACATTGTAATTTTTATACTTAAATAGTCAGTTATGAAAAAATTACTGGTGGCTGTTGTGTTGGTAGCTGGTCTTACAGCCGTGGCGTTTGCCAGCTTTAATAACAACAGGAAAAAAGCTGATACTGAAAAAAAAATGGAGAAAAAGGAATGTAAACATAAGTGTATGTTCAGTTAAGCTTTTACAGAATAAATGCCTCCTGCAGTGTGTAACGCAAATAGCAGGAGGCATTTTATTATCTGCCACTTGTAACATTTAGATTGATTATTGAATGAGATAGAAGTAATTTCAGTAAATGAGAAAGATAATTCTGCTACTTTTAATAATCATTCTTTGCCAGCCGGCAATACCCTGCACCACTTTCTTTATTAATAAAAACGGGCAAATGCTTTTTGGCAGAAATTATGACTGGATAACGGGGAACGGAATGATCTGTACCAACCAGAAAGGGCTTTCTAAAGTATCGATGAATACGAATGATGGAGAAACGATCAGTTGGGTATCACAATATGGAAGTATCACCTTCAATCAATATGGTAAAGAGTTTCCAACAGGTGGAATGAACGAGAAGGGGCTGGTAGTAGAATTAATGTGGTTGGATGATACGCAGTATCCGGCACCCGACAGCAGACCGGCCATCGAGGTACTTCAATGGATACAATACCAGCTTGATAATTGCAGCACCATAGATGAACTGATTGCAACGGATAAAAGACTTCGTATTGCTTCAAAAGGGACCGCTCCCCTGCACTACCTGGTGGCGGATGCGAAAGGTAATGTGGCCACTATTGAATTTTTAAAAGGAAAAATGGTTGTACACAAAGGAAACGACCTTCCTTTCCCGGTACTAACCAATCACAGCTATGCCTCCGGGTTGAGCCTGGCGAAGGTTGCTGTATCAGCTCCTTCGGCAGATTATCTTACATTCACTGATAACTCTGTCGAACGTTTTGCCAAAGCCTGTTATATGGTAAAGGAATTTCAGCAATCCAATATAGCAACTCCTGGAGTTGATTATTCATTCAGTATCCTGGATAAAGTAGCCCAGGGAGCACACACCAAATGGAGTATTGTGTACGACATCAGCAACAGGAAGATCCATTTCAAGACTTATGGCTACCCGGAAATAAAGAACTTGTCGTTTACAACATTGAATTTTGACTGTTCACTTCCTTCAAAAACATGGGATATTAATCAGCATGTAAGCGGTAGCATTGATGGTTTATTGATTGATTTTACAGCAGACTTTAACCGGAAAATAGTTGAAAAATCCTTTGATGACAGTGAGTCCCAGATCAGCGTTAGTGAGGCCGAAAGAAGAAAAACATATGAATACCCGGCTACTATTTCCTGTTTTATTCCCTCTAAAACAAAGTGAAATTAAAATATTCGGCAATTCTCTTAAATAAATAATAATCAAATTATTACAAAAAATAATCGCCTGTTAAAAGAGGAAAGTACAACAATTTAATAGCCGGAAATCTCCCGATCCCTTAATTTTACACTGACTTCTTACCCATCAAATTCCTTCCATTTTAGCTGCCTTGAATATCGGTTAATTAAGATCGTTTAACCTGCAAAGTTGATTATTGAAATTTTAAAAATTTTGGGATTATGTATTCGTATGACCTGTTGGAAACCGGGTGCTATTACCTGGTAAAAGAAAAGGAGGATTCTCCGGTGACCCTGATAAAAGTGGCATTGATAACAGATCATTGTGTCTTTGTTCAGCGGTTTGACGAACCTATAGAAACCTCCTGGAAGCTGAAAAAAGATAATCTATTCGATATCATCGAGTGCCTGAGCGATGAGGCGGTAAAAGCATGGGAAGAACATTACAGGAGTAATGAGGATGCTTTCTTTGAAGAAGGCGATGATGAATAGCCCGTTCATATAATTTACTGGTGTTGGTGATTGAAAAAAGGTATTTTAGTTTCTCAATCACCTTTTATGTGTATAAAAATGATCCGCAAAGGCATGTTTCTTACGCAAGCCTTGCTTTTATCCCTTTATTTATCAGCACAGCCTTCGCCTGCCACAACCGATGATTTTCTGCCAAAAGATTACCTGTCCTCATCCTTTCATGCGGGCAGGCGGGATGCGCTCCGCAGTAATATGCCCGATAGTTCGGTTGTAGTAATATTTGCTTACCCTACCCGTACCTTCTCCAATGATGTGGAATACCTGTATCATGCTAACCCGGATATGTATTATTTCAGCGGGTATAAAGAACCACATTCTTTATTGCTGATCTTTAAGGAAGCACAAACAGATTCCACAGGCAATAGTTATAGCGAAATACTTTTTGTGCAAAAAAGAAATGCACAGGCAGAACAATGGACAGGCAAAAGACTCGGTGTCGAAGGTGCCAGGGAGAAACTGGGCTTCAGCACTGTATTCAATGGATCTGATTTCAAAAAATTCAATATTGATTTCTCAAGATTTAAAAAAATCATTTGCGACAGAACCCCGGTTGATGTTCCCAATGGTTACGACAATGCTGACTTATATGACCTGATGCAACAATTCAAACAAAAATCAGGGATGCCTGAAAAGAATTCTCCTTCTTCAAAGTTTGACACAAGGTTATATATGGAACTTACCGGCCAGCTCCGGCGCATCAAAACACCGGAAGAATTATCCTTGTTAAGGAAAGCAGTGGAAATATCCTGCCAGGGACATAATGAAGTAATGAAAGCCGTTCATCCGGGAATGTCGGAACTGGAGATTCAGGGCTTACAGGAATTTGTACATAAAAAACATGGGGCTGAGGGTGTAGGATATGGATCAATTATCGGATCCGGCGAAAATGGTTGTGTGCTCCACTATATGGAAAACACAAAAACAAAAGTAGGAACCTCCATGCTATTGATGGATGTGGGAGCAGAATACCATGGTTATACCGCTGATGTAACAAGAACTATACCGGTGGATGGCAAATTCTCTGAAGAAGAAAGAGCAATCTATCAATTGGTATATGATGCACAGGAAGCTGCTTTTAAAACATTAAAAAATGGCTCCAAATGGGCTGATGCAAGCAATGCCGCAAGGGAAACAATTGCAGAAGGCTTAGTAAAGCTCGGTATCATAAATGACAAAAACGAAGTCGGTAAATACTTTCCTCATGGATTAGGCCACCATATTGGTTTGGATGTGCATGACCGTGGCTCGATGGAGACCATGAAAAAGGATATGGTCATCACTATAGAGCCGGGTATATATATACCCAGCAACAGTAATTGTGATAAAAAATGGTGGGGCATTGCTGTACGTATTGAAGATGACCTGCTGATAACAGAAACCGGCTATGAACTCCTCTCCCGTTTTGCACCCCGGAAAATTGAAGACATTGAAAAAATGATTTCTCAGAAAAGTGCCCTGGATGATTTTAAATTACCGGCGCTGGAATCGGGAAAGAAAAAAGGGTTCTGAATAATGCTTAAAAAAGGCTGCCAATAATTGACAGCCTTTTTCTATTCTATTGATTAGTTATATTAAAACACTTGATATCGTCGAAGTCTGAGTGTAAAACTCGGAGTACCACCAGTGCCTGGGGCATTGAATATTTCTGCTTTTATCAAACCAATCCCTCTAGCAAAATAACTTTTGAAATAGCCAAAAATAGGAGTTGCATCAAACCATATACCGCCACTAAAAACTTGTATTCGTTCTACTATTACAATTACATTCTGATAGTCTACCGAACCAGTTGATGTCATTTGATTGGTTATAGTTATATCTTTTTGATCTATGCTATCCTTAAATCGGAATGTAATAGGTGTACCTGCAATTGAATTTGTCCATCCTGGTGATGTCCACGAACTACCCGCAGGTTGATTATCTTTTAGAAAAGTATATTCAACCCAATCAGTATTATCAGCGCCAATAGAGGCTAAATCAAAATATTCAAAATAATCACCACCATTTTTTCGGAAATATCCCGATGAATCACCAGTTGGAGGTGCCGTTCCATCAGTTTCCATAAAAATATTGTAAATATTGGGCGGAACAGAATTGGTTGGAGCAATTACCCATTTAAGCAGAGAATCTGCAGCTACTCCGTCCCATTCATAACTCCAATTACTACCAGTAGTTCTTGGAAAATAATCATTGGGAGGTGCCGGGCTGAAATTGCAAACAAATGTGCAGGTACTGGTGCCCCATTTTACAGTAAATGTAAATGGTCCAGAGTTAACAGGTGTACCATTAGCAATAAGTGTAACAGGTGTAGTGGTTGCCGTAGCAAAATTGCCGCTGGCATTAAACCAGACTCCATTCACCGTATCGGTTGTAATACTATAAGCACCGGGAGTAGTAACAGTAACAGATATCTGTGCATTATTAGCTGCGGTCATAGCCTGGCCTGCCGTAAAAGTACCCGCAAAAGTAACTCCGCTGCAGTCTACAGTGCCTGCGGCTGGTCCGGCCATATTCACCACAAAAGTGCATTGGCTTGCTCCAAGTTTAACGGTAAAAGTTTTAGGCCCTGTGGTTGTGGCGGCCGGTATGTTCCCCTGCGCCTGCAGTGTAACATTTTGTCCGTTTCCAAGCGGTAAGACATTTGAGTAGGTAAACCATATACCGGCAACAGTATCGGTTGTGATACTAAAAGCTCCGGCAGTTGTTACATTTACCTGTATTACAGCCGTATTGGTTGTTGTTAATGCCACACCAGGGCTATAGGTTCCGTTTACAGTAATGGGTGCGCAGGCATTGGGAGCACCGGCCAGCGTACCGGCACCGGGTGAGCTTACCGTTACCTGTATATCGCAAAAAGTACTGTCAAAACTAACAACGAAGTTATTTACACCATTTGCAAAAGGAGTACCATTACCCCTGAGTGTTACTGTATTATTACCCGGCGTGGTAAAAATACCCGATGCACTGAAATAAAAACCATTTACAGTATCTGTCGTAATAGCGTAAGTTCCTGTCTGGGTTACGTTCACATTCACCGTAATTGTATTGGAAGCGGGAACAAGTGCTACACCTGCTGCATATGCTCCGTTCACAGTTTTGGGGAGGCAATCTCCCGTTGCATCGCTCAACAAGCTTCCTTCCGCCGGTGTGTTGGGGCCTTCGAAGCTCAACTCCTTCTGACACCCGATAATCACTACAATTCCAAGAATCAATAAAAAAATAATATTTCTTTTCATAAACAGAAGACTCTTTTAATCGCTAAAAATAAGACTATTTTGCTTTCCAGCCTGAGCGTCAACACCAAATACTGATAATACAGCGGCTGATTTGGCTCAAATATTATGCTACTTTTGAAAAAATCAGAGTTTAATGAAAAACGTATTACTGTACCTTTTATTATTTACTGTTATTTCCTGCCAATCTCAACCCGGAAATGAAACCCGTTTGAATGCCGATGAATTTGAAAAAGGGCTTACAAAACAAGGTATCCAGGTACTGGATGTAAGAACAGCCAATGAGTTTAAGTCTGGTCATATCAAAAATGCCCTGCAGGCAGATTGGACCAATAAAAAGCAATTCAGTGAACGGCTCAACTATGTAGATCAGGACAAACCGGTTTACATATATTGCCTGGTAGGCAGCCGCAGCGCCTATGCTGCTGACTGGATGCGAAGCAACGGGTTTAAAAATGTAATAGAACTGACAGGCGGTATCAATGCCTGGAAAAGAGCTGGAAAGCCTGTAGAAGGTAGCAGTAATGAAAAACAAATGACCCTGGAAGAATACCAGGCCAGCATTCCTTCTGATAAAACGATACTTGTTGATTTTGGCGCTGACTGGTGCCCGCCCTGTGTAAAAATGGAGCCAATACTGGCAGGTATCAAGGCAGATAAATCATTGCAATTTTCATTTTTAAAGATAGATGCCGGAGTACACAGCAACCTGATGAAAGCAATGAATATAGAACCTATACCTCTTTTTATAATATATAAAAATGGAAAAGAAACCTGGCGCAAACAGGGAATAGTAAGTAAAGAAGAATTGACAGAACAATTGAGATAAATCTTTCATTAAATGAAAAGGAAACAATTTCTTCAAACATCAGCAGCTGTTATCGGCGGCAGCCTCCTGCCCTCTCTCTCAACTGCAGAAAACAATAAAAAACCGGTTATCCGCTTTGCCCATTTATCGGATATACATGTAAAACCCGGCATTATCCCGGAATCAGGAATGGCCAAAGCGTTGCATCATGTGCAGCAGGATAAAAAAGAGATCGATTTTATTATCAATGGTGGTGATGCCATTATGGATGCACTTGGCGCTGATAAGCAAAGTACTGAGGTGCAATGGAATTTATTTAAAGGAATCCTGCAAAAAGAAAACAGTTTGCCTGTTTATCACTGTATAGGCAATCATGATGTATGGGGATGGTTTATTAAAGAAAATAAGCCAGATACTGACAGGCTGTATGGGAAAGTATGGGCCGTAGAAACACTGGCCATGAAGAACAGGTTTTACAGTTTTACAAAAGGCAACTGGCATTTCATTGTGCTTGACAGTACACAGTTAAATCCTGCAGGCGGGTATATTGCCAAAATTGATGAGCCTCAGTTGGAGTGGTTACAACAGGAGTTAGCTTCAATACCGGCAGGTAAATTCATTTGTATTGTTTCACATATTCCAATATTATCTATTTGTGCCGGTTTATTTTTTGACAAAACAGAATCCAACGGCGATTTGAAGATACAGCGGAACCTGATGCATACAGATTTTCTGCAATTAAAGAAGGTATTTATGAGGTATCCTGCAATAAAAGTTTGTATCAGTGGTCATATTCATCTGCAGGACGAAATTGATTATCTCGGCGTTAAATATTATTGCAATGGTGCTGTGTCGGGGAATTGGTGGAAAGGATCATTCCAGGAGTTTGCACCTGCTTATGCCATTATAGATTTGTATAATGATGGCACATCTAAGAGAAGAATGGTTAATTATAATCCGGTTAATAATGCGTAATGTTTTTTCAATAGTATATATTTTTTTCTTTAGCGGGTGGTTAGCAGCCCAATCACCACAGGTGGAGGTACTTACCAGCGGAACAAAAACGAGCATCCGCGGATTAAGTGTAGTGAGTGATAATGTAATATGGGTAAGTGGCAGTAATGGCACCATTGGAAAATCAACTGACGGAGGTCAGCATTGGAAATGGTTGGTGGTAAATGGGTTTGAGAAAAACGATTTCAGAGACATTGAAGCGTTTGATGCCAGCACCGCAATCATTATGAGTGTGGATGCTCCGGCTTATATTCTCAAGACAACCAACGGCGGGGAATCATGGAAGATTGTCTATGAAAATAAGACAAAGGGAATGTTCCTTGATGCTATGGAATTCTGGAATGAACAGGCAGGAATTGTAATAGGCGACCCCATAGATGGAAAATTTTTTATTGCAAGAACTTTTGATGGCGGCATCAGCTGGCAGGAAATCCCTTTCGACAAAAGACCTGTTGCTGATAGCGGTGAAGCTTGTTTTGCTGCCAGTGGCACCAATGTCCGGGTGCTCGACAGAGATGAAGCTGTATTTGTAAGCGGCGGATTACGGTCAAGATTATTTTCTAAGAGGCCGCCTCTGACATTGCCTATTATACAGGGCAAAGAAACGACCGGCGCCAATTCTGTAGCTATCTGGGACACTTACAAACTAAGAGGAGGAAAGATCATGACAGTTGTCGGTGGCGATTTTAATGCCGATACCTCTGCAAAGAACAATTGTTATTATACCAGGAACAGGGGGAAACTTTGGCATACTCCTGTCACAGCACCCCATGGCTACAGGAGTTGTGTAGAATACCTGTCACGCAAAAAAATCTTTACCTGTGGTATCAATGGTGTTGATTATTCAAACGATGCAGGGAAGAACTGGAACTGGGTCAGCAAAGAAGGTTTTCATGTTTGCCGTAAAGCCAAAGAAGGAAAAGAAGTTTTCTTTGCAGGTTCCAATGGTAAAATAGGCAGGGTTGTATGGAAATAACCCGTTGAATAAAGCAATCTTAATGTTTAAGCATTTCTTTGAACAACTCCGCTGGAAAACACTGGCCCGGCAGCTTCGCCGGCCAAAAGGAACGCTGGGGCATAAAGTAGCATCCAAAATGAATGAAGCTAATGAGTTCCTTTATTATTTCACCTTTGATCAGATGGAGATACAGAACGGCCAGTCAATACTTGAAATTGGATTCGGCAACGGTAAGTTTTTTGATAAATTATTCAACAGGGCGCAGCAATTACAAATAACCGGGGTTGATTTTTCCGACCTGATGGTGAATGCAGCGATAAAAAATAACCAAACCAATATTGCTGCCGGTAAGTTATCTATTGTAAAAGGGCAAAGTGACCAGTTACCTTTTCCTGATAACAGCTTTGATATTGTTTTCTGCATTAATGTAGCTTACTTCTGGGATGAACCGGGTAAACACCTGCAGGAAATATACCGTGTCGTAAAACCCGGAGGAAGGCTTTATACTACTATCCGTACCAGGGGAAGCATAGAAAAAATGCCTTTTACAAAATATGGATTTAAAAGCTACACAGAAGACGACTGGAAATTACTGGCACATCAGCATAACCTGTTCTATAAAAAAGGGGTGCTGGTAAGTGAGCCTGCTATAGAACATGAAGGGAATACAGTCCGTTCACAATCACTTTGCCTGATTACTGAAAAGAAGAATGTATAAGTAATACTTATAAGTTATCCAGTAATTCCTTTACGCTGGGCCTTTTTTTATAATCGGGTTCAAAGAAACGGAAAGTAATGGTAGATTCTTTGTCGATGATATATACTGCGGGTACAGGCAGATATGTCCCGTTTGTCCCGTTTATCTTCTCAATATCTACTCCCCCATTACGATAGCGGGTAACCGTGTTTTCCTGCATTTCATATTCCACATCGTAGGCTTTCATGATCTTAAGGCCTTCATCATAGAGAATAGAAAACTCTGCTTTAACTTTTTCAGCTGTCAGGTTCACATTCTCAGGTTTCTCCGGTGATACTGCTATAAGGGTGGCTCCTTTCTCTTTGATAAGCGGTAAAGAATCCTGTAATCTCGACAATGCCTTATTGCAATACGGGCACCAATACCCTCTGTAAAAAACAAGCACTACTTTTCCTTTTTTCAGAAGATCTTTCAGCCGGATGTCGTTATCATTCTGATCTTTGCCTTTGAAATCCGGCGCTTTTGAGGAAATAAATAATCCTTCCGGCTTTTCCTGTGCAGGCAGAAGATAAACTGTGAATAAAAGACCGATAAATAGAACTGTTTTTTTCATTTTCCCGTTTATAATTCAAATGTACAATTAGA
>JAKQEA010000022.1 GCA_029558715.1 Bacteroidota bacterium | reverse complement strand
TATGCACCTGAAAAGCTGCATCAAGAATCAGGGTGCCTACTTCATTTTCATGCATGCTCTAAATTTTAACCACGGTGTTTTCTTTCTGTGTTTCTCCGTGTTCGCCGTGGTTTATTTTTACTTAACCACAGCGGATCACTGGGGTTTATTTGATTCTGGAAACCTTATTATTGTTCAGCAAATACTCCTGCCCGCTTTCGGGACATATGGCTTTCCCATTTTCATCAAATTTCAGTTTATGACCATATTCACTCATCCAGCCACTTTGCCTGGCCGGATTACCAACCACCAGTGCATAAGCCGGTACCGGTTTGGTTACCACTGCTCCCGCCCCGATAAAAGCATACTCCCCAATCTCATTGCCGCAAACAATGGTGGCATTGGCACCGATACTGGCCCCTTTTTTTACCAACGTTTTTAAGTACTCATGCTTGCGGCTTACCGCACTTCGTGGGTTGATGACATTGGTAAATACCATCGATGGACCAAGGAATACATCATCCTCACAGATCACTCCTTCATACACAGATACATTATTTTGTATGCGGACATTATTTCCCAGCACCACTTTAGGAGATATGACTACATTCTGCCCGATATTACAGTTATTACCTATAATACATCCCGGCATGATATGGCTGAAATGCCAGATTTTGGTGCCTGCACCTACCTGGCAGCCATCATCAACGATGGCAGACGAATGGGCAAAGTATTCAGCTGATGACAATGGTTACATTTTTATAGTTACTAAATAAAGCTATCATAATCGATCACTGGCGCATAGTACCAAAAGCCTCTTTGTACACCTGTTTTATCCCGTCTTCCAGCGTTATCCGTGCTTTCCATCCTGCTTTTGTCAGTCTTGAAACATCCATCAGCTTTCTCGGGGTTCCATCGGGTTTACTGGTATCCCAGTTTATTGTTCCGGTAAAACCGGTAATACGTTGAATCAGTCCGGCAAGTTCTTTTATGGTGATATCATCGCCAACCCCGATGTTCACAGGTTCTCCTGCTTCATATTGCTGCATCAAAAAGAAACAGGCATCGGCCAGGTCATCGGCATGCAGGAATTCACGGCGGGGTGATCCGGTACCCCATAGTGTAACGGAAGCATCTCCTCTTTCTCTGGCTTCATGAAATTTGCGCAGCATGGCTGGCAACACATGAGAATTGTTCAGGTCATAGTTATCATTAGGGCCATACAGATTGGTAGGCATCACCGTAATAAAATTGCTGCCATATTGAGAACGATAGGCCTCACACATTTTTAACCCGGCAATTTTTGCAATTGCATATGGTTCATTTGTTGGTTCCAGCGGACCCGTCAGCAGGTATTCTTCTTTTAATGGCTGAGGTGCCAGTTTAGGATAAATACAGGATGAACCGAGGAATAATAACTTCTTCACTCCATTCAGATGTGCCTGGTGAATAACATTGGACTGGATCATCAGGTTTTCATACAAAAATTCACCCCGGTAAGTATTGTTGGCAATAATACCTCCTACTTTAGCTGCGGCAAGAATAACATACTCGGGTTGTTGCGCCGCAAAGAAATCTGTTACCTGTTGCTGATTGCGCAGATCCAGTTCTTTGGAACTACGGGTGATAATATTGGTAAACCCTTCTTTTACTAACAGGCGATGAATGGCACTACCCACCATACCATTATGCCCCGCTATGTATACTTTATTGTTTTTCTCCATGACTCAATTTATTCATGCTGGTGCAGTATATCAAAACCGGCCTCTTTCAGTAATTTATTCCGTTGAAATAATTGCAGGTCATTAGCCACCATTTCTTTTACCATTTCGGCCAATGTATACTTTGGCGTCCAGCCTAATTGTTTATTTGCTTTTGATGCATCCCCGATCAGCAGGTCCACTTCAGTAGGGCGGAAATAATTCGGGTCTACAAAAACCACTTCTTTACCTACAGGAAGGTTTTTATTATCGGCTGAACTTTTTATTCTTCCGATTTCATTAACTCCAGTTCCTGAAAATTCCAGTTCTGCACCCACTTCCTGAAAAGACATCCGGATAAAATCCCGGACAGAAGTAGTAATACCAGTCGCAATGACATAATCCTCTGGTTTTTCCTGCTGCAAGATGCGCCACATCGCATCCACATAATCTTTGGCGTGCCCCCAATCTCTTTTTGCATCCAGATTACCTACGAATAATTTTTCCTGCAGCCCTAATGCCATTTGTGCAACAGCTCTCGTTATTTTACGGGTAACAAATGTTTCACCCCGTAACGGGCTTTCATGATTGAACAAAATACCATTACAGGCAAACATATTATAGGCCTCCCTGTAATTGACGGTGATCCAATAAGCATACATTTTTGCTACGCCGTAAGGACTTCGTGGATAAAATGGTGTTGTTTCACTTTGTGGTACTTCCTGCACCAGTCCATACAAC
>JAKQEA010000012.1 GCA_029558715.1 Bacteroidota bacterium | reverse complement strand
TTTAAAAGCATAGAAAATGAAACGGCTGAATAAGCCATCTTCGGAAGAAGATATTAAGCCTGTAACCTGATTGGGTGTACCGGATAAAGCAATTGACAAGCTGGGTGCATTTACCTCTGTAAATTCATTGTTGCCTTTCCGTGAACTGGAAAGCCTTTCGTGATGAAACGATTTGCGAAGCATATCGGAATAGGAACCCCACTCTTGTTTAAATACATTGCCCAGGGTATCGGCTTCGGTTTCGCAAATAATACCTGTGCCTTCGTTCTGCTCCAGGTGCCAAAGGATTTTTGCATAGCTGGTATTGGCCGGAATGTAAACAACTTTGAAAGTGGGTTTGGTGGGTGCTTCTTCGGTGGAAGTATCGCCCTTCTTTTTACTGCTGATCTTCTGCTTGTGTTCAGATAGTTCCTGATTATATTGCGATTCTGCCTCACGGCTTGCTTTCAATACAAAACTGTGGTAATCGTCTGCCAGCATCTTTGCAAATTTCAAAGCACCCTTTCCGCTTGCGGCAGGGGCAATGGCAAAAGAAAAAACATTCGGAAAAACTTCGTTACCTGCATACACTCCTTTTACACCCGGCAAACATCCGCTGAGAATGGCCAATGCTCCTGTGAGAAAAACATCCCGTTCCCTTTCATCGGTGAAAGCCATTGCACCATGCTGCAATAATTCAGGCATCTGCAAATAGAGTTCTTCGGGAATAGATGGTGTGGCCTTCAGGTAATCTTCCTGTGGTGTTTGCTGTTCCGCACTTTGCAGCTTTGCAGTGTTTGCAAACTTTGCAAACTCGGGTTTGTGGTGGGTGTAGGCACTTTTTACCGCTTCATGAATTTCTCTTTCAGGTAGGTCAAAATGCTGCGAACATAAAAGTTCAGTATCGGGTTGCGATAAACCAGCTCTGTTGCAATTAGAAGCAAGCAGATAAATATAATTGTTCCTGTTTCCATCTGTGTATTGGGTTTTTTGATTGGTGAATTGAATTTGTTGGTTGAAAATGAAAGCGATGTTTAAGTCCTCCTGCGGCTCGTCCTGAACGGGAGGAATATTTTGCTGCGTTGCTGGCTCGGCTTCCTCCTTAATCAACGTAGCAGGTAACTGCACTTTGAATTTTTCGTTACGAATGTTCTTGTACAGTTCAGGGTGGTAACTCATAAAGCAAAGCCTTGTAATATCCTTGCAGCTTTGGTCTGCTTTTAAGTCTGTTGCTTCTTCATAATACTTCTGCACCTGCAAATAAGCTATGTCGTGGTGCTCAATGCCTGTATTCACCTCAATAAATACTTTGAGGCCGTTGCCGCTGGGGCTGATGAAGCATAAGAAAGTGTAGGGGATTTCGACAATGACTTTGAAGGCTGCATCCAACTGTTCCTGTGTCAGCTTGTCAAAATCAAGATGCACAAAGCCGCTGTACATTTCAATGAAAGGCATTTGCCTTTTCTCAGTGAATACTGCGGATGGAGTGAAGGCCAACAATTGCTTTTTCTTATTGGCAGCTTCTTCTGATTTACCTTGCTCCAGCAATGCCCTGATTTCTTCTACCTCTGCTTTGTATTTGCCGGAGGCAATATCATTACCGATAAGAAGCAGTGATTTCTTCTCAACCGGAACGGTAAAGTTTTTAAATATGGTACTTGATGCCATTGTTCTGTTCTTTCAGTTATTAAAAAATTCTTACTTCTTGCGTTTGTTGCGGATAACATAATCGGAAGCCATCTGATCTATTTCATCGGCTGCTGACTTGCGGTTACGCTGTAACCAGATATCCAACTCCTCCCGTTTGAAGTAGAGTTTTTTGCCCTGAGGACAGAAATGGGGAATGTGCTTTGTACTGGTGAGTTTGTACAAATGCGATGGGCTTACATCTAAATATTTGCAAGCCTCATTAAAGTTCAATACTGTTTTTTGTAACAGGTTTTGCTCATCCAGCTTGTTAGCGATTTCGGTGAGCTTGTCTAAGATTAATTCTTCGTTTGCCATCGTATTAAATTTTTGATTACGAAGGCAAAACTGCGAAGCTGCGGAGGGGTAAAGGTTGAGTTACTAAGCACTCAATCTGCTATCTCAACCTACTCAATATTTTTTATTGCATTTGTTTTAGAATGTTGTCAATAGTGCCCTTTTCTTTGGGGTTATCTACTTTTCCTGCTGATAGATTCTGTGCGGTTATTTTTGTTCCGTTTTTAGAAAAGAAGGCACCGGTTTTCTCAATGGCTTTCAGCTTGAGGTTGGTGAAATGTGGGCTTAGTTTATCAATGATATAACGGAACTGCGTTGTTTCACAACCTAAATAGACTTTGTCGGTAATTGCTTCCAGATCCCGTGAGGTAAAAATTTTCAGCAAGCTATCTGTGCTTGCCTGTTCCTCATTCAACAATTCAATCTTTTGGCAAAGCTGAACTATCACAGCTTTCAACCTGTCCTTATCACCCGTGAAGCCGAAGGAAAGCTTATCCTGAATAGTGTTGGCTGAGTTTTGCTCCTGGATTGCAGCACCGGCTTCAGCAACAGCGATGGGATAAACAATATTTGTGATTGGCTCTTCCAAATCCAGCAAATAAAAATCTTCGATGGTGGTTGTTTGTGAAAGGCTTGCCTTGAACTGTTCCTGAATGCTGAAATAAAGTTGAATGAGGCTATGTTTTAAGTAATACAAAGCATAGTGTACAACATTACTCTGTGCATCGGGAACGGTTGCAAAACCATGTTCATTTAATTCTGTGGTAACCTGCTTGGCTAATACCCTCACATTGGTAAGCGTTTTGCCAACCTGATACCGAATGTCAACCAATTCTTTCCAGTTTACTGATTGCTGCAACACAGCATTAAAAACACGAAGTGTTTCTCCGGTGATGATGAAATAATAGAAGTGAGTAACGGCATCTTTATACTTGGGCAATTCTATGGAGTAGAAAAGTTGATGGAGTGGTGCATTTGCAGTTGCTTCATCTGACAGCACTTTTTGGAGTGTAGGAAAGTCAGACAACAGGGCTGTAAGTTGCGAATGCAATTCCGCTGTGTCTTTGGGCGTTGCGGCTTTTGCAGCTTTCACCAATTCAGTAAATCGCCTGGTATTGCTGGTATCCAGTTTCCACGGTTTTAAAACTCCGTGCATGATGCTGTCTAATACTTTTACTTCCATTGCTATAAATCTATTTTGATGCGGTTTGCAGCTTCTTTCTTTTTATGGTCAATCACCTTTGCATAAATCTCTGTTGTCTTTAAATGCTTATGCCCTAACATTTTTGATACTGTATAAATATCACTACCTAAAGTTAGTTGTAATGTTGCGTAGGTGTGCCTTGCACAGTGAAAGGTGATTGTTTTACTTATACCTGCTCTCATTGCCCATTGCTGCAATCGCAAGTTGTGCCAGGCTGAATATTTCAATCCTATAAAAACTCTTTCTTTGGGTTCGCCTCTTTCACCTAACAAACCAAAAGCCTGTTCAGAAATGGGTAATGTTTCAGAGCCTTTAGTTTTCTTTTGAGTGTAGCGGATGTAATGCCCGATTTCATCTGAGTATTGCAACTCAGCCCATGTGAGTTTTTGAATATCACTCCACCGCAAACCAGTTAAGGCACTGAACAAGAAAGCTGTTTTCATTTGCGGTATATCGCATTCAGCTTTAGCCATTGCCTGTAATTCCTCTTGTGTCAAAAATTCTCTTTCCGGTTCACCTGCTTTTATTCCTTCAATGGTATCGCATGGGTTACGCTGTATGATTTCATCTTTCAAAGCCTGTTTTAATGCAGCCCTTACTTTATTGAAATAGGAGCTTTGCGAATTTTGGGAAAGCGGTTGATTGGCTGGTGTTCGGGCTTGCTTCATCAGGTATTCTTTGAAGCCTTCCAACCATGCTTTATCCACTTGGGTAAATGTTACATCATGCTTGCAATACTTCTTCATGTGTTTAAGCACACTATCCCAATTGCCATAGTTTCCCTGATTGTCTTTCCTTTCCTCCATCAAGTATTCAAAGTAGCGAAGGAAACTGCCTTTCATTTTGCCCTGGTCTTGGAAACCATAAATACCATTCTGCAATTCCAAATGTCTTTTGCTGCGGATGGCTTCTGCAAGTGCTAAGTTCTTTCGGTTTTCTTCCTTCTGTTCCTTTGTCAGTTTGCCTTTCTCCGGGTCGGGATAAAGTGTAAGCTGCAAGTGTTCGTAGTTGCGTTTGCCTTGATGGTAGTAGTCAAGGTATAAAGTGATTTTATCACCTTTGAGCCGTTGGCGAAGTGTTACTTTCATTCTTTCAGTTATTTAAAAAGATTATTGATTTCTGTTCTTGGAATGATAGTACGACTGCCCAACTTGGAAGCCTTCAAACTCCCTGCATCAATCAGCCTGTAAATGGTCCATCTGCTGGCTCCGATTAACTGGCAAGTTTCCTGTACACTCAGGAACTCCTTTTGAGTTACAATGGGGTTGAATGGCTTTTGCTCAGTCTCTTTTTGAATGACAGCTTCAACCTTTGCATTTCTTGCCCTCTGTTTGTAGGCTGCACTTGCACAGCGATGGGAACAACATTTGGTTGTTGTCTTCTGTGCAATGAATTTTTTGCCGCAGTGCTGACAGGTTTTTTCTACTTTAATCGTACTACTCATTTTGTTGCTCTTTGTGGCTAACTGTTGCAGGGTGTAGCTGTGTGTAGCACCATTTCACCACTTACTGAATTTTTGTTGCCGGGAAACATGGGCAACAAATCAGGGCAACAATTAGGCAACGAATATAAGTAAAAAAGAGTAGATTGGCAACAAATAAGAGAAAGAAAAAACGGTTAAAACCTATGAAAAACAATCATTTAGTAAACAAAGGAAAGATAATTACTTTCCAATACAGAATTTAGAAAAGATATAGTCTAACTGATCTTCAGTGGTTATTTCTCCTGTTATTTCTCCAAGGTAATATAAGCAACGGCGAATGTCTAATGCCAACAGATCGCCTGGCAACATATCGTCCAGACCTCTTTTGATTTCTGATAGAGACCTGGATACTTCTTTCAACGCATGATAATGCCTCGCATTGGTAATAATTGTACTTTCTGGTTGTACCTGGCCTTGTATTACTGTATCTACCATTTTTTCCCTGAGTACTTCTATGTGGAGATTTTGTTTTGCAGAAATAAAGATAACATGCTCTAATGCGCTGAGCTCTTGTCTTGCTTTAGCTTCCTCTAATTCATCAGCTTTATTTGCTACCAATAAGTATTTTATGTCCAGCTTCTTGGCCTCCATACACCATTCTTGTACTTCTTCCAGCTTATCATTCCTCACATCAAATAAATAGAGTACAATATCAGCTTCTCTCATTTTCTCCAGGCTTCTTTCAATTCCGGCAGTCTCTATGGTATCAGTTGTATGCTGTCTTATCCCTGCTGTATCGATGAGACGGAAAAGTATGCCATCAATATTTATCACTTCCTCAATAGTATCTCTCGTTGTGCCAGGTATATCACTTACAATAGCCCTATTCTCATTTAGCAGCCGGTTAAGTAAAGTAGATTTCCCGGCATTGGGTTTTCCAACAATTGCCACACTTACTCCATTTCGTATTACATTTCCCAGCCTGAAAGAATTGATCAGTTTATCAGTCGATTCCTGTAATTCATTGATTAGTCCGTAAAACTGCCTTCTATCTGCAAACTCCACATCCTCCTGTGAAAAATCCAATTCTAACTCGATAAGAGCGGAAAATTTTAGTAATCTCTCCCGCAGCTCTTTAAGGTTCATCGAAAAACCTCCTCTCATTGTATGTAAAGCTGCTTTTTGGGAGGCTGCAGTGTTGGACGAGATAATATCTGCTACTGCTTCAGCCTGCGTAAGATCAATTTTGCCATTCAAAAAGGCCCGCTGGGTGAATTCACCTGGTTTCGCAAGCCTCGCACCATATTTTATACAAGCTTCAATTACTTGCTGCTGAATAAAGGGCGATCCATGACAACTAATTTCCACAATATCTTCCCCGGTATAGGATGTTGGATTTTTAAATAGGGAGACTACAACTTCATCCAACAGGTTATCACCATCTTTCAATACGCCTACATGTAGTGTATGAGAATGCTGATGCTGCAGATCTTTGGAAGGAATTAGTTTATTGGCAATTTCTATCGCTTTGGCGCCACTTAAACGTAAAACACCTATAGCACCAATACCCGGAGGGGTTGCTAAAGCAACTATGGTATCATCCCATCCTGATAATTTATTCATTACTCGCAAAAGTATTTAAACGAAGCTGATTTTTAAGCTATGGGGGATAATCAAAAAATATCCCCTCACTTGGAGGGGATATGCCAAATATTGATAATTCAGATTATTATTCTGATTCTACTCTGAAAGTTATGGGCTGCTTGCGGTAAGCTTTTACCTGGCGTCCATTCTGTACGGCGGGATTCCATTTAGGACCTTTTTTAATAACCCTGATGGCTTCCTCTTCCATACCATAGCCATGGTTAGTCAAAGCTCTCACATCACTGATATTACCTTCCTTATCCACTACAAACTGAACAACTGTGGTATATGTTCCTTCCGGGGCACCATTATCGGTTGCGACCTGGCCATTTGCATTCCTTTCCAGGTATTGGCGCCATTTACTATCACCACCAGGAAAACTTGCTTCTATTTCCACTTTATCAAAAATCTTATTTTCATCATCTTCCTTCTTAACCTCTACTATTTGCTTTCCTTGGTCAATTTCAACGGGAGCAACAATTCCCTGATCCTTTACTCCTTCTACGTTTACCACATCAATTTTGGCCTCTTTCAGCTCTTCCTGGGGTGGTGGTGGCTTTTCAACCTCCTCGTCTTTTTTAATTACCGGAGGTGTAAATTGCTTCATTTCTACCTTAGGGGGCTCCTGTTTGGGTGGTGGCGGCGGTGGTGGTGGTGGTGGTTCCTTTTTCTCCTCCTGCTTCACATCCTGAATGGTCATTTCGTTGATTTTCAACTTACTATCATTCTTGTCCTTTAACGTGCTGGACAAGTAGGATATCAATAAAGCCAGTACGGCTATTGAGCCTGTAATGATAAGTGCACGGGTAATGCGGCGATTATATGTCTTTCTTAACTCATAAGCGCCATAGTCTTTGTTCCTTCCATCAAAAATGATATCCAGAACATCGGCTGATAGTATTTTATTGGCTTCCATTACTTAGCGTTTTTTATTAGATGCTGACGGATTCACATTTCCATAAACCAGAAGGCTTATTTTATACCCCCGCCTGCTTCAGTTGCTTTAATGAGTTCAAATTCCTGGTCAAATATTTTTACCATTGCATAGGTACGAACCTGGTTGATAGTCATTTCATCCAGTATATCCACCGTATTCTTGTAGGTGGCTTCAGGACTGGGCTTGATGATCACAACAAAGTCCTTATCGGCGCAATTACTTATTGGCTTTCCCTCTGCTTTAGCTTTGGCTTCACACTCAGGGTCAGTTACATATCTTGAGATTACTTCCTTCTTTTTGTTTATGATAATATCCCTGATGCCTTTGAATGTTGTTTGTTTAAAATTATCGCCGGATTCTGTTAGCTTACCTTCATAATAATATATCTGGTCATTTTTACCGAGCATAATACTCAATACTGAGGACTCCTTTACCTCAGTTTGCTCTTTTTGATCCTTAATATCCTTGGGCATATTAAGGTCCAGTGTTGTTGGTGTGCTCATGGTAGCTGTAAATACGAAGAACGTAATCAGCAAAAATCCCAAGTCCACCATTGGTGTCATATCCACTCTTGTAGAAAGCTTTTTAGCTTTTTTTACACCCGGGCCTTTTTTGTGACCACCATCACCTCCACCGGTATCTATACTTGCCATAAAAAAAAGTTTTTAGGTTATTTATTTTTTGAGATCCTTTTCGCCAGCTCTCTCTTTGATATAAAGCTCTGTACCAGACGGTATATCGTCCAATGCAGTAACAAGATTGTACTTAAACTCCTCGTTGCGCTTCAAAGCCGAAATAACTGCTTCAAAAACAGGGTATTTTGATTTGCCATCTCCTTTAATCAGGTAATTCAGCTTTTCGCCGGCAAAAGCACTTTTGGATTCACGGATCCACCAGAATAATTGGTTATTCAACGTATCCAAGACAGGTATTCCGGGCTGATTAAGCTTAGGCTGATCCTTCGCATCTGTAGAAAGCAGTTCCTTCAAACCGCTAAAGGGAACGCCTACCATAAACGTTTTCCTGAAATTGGCAATCTGTGCAGGAGATAATCCAAGATTCTGACTTGTGTTGATTCCATTAATAATAGTGGTATATTTTTCCGGTGCATTTTCTGATAACACAGAAAAATAGACCTTATTACTTGAGTCAATCGAAATCATAACTGCATTATTCTCAGGCAGCTTCTGTGACAGAACAGAGCCCGGTGTCGTAATCTCAACCGGTTCTGGCGGCTTGAATTTTGTGGCCATTATGAAAAAGGACAGAATCAGAAAGGCAATGTCCACGAAGGGGGTCATGTCCGTATCTGTACTCTTCCTTGGTATCTTAACACTTGGCATGATTACAATAATTTAGTATTGAGATGAATAAGTTGTTAGTTTCCACACACAAATTTTTCCAGACATCCTTATTTATAAAGGGAGGCAAAGCTTTGTGTCAAAGTGAAACCAGATTCATCAATACCATAAGTGATTGAATCAATTTTTGTAGTAAAGATATTATACATGATCAGTGCGATAGCTGAAGTACCGATACCTAATGCAGTATTATACAGCGCTTCAGAGATACCAACAGCGAGGTCGCCGGCAGCACCACCACCACCTTCTTCACCTAAGGCAGCAAATGAACGAATCATACCCAATACCGTACCTAAGAGTGCGATAAGGGTACCAACTGATGTAATTGTAGAAAGGAATACCAGGTTTTTTTGCAACATTGGCAGTTCAAGCGCCGTTGCCTCCTCCACTTCTTTTTGAATGGCAATTACTTTTTGATCTGTATTGAGATTTCCTTCAGAGATCATTTCTTTATAGCGACGAAGTCCTGCTTTCATTACATTACCAACAGATCCACGTTGCTTATCACATTCAGACAAAGCTGCATCTACATTACGATTGGCAAGATGATACTGAACCTTGCGGATAAAATCAGAAATAGATCCATTACCTAATGCCTTACGGATAGTAAGAAAACGTTCGATAGAAAATACAACTACCATCAGGAACATTCCAATCAACAGGGGAACGATGATACCACCTTCATAAATTCTGTGGAATGCATCTTTTGGATCCTTGTGATGCGGCCAGAATCCGCCGGCAGCATCTGGTTCTTTAAATCCGCTGGCGTCTCCCATCATAAAACGCCAGATTGAATAACCGGCAATAACACAAACAATCGGTGCGATCCATGAAATAGCATTGCTGCTTTTCTTTGCCTGAACTGACGTTGCCTTAACTGATGCTGTTGCAGTTGGTTTAATCTCTGCCATGATCTTAATTTTTTAGTTTTTTTTAAAAGTTAGAATGCTAATCCCTTTTCAGAGCTACAATGCTAAGAAAAAAGTCTTTAAAAAAATCGCCTTCCTTCATTTTTTCAGGAAGGGGCTTCAAGTTAAGGATTTTTTGATACGGAACAATTCTCTGATAAATAATTTGATGGGAAATTCATCCAACGTTTGCATAAGCGGAAAACTGCTAAAATCTGCATGTTTATTCGTATCGCAAAGCTTCTATTGGATTAAGACGACCCGCCTTAAGTGCAGGATATAAGCCGGCCAAAAGGCCAACAAAAGTGCATATTACTATTCCATATAATACCCAATCCCACGGAACAACGAAACCTGTATTCAGAACTATGGAGAACAGGTTTCCTACAATTATTCCGAGAATAATGCCAAAAAGAGCACCCAATACACTTATTATTATAGCTTCAAGCAGGAATTGGCGGCTTACCATTTTACTTTTACCTCCTATTGCCTTTACAAGACCCACTTCTCTTGTTCTCTCCGAAACCGACACAAGCATAATATTCATTAAGCCGATAGCGGCTCCAATCAGTGTAATAAGGCCAATAACGGTTGCAGAAACGGTAAGAAACCGCAGACTATTCATTGCTTTTTCTGCCACACTGTCGCTTCTGTCTAAAACAAAATTGCTTTCCTCTGTTATACTCAGTTTCCTTATGGCCCGGAAGGTTCCCTCTGCCTCCCCCATTGCCACATTTACTTTCGTAAGTTCATTAGCCATTACTGCTATTACATAAGAAAACCCTGACGGAAAATTTCTTTCAACATTGCTATAAGTTGTGATAATCACATTGTCCCGGCTAAAACCAAAAGTGGATCCCCGGCTTTCTAACACTCCCAAAACCCTGTAAGGGATATTATTAATACGAACAACCGAATTGACAGCTCCGGCTATTCTTTGTTTGAATAATTTTTTAGCTACATCATACCCCAGCACACATACATTTCGCCCTGTCTGCACATCCATTTTATTCATATTACGTCCATACTGAAGGGCAAATCCATTCAGCGCAAGGTAATTTTCATCGCCACCGAACATCATAACATTTGGGCTTGTTTTGTGCGTCTCATAGGAAACTATATTATTTCTATTGCCGAAAATGGAAATGCTTTTAATTGAAGGAAAGCTAAACCGGTTGACAAACAACTCTGCTTCATCTTTAGTAATATTTTTATCGAGATTTGAGACTCTTTCTTTCCGTGCCCCCTTTTTTGTCAGTTTTACTTCCCGCCTGTTTCCCCCGCCAAAACGGATATTCCTTTCCTTAAACCGGATCGTGAAAGCATTTGCTCCCATTGTAGAAAAGCTTTCAGTAAACTTTTGATTCATGGCTTTTATCGCAGTAATAATACCAATGAGTGCCATAATTCCGAATGCAATTATAGATACAGTAAGACCTGTACGTAGTTTGTTACTGCGAACAGTGCGGAAGGCTAGTGCAAAAACATCACGAAAGTTCATACCGATTAAAGACGGAGATTATTTGTGTCTGCCCAACAAAGGTAATTAATGCCGCCCTGTATATTTAATCAGAAATAAAGCCAATTGACAAGAATATCGGGGAACAATCCAAGTAGTATTACCAATCCGGCTAATATAAGCATTGCCCCTTTGAAGAACGGTGAAAATTCGGTAGTGGATGAAGAAGTGCTGCCTTCCTTAAAATACATTGCTTGTATGACCCGGAAATAGTAATACACACTTACGGCTGCCATCAACACGGCAAAAATCACCAGCCAGAGGCTATTGGGTGTGGCGATAGCTGCCTTTAACATATAAAACTTGGCCAAAAACCCTGCGGTAAGCGGAATACCTGCCAACGATAGTAAGAGTATGGCCAGTGTTGCTGCTATTAATGGTTCCTTTTTGGACAGGCCATTAAATCCATCAAATGTATAATCGCTCATTTTAGCCAGTACAGCAAATATGCCGATAGTGGCAAAACAATATGCCGCCGCATAGATCAATAAGCCTTCCTTAGCCTCCGTGTTCATGGCATAAAGAGACAATAGCATAAATCCTGCCTGGGCTATGCTTGAATAAGCCAGCATCCTTTTTACGCTTTGCTGAAACACTGCTGTGATATTTCCTATAAAAAGTGTTACAGCTGTTATGACAGCTATCCATATACGCCACGTTGACTGTACCTGTTCGAAGGCATCATCAAACAAACGGATAAATCCGATAAAAACAGCTGCCTTTATAATAGTGGCCATGAAAGAAGTAAATACCGTAGGGGCGCCATCGTATACATCCGGCGTCCAAAAATGAAACGGGGCAGCAGATACTTTAAATGCCATAGAAAACAAAAGCAATGACATTCCCGAAATCAGCAGCGGTTTGGCTGTTACCGTAATCAGTGGGTCGATAACGGTTGAAAAGGTTCCTCTTGCTCCATAATACAAAGCAATACCCATCAACATAAGACCCGTAGAGAACGAGCCAAGAAGGAAGTACTTAAGTGAAGCTTCGTTGCTCTTCAGATTCCGCTTGTCACTTCCGGTTAAGATATAGAGAGGAATAGAAATAATCTCTATACCCAGGAACAAAATCAATAATGATTTAAAAGATGATACAAGAGTGACACCACAAAGAATAAAAAATATCAATGCAAAATATTCTGCATAATTCACTCCTACCTTCTCCATATCCTTTGCAGATAACAAAAGATAAATCAAAGTGGCAAGAAAAATAATTGAATTAAACAGCAAGGCAAACTGATCAAATACAATCATCCCACGGGTGTTCACTTTAAAAAAGACCGTACCACCCATTTCAAGAATATTCACCAGTATCAAAAGTATTATTCCGGTAACAGCCACATTTCGTACAGCACCCTTCTGTTTCAGCAAAATACTGCTGAACATCATGACAACACCTAAAATAGCCGATATGATTAATGCATTCATACTATCTGTTCCTTATTTCTTGCGGAATAAATGACTAATATCAATCCTCTCTGTCAATGCCTGAGAAAAATTGTCTGTAACATCCAACATTGCTTGTGGATAAACACCCATCCAGAATATGAGTACGACAATAATACCCAATGCCAGCTTTTCATTTAATTTCAAATCAGTTGCTGCAGCTGTTATCGTATTTACCTCCCCATAAAAAACCTTTCGGATCATATTTAATGTATATACAGCAGCGAGTATAATACCCAATCCTGCAAATACAGTGAACCACAGATAATAATTGGATTTAGCATTCAACAAACCATTAAACATCAGGAATTCACCAGCAAAAGCATTGGTAAGGGGTAAAGCTATATTTGCCAATGCAATTATTACAAAGAAAATGGCCATCGCAGGAGCCTTCTGAGCCAATCCTCCCAATTCAGATATTTTTCTTGTTCCAAAGCGGCGTTCAATAATTTCAACAATGATCCACAACCCAATGATATTGATACCATGATTAAACATTTGCAGCAATACACCCTGCATGCCGCTTTTGTTCTCAGCGAAAATAGCCGCACACATCAGGCCAATATGTGCAATGGAAGAATAAGCTACCAGCCTCTTGATATCGTCCTGCCGGATAGCTATAAGTGATGCATAAACGATCCCTATTATCGATAAAGACATTACCACATCTCCCCATACATAAGATGCAATGGGCAGCACCGGCAGGAGCCAGCGTAATAAGCCCAGTAAGCCCATCTTAACCATCACCCCGCTTAATATCATGGTAGTAGGCGTAGGTGACTGTTCGTATGTATCTGGCTGCCAGGTATGGAAAGGGAAAACCGGCATCTTAATAGCAAAGGCCAGGAAAAAAAGCCAGAATAACCAGGATTGGGTTTTTGTAGTCAGCTCGAGATTATAAAATGCCCTTAGACTAAAAGAGTGATCTGGTGTTTTCGACTGCAGATACAATATGCCAATCAGCATGAGTACTGAACCAATAAATGTATAAATGAAAAATTTGAAAGTAACCTGTATTCTTCTCTCACCACCCCACTGAGAGCACAGGAAGTACATAGGTATTAAAGCAAGCTCCCAGAAAAAATAGAACAGTAAAGCATCCATTGCAAGAAATACTCCCATGAGGCCGGCCTGTGCCAATAGCATTAAGGCAAAAAAGTTACTCGGTTTCGTATAAGAGCTATTCCAGCTACCCAGAAAAACCAGCGGGTAAGAAATAGCTGTTAATAAACAAAGTAACTGCCCCATACCATCGAGTTTCAGCGAAAAGCTACTACCTAGCGGTTGCATCCATTGTGCCGTAAACTGAAGATGCTCCTCTGCTTTAAATAATGTTAACCCCAATAGAGAAACAGTTAACGTAGCCAACGAAGACAGAAAGGCAAACCCTTTTACCAACTTCTCTTCTTTGATAAAAAAAACCAGCAGGCCAGTGAGTAAAGGAAGAAATATCAGAAAAAATGCAACCATATCTTTATCCGTTACAAACGGAGTGTTTATTTTCTTATGAAAAACTGAACAGCAAAAATTACAATCATGCTGAGCACCATCAATAAAACATAACTGCCTACCTGGCCACTTTGCAGGAGCCGGAGTTGTCTGCTTCCGTAATTCACTGCCTTACCAACACCATTTACTAATGTATCAATTACAGACACTTCAAAAACGGATTTAAAAAATCCACCCAGTTGATGAAGAGGCTGGACAATTATTTTATCATACAATTCATCCACATACCATTTATTCTCCAGCACTTTTCCAAAACCAGTTTCTTCCTTACGTTGATAGTTGCGGAATTTAAACCATGCTGCTGCAATCATTACCAAAACAAGTGCTGTTGATAATCCCATCAGCAGGTACTCTGTCGAATGAGACACATGATGCATTTCATTTGGCTTAATAACAGGTGCTAAAAACTGCCCCAATCTATCTCCCCCATGCATGAATACCTCCGGTACTCCCACAAAACCACCAATGATGGACAGAATAGCTAATATTATCAGCGGCAGTGTCATGCCAGCAGGGCTTTCATGCAGGTGATGCGCCTGCTCATGAGTTCCCCTGAATGTTCCTGTAAAAGTGATGAACAATAAGCGGAACATATAAAAAGCAGTTAGCAAGGCTGTAAATAATGCAACACCGTATAATAAGGGGCTTTTTACAAAGGCACTTAATAATATGGCGTCCTTGGAAAAGAAACCGCTAAATGGCGGAATACCGGCAATGGCGATACATCCAATAACAAATGTCCAGAATGTGATCTTTAATTTCTTGCTAAGCCCTCCCATATTCCGGATGTCCTGCTCACCGCTCATAGCATGAATTACACTACCACTGCCAAGAAACAACAAAGCTTTGAAAAATGCATGTGTCATTACATGAAATACAGCAGCCACATAGGCTCCTGTACCCAATGCCAAAAACATAAATCCCAATTGACTCACTGTAGAATAAGCCAATACTTTTTTAATATCGTTTTGTTTTAAAGCAATAGTAGCAGCCAGTAATGCTGTTGCCAAACCTGTATATGCAACAATATCCATAGTGATATGTGACATAGAGTATAGCACATTGCTGCGGGCTATCATATAAATACCCGCTGTTACCATGGTGGCGGCATGTATCAGTGCAGAAACAGGAGTAGGACCCGCCATTGCATCGGGTAGCCAGGTATAAAGAGGTATTTGAGCACTTTTACCTGTTGCACCTATAAACAACAACAAAGTAATTACTGTAATATCTGTAGCACTGAACTTTCTGAATTCAACTTCGCCATTTGCAACAGCAAATACATCACTGAAATTCACATTGCCAACCCTGCTGATGATCCAGAAAATTGCAATCAAAAAAGCAAGATCACCGATTCGGTTCATGATAAAGGCCTTATTGGCTGCTTTATTATACTCGGTTTTTTTAAACCAATAACCGATTAATAAATATGAGCAAAGCCCAACGCCTTCCCAGCCGATAAACATTATCACATAGTTGGCCCCCATTACCAGCAAGAGCATAAAAAAAATGAAGAGGTTGAGATAAGAAAAATACCTCCCAAAATGCTCGGCCTTTTCTTCATGCATGTAAGAAGTGGAATAGACATGAATAAGAAACCCTACCCCGGTAATGATCAGTAAGAACAAGGAAGAAAGCTGGTCTACTTGAAAAGCAAAAGGTATTTTAAGATCTCCGACACTGATGAAATTGAAATAGCTGGCAATATAGGGAACCGGCATCCCTTTCACCTGCATGAATACCCAAACGCTCAATATAAAAGAAGCTAGTATAACCCCTGAACCAACCACACCTATCACTGGTTTCGGTAAGTATTTTCTCCCCAACCCATTGATCAGAAACCCAATCAGGGGCAGCAAAGGAATCAGGTAAACTATTTGTAAAGCATTTTGCATAACCTATCTTCTGAAATCCAGTATCAGTGTTTTAATCTGTTCAAAAAATTGACATCCACTGAATGGATGTTCCGGTACATCATTACAATAATAGCTAATCCCACACTTACCTCGGCGGCAGCCACCACCATAATAAAGAACACAAACAGCTGTCCATCCGTTCCGGCCGTGCCGTTAACATCACCAGCCAATAACGCCGCCCTCGCATGCATTTTAGAAAAAGCTACCAGCAGCAGGTTCACCGCATTCAGCATTAGTTCAATACACATAAAAATAATGATCGCATTGCGGCGGGTTAATACCCCCACAATACCGATGCAGAACAATGCTATAGACAGCAATATGTAATTATTGATCGGCATATTATTCTTTTTTTCCAATCACCACAGCTCCTACCATTGCGCTAAGAAATAAAATACTGCTTATCTCAAAAGGCACCACGTATGTAGTGAATAATTCTTTTCCAAGATTTTTTATAAGACCAATATCACCCTCATTTACCATTGCCTCCTGGTCTTTCAGGCCTGCACCCTTTAAAGCTGCTACGAATACAAGCAATAAACATCCTCCCGCTACAGCCCCCGCCATTTTCAGCCAGCGGTTCTTTTGAGGTTCTGTTTCTTTATTCAGATTCATGAGCATGATTACGAACAGGAACAATACCATAATAGCTCCTGCATAAACAATTATGTTTACAATAGCCAGGAACTGGGCGTTTAATAAGATATAGTGACCGGAAATAGCAAAAAATGTAACAATTAACCAGAGCACACTGTATACAGGGTTCTTGCTGGTAATTACCATCAGGGCACTGAATATTGCCACAACAGAAAGAAACCAGAATAATATTTGAATAATGTTCATACCCCATCTCCGCCAACCGGCGGAGTGCAATTAGTTATTTATTAATTTTTTTCCACCCTGTTACCAAGAGCCTTCTGATATGCGTCTTTTTCATTTACCGGATGCGGTATCAGCAGGTCTTCTTTTTTATATATAAATCCCTTCCTGCCATAATTTGCCGGAGCAAATGTCTGTGACAAATAGATCGCATCTTTTGGACAGGCTTCTTCACACAAACCACAGAAAATACAGCGCAACATGTTTATCTCATATTTAACGGCATACTTTTCCTCCCGGTACAAAAGTTCTTCCCCCGGTAGTCTTTCAGCAGCTTCCATCGTAATCGCTTCGGCCGGGCAGGCCACAGCACAGAGGCCGCAAGCTGTACAGTTCTCTCTTCCTTCTGCATCACGGTTCAGCACATGCAAACCGCGGAACACTTTGGAAAAAGTTCTTGTTTGTTCAGGATATTGTATCGTCGCTTTCTTTTTAAACAGATGACTGATAGTAATACCCATCCCCTTGACAATATTCCAGAGATAAATACTCTCCAGGAATGTCATCGGCTTACGGTCTACCTGTTTTGCTCTGTTTGTTAGTTGCATGCTCCAAACCCCTGAGGGGATTTTAAAAAGTTCGCAAATATATTATTTATATGTCCGTCTGCATTATTTATGCTCATCTTCCCACTCACCATTCTATTTATTCAGCCACAGCATCACTGCTGCCGTAATAATCATATTCAATAGTGCCAATGGAATCAATTTTTTCCAACCAAGGTTCATCAACTGGTCATAGCGGAACCTCGGTATCGTCCACCTGATCCAGATAAAAACAAAAAGCAGGAAAGAAATTTTTGCCATCAATACACTAAAACTTATCAAAGACATTAGCCAGGGTTCCAGTTTCCAGCTGGCTTCGTTTACAAAAGGAATATCATACCCCCCTAAGAACAACGTGGCTATTACAGCGCTGCTTACGAACATATTAATGTATTCAGCAAATAAGTAAAAACCCAACTTCATGGATGAGTACTCCTGGTGATAGCCAAAATTCAATTCATTTTCAGCTTCCGGTAAATCAAACGGTGTCCTGTTACACTCAGCCAATGCACAGACAAAAAATATGATAAATCCGAGCGGCTGGTAAATAATATGCCATCCGTTAGCAGCCTGGTTAGCCACGATTTCGCTCATCTTCAGCGAGCCGGTCATAAATAATACAGCGATCAGTGCCAGTCCCATCGGCAATTCATAAGAAACCATTTGTGAAGCGCCCCGGATAGCGGCAATTAATGAAAATTTATTATTTGATGCCCAGCCACCGATCATGATCCCGTATACACCAACACTCACCACACTAAAGACAATCAGGATACCCATATCCACATCTGCCACCTGCAATGGTATTGAACCTTTTTCCGTTACAATTGGTGCACCCCAGGGAATAACTGTACTGGTAACTAAAGCAGTGATCATGGCAAGACCAGGGCCCAATAAAAAAAGTACTTTATTAGAAGCCAGCGGAATAATTTCTTCTTTGAAAAAAAGCTTTCCTCCATCTGCCAAAGGTTGAAAAATTCCAAAAGGCCCTGCACGGTTTGGTCCGTGCCTGTCCTGCAGCCAACCCGCTACTTTTCTTTCCGCATAAGTAGTGTACATGGCAATAAAGAAGGATAGCCCGATGATACAAGCTATCAATATTGCTTTTTCTAAAATCAGCCAGATATCTATTGATAAGAAAAACATACTTTTATTGAAATTAATTTATCTCCAAACTTTTACTTTCACCTTACAAACAATATCTCCACATGGATGGTCAATAAGTCTTGAAACCTGCCATGGATCCCAGGAACTATATTTCATCACTGTTAAACCTCTCCCATTCTCCATCCCTAAACCAAACCCATAAAATTTTTTCTCGATAAATTTTCCGTCATTTGTTCTCACTTTTTCCATATGATACAAATCTTCGCTGTTTGCAAATAATTCTAAACAAATAGCAAGCCCCTCTTTAGACATTAGCAATCTCTTTTCCTTTAAATTAAAAGTTATCCATCCTTTCTTCTTAGTGTCAACCACAATATTTTCGGTCAGGTAGTCAGTCATAGGTAGGGAATCTTTTCCAATTGTATAAATTCTTAACCTAACCGGAACTTTTGCACCCTGCCCTTTTGTATCATAAAAGGAAATTGAAAGCACTTCAGCTTTTTTAAAATTTCCTTCCGGATATACGATCCTGCCCATTGATTGAATCAGAATATCACTAAATCCCATGCTACAATACCCCCCAAATAGTGATGAATTTTTCTTCGTCCCCCAGATTTCATCTTCTCCATCACCATTCACTAATACCACTTCAGGCAATAAAGCAAATCTCCTTTGTAAAATTATAGTATCATTGCCTGAATAAATAAGTTCTCTGTCCTGATACCCAATCGCTGAAAAAAGTATTGTATCCCCGGTTTTAATTTTAGAAACAAATTTTTCACATAATGACCCTTTGTCATCACTTACGTAAAAAGACTTATCATTTTTAATAGCTACGCTGACATATTGTACTTCTTTATTATCATCACCTTTTACCTGAATACAATTAACCTGAGCCAAAGAACTATACTGTAAAAAAGAAAATATTATTAAAACCCCGGTTTTCATTATTTCTTTTCAAACGTCTTACTCGTTGCCGGTCCTGGCAGAGCGCTGATGTCTACACTGTTCACATCACTCACATTATGAATATCCATCAGCAATTTCGGTGCCCTTCCTCCCATTACGTCTGCAATGGTTTCTTTGGGCTTTTGTAAACCCAGGTAATGTCCCTGCGAAATAACAGAATGCCGGTTGATCCTAGTTGGCCCCTCAATCACCCAGTCGTTTACATGCTTCTTATCAAAGCGGCAGGTGTTACAGATCCATCCGGGCTTCCCATCATAACTCTGCACTTCACCCCATTCATCTTTTCTTGCAGTCACCCGCAACACTTCATCTCCACGTTGCCATAAGGTTACTTTACCACAGCACTTATCGCAGTCACGGTGTGCATCTACCGGTTTGGTAAACCACACCCTGTTCTTAAAGCGGAATGTTTTATCAGTCAAGGCGCCAACAGGGCAAACATCAATCATGTTGCCACTAAAGTCATTATCGATCGCTTTAGAGATATAGGTAGAGATTTCTGCATGGTCACCTCTATCCAAAATTCCATGCACACGGTTATCAGTTAACTGGTCGGCCACATACGTACAACGATAACAAAGAATACACCTTGTCATATGCAGTTGTATGTATGGACCTATATCTTCCTTTTCAAATGTTCTTCTTTTGAATTCATAACGGGTGCCTTCTTTACCATGCTCGTAACCCAGATCCTGTAAATGGCACTCACCTGCCTGGTCGCATATCGGGCAATCAAGCGGATGGTTTAATAAAAGAAATTCCACCACACCAGCCCTTGCATCCTGCACTCTTTCGCTGGTAATATTTTTTACCACCATACCATCCATTACATTGGTGCGGCAGGATGCTACCAGTTTCGGCATCGGTCTTGGGTCGGTAGCTGATCCTGCAGCTACTTCAACGAGGCAGGTACGGCATTTTCCACCACTACCTTTTAACTTGCTATAATAGCACATGGCAGGAGGGGTAACATCACCTCCTATCTGCCGGGCAGCATGTAAGATGGTTGTACCTGGGGCCACTTCGATAGTTATGTTATCGATAGTAACTTTAAAATTTGCAGGTGCTTCTTTTTTTACTTCGTCAGCCATATTAAAAATTCGTTCATTCTATTATTATGCCGTTGTGGGAATATGAATTGGATCTGCATAATGCGCCAATCCAAAATTCCTTCTTTGTGCATCATCGGGATTAGTGATATGCCATTCAAACTCATCCCTGAAATGCCGTATTGCTGCTGCTACCGGCCATGCAGCGGCATCTCCCAACGGGCAAATCGTATTGCCTTCTATCTTCCGTTGAATATCCCAGAGTAAATCAATATCACTCATCTTTCCTTTTCCGTTCTCAATATTCAGCAGTATTTTTTCCATCCAGCCCGTTCCTTCACGGCAGGGTGAACATTGTCCGCAGCTTTCATGGCGATAGAATCTTGCCAATGTGTAAGTGTGCTTCACCACACACTGTGTGTCGTCCAAAACAATGAATCCGCCGGAACCCATCATGGAACCTGTTGCAAAACCACCATCTGCGAGACTCTCATAGGTCATCATTCTTTTTTCACCCTTTGCTGTTGTTAATAACAGATTAGCTGGCAAAATAGGAACAGAAGAACCTCCCGGGATACAGGCTTTCAGCTTTCTGCCATTCGCAATACCGCCGCAATACTCATCACTATAAATAAACTCTTCTACAGAGATCGTCATATCAATCTCATACACACCCTGCTTTTTAATATTACCGCAGGCACTTATCAGTTTGGTACCGGTTGATTTACCAATACCGATTTTTGCATATTCCTCGCCACCATCATTGATGATGGGAACAACTGCCGCAATCGTCTCCACATTATTCACCACGGTCGGGCAATCCCATAAACCTTTTACAGCCGGAAATGGTGGTTTAATTCTCGGATTACCTCTTTTACCTTCTAATGATTCAAGCAATGCCGTTTCTTCCCCGCAGATATAAGCACCGGCACCACGTTGCACATAAATTTCACAATCAAAACCGCTGCCTAAAATATTTTTACCGAGCCACCCATTATTCTTTGCTTCCTGTATGGCTTGTTCCAGAATGTCAACTATCCAGGCATACTCACCACGGATATAGATATAAGAACGATTAGAACCTAGCGCATATGAGGATGTGATCATTCCCTCAATGAGCAGGTGAGGAATGAACTCCATTAAATATCTATCCTTAAATGTACCAGGCTCAGATTCATCGGCATTCACTACGAGGTAACGGGGCACTCCTTCCGGTTTGGCAAGGAAGCTCCATTTCATACCCGTAGGAAAACCTGCACCACCACGGCCTCGGAGTCCGCTTTTCTTTACTTCTTCCGTTACCGAATCCGGGCTCATTGTTTTTAATGCCTTCTCCACACTACGATACCCACCTTCACGGCGGTACACATCATAGAATCTGATGTTTTCAATATGAGCTTTGTCTAATAATAATTTTCTTCCCATGTTACTTGCGAGGTGACGCCTAAGCAATCTCCTCAAACTATTTTTATTTTACCAGCTTCAGTTCCTTGAGCATCTTCTGTTGCGTCGCACTCTTCATTGTCCAGTCTGTTATCCAACAATTGCTATTAAGGATTGCTATTTATCTCCATTATAAATTTTTGCCGCCTCTACAACATCTTTGCTAGGCAGTTTTTTTCTTTTCTCCAGCTTTGAATCTAAAAACAATTTTGCATTCTCATTATCGCTAAACAGATTGTAAAAAATATCATCTTTTGTTAAGTAGATCAGCTCTTTCGGTTCTGAGAAATCTCCTTTTTGAATATAAAAACCGACATCCGTTGTATACTTTCGATTCACATCATATGTCCCCCCCTTAACCCCATTATAGATATTCATTTTTCCACTTACTATCTTATTACACCATATATTATTAATGTTTCGAACCTCAACAATCGTAGTGTCTCCCTTTTTTTTCGATTCCATGCTATACCCGATTATCTCCCTTTTTATGCACCCCTTTTTGTGGTCTTTATTCTGGAGCTTAAGTATTTCAATCGCACTAGCCCCTTTGGCATGATAAGATTTTATGATCCCACACTCACATTTCATAATCTTATACAAAGAGTCTCCATATACAAACCCATGCTTACTAAACCTGTGGTCGGTACTACTATTATTATTTGCCGCTAACCGGTTTGCGCCAGCAACTATTAGCAAGCATATACTCAAAAAATATTTTTTCATACCCTAATTTTTAATATTTATCCCTTCACCGCCTGTCTCGCAAACAACAACCATCTCTTCCCTTTTCTCACCCACACTTCCAGCACTTTCAAATGATAGACAACTGCGTTGCCACCATTCAATGAAACTTCATAATCGCCAACAAATCTTGCATGCGCCACAGTTCCATTTATCGCTATCTGCAGGCTATCTTCTTTAATACTTTTATAACTGGTATAACCTGTTTCCAGGTTTTTTATGAACTCCGTTTTTGTTTCCACCCAGCCGTTGCTATGTCCGTAACTCAATACCTTATCTGTTTGCTGGTTGATGGAAACAGTGTTTTTCTCTACCAATGCCTGGTGAAACTTTTTCAATGTAGTAGCCAGTTTCTCTTCAGCTGTCTGGGCGTTGACAAAAACAACATTAACTAAAAGAACTATGGCTAATAACTTTTTCATTCTTAGTTTTTAGCCGCTGCATTATTCCTGCACTCTGCAATTATCGTATCTACTTTCTCTTTTGTCAAATGCTCCCGGTAATTTTTCCCCATCTGCATCATCGGGGCATAGCCACAGGCTCCCAAACATTCCACTGTTTTCAACGTAAACATACCATCACTTGTCGTTTCCCCGGGTTTAATACCCAGCTTCTCATAAATGTATTTTACAATATCATCGCTGCCGTTCAGCATGCAAGGGCCTGTCTGGCATACTTCAAACATATACTTCCCTACCGGTTTCAGGTTATACATACTATAAAAAGTAGCTACTTCGTACACCTCAATAGGTTTTAAATTGAGTACAGAAGCAACATAGTCCATTGTTTCAGTACTCAACCAGCCGCCAAATTCCTGTTGTGCCAAATGCAGCACCGGAATAACAGCACTCTTCTGTTTTCCTTCCGGATAAAAATTAATTATCCGCTTTACTTCCTGCATGGCTTTATCTGAAAACTGCACACTCATTTTTTATTCTTTATGCGTCTAATTCTCCCGCAATTAAGTTTAATGAACTCATCGTCATAATCGCATCACTCAGCATCGAACCTTTGATCAGTTCTTCGTAAGCCTGGTAATACACAAAACAGGGTCTGCGAAAATGCAGCCGGTACGGTGTTCTGCCTCCATCACTGATCAGATAAAAACCTAATTCACCATTACCTGCCTCAATTGAGTTATACACTTCACCGGCCGGGATAACTGTTTCACCCATGATGATCTTAAAATGATAGATCAATGCTTCCATTTTGGTATACACGTCAGCTTTAGGAGGCAGGTAGTATTCAGGAACATCCGCATGATATACATCTGCCTCTGCCCCTTTGAACTCCTGTACTTTCTGGTATGCCTGCTCTATAATACTCAGGCTCTCCCACATTTCTTTTTCACGAACCAGCCAGCGATCATAATTGTCGCCGGTTGTACCAACAGGTATATTAAATTGAAAATCCTCATAACTGCTGTAAGGTGAATGAACCCTTACATCATAATCAACACCGGCTGCACGGAGGTTAGGGCCTGTAAACCCATAATTCAATGCCCTTTCTGCACTGATAGCGCCGGTACCCATCGTTCTTTCCATGAAAATGCGGTTGCGCTGGAAAAGATTTTCAAACTCTTTCAGCACTTTAGGATACTCTCTCAGGAATTTTTCCAATTTCTGGAAGGCGATATCATTAAAATTCCTTTCAAAACCGCCGATACGGCCAATATTAGTTGTTAACCTTGCTCCGCAAACTTCTTCATATATTTCATAGATCAGTTCCCGGTATTGCATCACATATAAGAACCCTGTGTAAGCACCTGCATCTACACCTACAATTGAATTACAGATAAGGTGGTCAGAGATTCTGGCCAATTCCATGATGATGACACGGAGATAATCAACTCTCTTGGGTGTTTTTACACCTAACAGTTTTTCACAGGTAAGGTGCCAACCCATATTATTAAGAGGAGAGGAACAATAGTTTAACCTGTCAGTCAGTGTAGTTATTTGTGCAAGCGGCCGGCGTTCAGCCAGTTTTTCAAAAGCCCGGTGTATGTAACCAATAGTTTGTTCAGTGGAAACGATCCGCTCACCATCCAGTTCCAGGATATTTTGCATCACACCATGTGTAGCCGGGTGTGTAGGCCCCAGGTTCAGCGTGGT
>JAKQEA010000002.1 GCA_029558715.1 Bacteroidota bacterium | reverse complement strand
TTCAACAATACACCAACCAGATAAGGAAATTCAGGTTTATAGAAAAAGGTGGGAATTTTAGAATTGAAAACTATTCAGATATTACCGATTCATTGCTCTTACACAGAAGGGACTACAATCTGCTGGCACAAGTAGATACGGATGGGAAGGCTATGCTGACCATATACTCGGGAGTATTTCAGTATGCCAAAAATGTTCCTTTCACCAATCTTGTTGATATTACAGAATCCGGGCATAAAGAAGTGGCAGGATTTAACCAGCAATTTTCGCATTATCACTCTGCATCCTTACCTGCCTACAATCGAAGAAGTAAAACATTATATACCATTTTCTTTGGCGGAATCGCACTAAAGTATATTGATAGTCTGGGAAAAGTAATAACAGATAACGATGTCCCTTTTGTGAGGCATATAAGTGTAGTAGAAAGAAAAGAAAATGCCATTACAGAATATATATTACCGGATCCGATGCCGGGATACTTTGGAGCAGCGGCTGAGTTTATACCTGCTGATGAAAAACTTTTTACACCAAATGGTATCCTTTATCTGGAAAAAGCCGGGAAAAAGCCATTGATGGCTGGCTATATCATCGGCGGTATCGATAGCCGGGATAAAAATATATTCTGGAGTAATGAAGCTGAGCCAAGCAGGGCTTCCCCTGTTATTTGGAAAGTATACCTGACAGTTCAATAATTTCCTGCTGGCAGCCAGAAAACTTCCCGCAAAAGTTAGCCAATAACTTTTCGTCTAAATATCATTCTCGCATTGTAAACTTATTTCAGCTATCAATGTCGAAGCTGTAATGCTGATATGAAGTTGGAAATTCATTCAGTGACATGTATCACAAAAAGTTCTTTCTCATCACATCATCTAAAAAATACAACTATGAAAAAGTATTTTATAAGTACTGCCATGACAGTTACTCTTTTTTTATCTGTGATCTTTGTCAGTTGTTCAAAGGATAAGGATAACAAAAATGCTAACAACAACCTGAATAGCCAGGTAAATAATCTGCCAAGTGAACCCCTGAATACAGATGAACGAACAACACTCTCCTTTATGAGAGAAGAAGAAAAACTAGCAAGAGACGTTTATATCTTTTTATATAACAAGTGGGCATTAACTATTTTCAATAATATATCTTCCAGCGAACAGTCCCACATGAACGCCGTAGTGCAACTATTGAGTAAGTATAACCTGCCTGATCCTGTTGGCAGTAATGGATACGGCATTTTCTCCAATCCTGTTCTTCAGAACTTATATACTCAACTGACAACTCAGGGATCTGTCAGTCTGCCTGATGCACTAAAAGTTGGTGCTACTATTGAAGACCTTGATATCTACGATCTGACGATAGCCTTAACGAAGGTTGATAACCAGGATATTACTCTTGTTTATAATAACCTGGTGAAAGGAAGCCGTAATCACCTGCGGTCATTTTACAGTAACATTATTAATGCTGGTGGTACATATACTCCCCAGTATATTACACAGGCAGAGTTTGATGCAATTATCAACAGCCCGATGGAAATAGGAAATTAAATACACAAAATAAATTAGTATGAAAAAGATTTTTTTAGCAGTGTTTCTGCTTATAGGTACAACCAGCAGTTTCACTCAACAGAACAGCATACTGAACCAGCAGGAAAAGGATGCCATCCTTTATATGCGTGAAGAAGAAAAACTGGCCCGGGATGTATACAATCTTCTTTATGATAAATGGGGGATAAATCCTTTTAACAATATCCGGCAAAGTGAACAAGTACATATGGACAGGATGAAAACGCTGATAACTACCTACCAGTTAGAAGACCCGGTAATGAAGAACCTTGATATGCAGGGAGTCTTTACAAATGTTCAGTTACAACAGTATTTTAATGAGCTTAGCACAACGGGGGGCAGATCATTAATTGATGCCCTGAAAGTGGGTGCCAAAATTGAAGAACTTGATATTGCAGACCTTGAAGAACGGATCAAACAAACCCAGAAGCAGGACATCATCAGTTCCTATAATTTTTTAAAGATGGCTTCCGAAAACCATCTCCGTGCCTTTGTGCGCAGGCTGAAAATGCAGGGAGTAGTTTATGAACCAGTAATATTGAGTAAGACAGAATTTGAAAAAATCATTTCTTCAGAAGGAACCCCGGGAAGAAATGGCGGAAGAGGCTGGAATTAACTCTGCCAAATATATGCCGAAAATGTAAGGGCAATAACTCTCAAACCGGAAGTGTGTTCGGGTTTGAGAGTTATTAACTTTGTATTATGCAAGAAAAGGAACTCGTACAGTTATTCCAACATTTTAAAAAGTATACTGCACTTCCTGAAAAAGCCGAAGAAGCCATTGCCGCAATCTGCAGCCCTATTACTATTAAGAAAAATAGAGATCTGCAGCCTATTGGTCACACCTGTAAAACAATATATTTCATCAACAAGGGTATTGCCCGTATTTATTACTTCAAAGATGGAATAGATGTCACCGAGAATTTTTTCTTTGAAAACAGTATCATTGCCCGGGTTGAGAGTTTATTTACAGGAAAACCCAGCCGCAAAGCCATCCAGGTACTCGAAGATGCAGAAATAACAGGCATCAACGCCAATCTGCTTTTCAAGTTGTATGACTCCTTCCCGGAAATAGAAAGGCTTTTCAGAAAAATATTTGAGGCAGCTTATGTGGAAACCGTTCATCGCATTGAGGGTATACAATTTCATACTGCTGAAGAAAGATACAAAGCCTTACTACTGGAAGCACCGGATATACTCAAAAGGGTGCCCCTGAAATATGTTGCTTCTTACCTCGGGATTACCCAGGTCAGCCTGAGCCGTATCCGGGGGTTAATGTGATTATTTATCATATGATAAATGAATAGCCATTTACAGTAATGAACTTTGTGAAGCAAAATTTCATAAATGGAAACTGTAAAACTGGTAGATGCTGAAATTCTTAATAACTGGTTGGATACAGGTAAGAAAGTATCCATTGTTGACATACGTCCGGCCAGTCAAAGATCAGGGGCATCCATTCCAGGAAGTATCCATGTTGATGCATATAACAAGGTGAAGCTAAATGATCATTCAGCTTTTGACAGTTTGCACCTTGATAAATCAATACCAGTTGTTACATTTTGTGCAGGTGGCAAAGCAAGTATTACAGCCGCAGAAATGCTGGCTCATAATGGATATAATGCCTATTCGCTGGATGGTGGCCTTGAAGGGTGGAATAAATATTCTGCTGTAAAATCAATTAATACAAAAATTTCTGTTTTTGAGAATAATGCACAAGATTATGACAGCTGGTTTGATAACCATCCGATATTCTTTCAGAATGAGTTAAAAGCATTAAGAAAAGCTATTCCTCAACAAGGTATGGGCATCGAAATTGGTGTTGGCACAGGTCGCTTTGCCGAAGCACTGAAAATCGCTGCAGGGGCAGAACCAGCCCATGCAATGGCACAAATAGCTATCGCAAGAGGCGTTGTTGTAATCAATGCCAAAGCAGAATCATTGCCATTACACAGTCAATCCTTTGATTATGCCGTTATGGTTACCACTGTTTGCTTTCTTGATGATATACCAAAGGCGTTTGCAGAAGCGCATCGTATAATCAAAAAGAATGGTTCTTTTATTATCGGGCTGATAGACAGTGATAGTGAGTTAGGCAAACAATATGCTGCAAAAAAGGAATCAAATCCCTGGTATAAAGATGCCCATTTTCATTCCGTAAAAGAAATAACGGAACTGATGCAGGTATCAGGCTTCACTGAATTTGAGTACTGGCAAACATTATTCGGAAATAAAGAAGAATTAACTGAACCACAACCAGGATTTGGCAACGGAAGCTTTGTTGTTATCCGCTCACAAAAAATGTAATATGAGCAGAGTAGTCCCAGGCTTGAAAGAAAACTGGCAGCAGTTCTCACTTCTTGTACTTGTCAATGCTTTTGTAGGAGCCATGATCGGGTTGGAAAGAGCCGTACTCCCCGGATTAGGAAAAAGTGTTTTCGAATTGGATGCCAATACAGCTATCTTAAGTTTTATCATGGCATTTGGTATTACAAAAGCTGTCAGTAATTATAGCGTAGCCAAACTCAGCAAACGATTCAACAGGAAACAAATATTAATGGCAGGCTGGTTTGCAGCATTACCTGTTCCTTTTTTGCTAATGTATGCAGACTCCTGGTCATGGGTAATAATAGCAAATATTTTATTAGGTATTAACCAGGGATTGGCATGGTCCTCAACGGTTATAATGAAAGTGGATATAGTCGGGCAAAAGAACCGTGGATTGGCGATGGGCATTAATGAATTTGCAGGATATTTATCGGTAGGATTGGCATCCTATCTTGCCAGTTCTCTTGCTTCCAGTTATGGTTATGCTTACTATCCTTTCATTCCCGGGATATTTTTTGCTGCAGCAGGGCTATTGGTTTCAGCTTTCCTGGTAAAGGATACCACTCATTTCGTTCATGCTGAAAGTGCAATCAGTAAAATTGCCTTATTAAAAAATGTATGGAAGGAAACTACATGGAAACATAAGAATATAGGCACGGTCACATTAAATGGCCTGGTGAATAATATGAATGATGCGGTTGTATGGGGACTTTTACCTGTTTTATTATTACAAAAAGATTTCTCGATACAAGAAATAGGGATTATAGCAGGAGTATACCCCGCTGTTTGGGGAGTGATGCAGTTATTCACTGGCAAAATGGGAGATGTGTATTGCAAAAAACAAATCATCACCGTAGGCATGCTAACCCAGGCAGTTGCGATCGTATTATTAGCTATCTCATCTCAATTAACAATACTTATTGCAGCCGCTGTATTGCTGGGACTCGGTACTGCATTGGTATATCCAAACTTTCTTACAGTAGTAGCTGAAAATACTCATCCGTTACAACGGGCAGAAACCCTGAGTATCTTTCGGTTCTGGAGAGATAGCGGTTATGTGACAGGCGCCCTGCTGGCAGGCCTGCTGGCAGATTTGGTTGGGATGAGCACAGCTATTATCATCATTGCTGGTATCACTGCCACAGCAGGTGTCGTTGCACATTTCAGGATGTGCTGTACATTAAAAAAATTGTATTCTTCTGATGACTGCATCAGGCCCTCTTTATATTAATCAGTAGTTTTACAACATGAATAAAAGCAATTTTATTATCAGCCTGCTGTTAGTATCTATTATCTCCTGTACTGAAAAAAAGAAACCTGAAGACGATGTTGCATTGAAATCGAAAGGAGATTCATTAATTAACCAAACATTTGATACCCTTAGAAATACACTATTGAAAGCGATAGGGGAAAAGGGGTTTCCAGGTGCCATTAGTTTTTGCAATACAGAAGCCATGTCTTTAACCAACACTTATGCCTCAGAAGAGATTACAATAAAACGAACTTCTGATAAACTCCGGAATCCTGCAAATGCACCAAATAGTATGGAGCAGGAGGTTATTTCAGCCTATCTGCAACTAATAAAAGATAATGGTGAACTAAAAGCAATTCTTAAAAAAGATGATGCAGGCTCTAATCATTATTTCAAACCAATCCTCTTACAAGCTATGTGCCTTAACTGTCACGGTGATAAAACCACCCGGATAAAGCCGGATACCTGGGAAGCGATCCTTCAAAAATACCCTGCCGATGCAGCGTTTAATTATAAAGAAGGCGATCTTAGAGGGATATGGCATCTGACTTTTCTGAAAAATAAAAATCAATGAATCAAACTGAAAAAAGAATAAACAAAGACCTTATTCTCCGTGAAAAGTTGGCCATAGAACGAACCGATATGGCTATTGACCGAACCTTATTATCCTTTATCAGGACTTCATTATACTTTGTTATTGCGGGAATGACAGTAAACAGCCTGCTAAAAGTTAGCTATGGGTGGTGGGTAGAGATTCTTTTCTGGTTTTTGGGTATAGTTGTTCTTATTATCGGTTTGTTAAAATACCGGCAGCAGAAGAAAAAGCTAAAGAACAATGAAAAGCATATTGGTGATTATAAGCTGGAATGGGAAGATGATATTGAATAATACCTATAATCGCTGGCCTATCATCCTTAATACAGCAGCCTTCCCTTTATGATAATCGCCTTCGTTAAGGATAATTTCTTTTTGTTCACAACTCATCATGTGGAGGAAAGGGAAATCATTGCAAAGTGATGGCGCATCATATAAAAGTTTCTCATCCCCTGGTCCCCCGCTTTCGAATTGCACCTGCTCTTTTGCAAATGCTTCCAGTACCAGGAAACCTCCTTGTTTGATGGAATTGTAAATCTCCTGGTGAAATTTATTTCGTAATACCTCCGGAAGATGAACATATATCAGGGCAACTGCATCATACTGCTTATCAGCCCTGAAATCAGTTATATTCCTTACTTCATAATTTACAGATACTCTTTCTCCTTTTGCAAAATCCAATGCTTTTTCCTTTGCTACCAGGCTAAAATCAAAAGCATCAACCTGCCAGCCTTTTGAAGCAGCGTAAACTGCATTCCGGCCTTCACCTTCTGCTGGCAACAATAGGGAGCCTGGTTTATGAAGGTCAATAAACAGTTTGAAGAACTTGTTAGGTTCATTTCCATATACTGTTTCATTTTCTGCATATCGCTGATCCCAGAATTGCGGCATTTTATCAATCTTTTGGCAAAATTGAGCAAAGCAGACTACCTGCCGGGTGATATATATCACTGGAATTTCCAAGATTCAATTGCATATTGCATAAAATCTCAGGAAATGAAGTATATCGTATCATCAATTGTGTTATTGATTGTATTTTCCGCCTGCAGTAATTCAACAGCAGAAGAACCTGTACCTGCCGTTACTGAGCCAGTTACTACTGTTGCTCCTGCCGTAACGGAACCAGCACCTATAAGCAAGGTGGCGGCATCTGCATTACCCTCACTTAAAATGATCAATACAAGCAACCAGGTAGTTGACCTTTCCCAATTCGGAGGGAAAAAAGTATTTGTGAATCTCTGGGCTACCTGGTGTCCGCCTTGCCGTGCAGAAATACCATCAATTGAAAGCCTGGGTGCTAAAACGGACAAAAACAAAGTGGAATTTGTTCTGCTTTCACTGGATGACAATTTTGAAAAAGCAAAATCGTACGCAGCCCGAAATGGCATGAAGCTTCCGGTTTATTATCCAGCAGGGAGTCTTCCTCAACTATTTAATGTGGAGGGAATACCTGTTAGTTATATCTTCAACGAAAAAGGAGATGTCATCTATCAGCAGGTAGGTAGTGCCAATTACGATACTAAAGAGTTTCTTAATATGCTGAATAAATAAGAGCCGCAGGTTAAAAATGAAAATGCCCCGGCAAGCCGGGGCATTTATGCTACTACAATTTTTATTCTTCCGTTTTCACCGGTACCAGTAATTTTTCTTCAATTATTTTCTTTAAAATATGTTTTGGATATGCTCCTGGCTGCATCATCGGTTCACCCGCTGAATCAATGAAAAGCAATGTGGGTATACTTTGAATCCCAAACACAGCTGATAATTCCTGCTCAATATCTGTATTCACCTTGTAAATAACTAGTTTCCCTTCATACTCTTTTGATAGTTCTTCCAAAACCGGAGCCACCATTTTGCAGGGGCCACACCAGTCTGCGTAAAAATCAATGATTGCGGGTAATTGCCCAAGATATTTCCAATCCTGTTCTGTTTCGTAGTTAAATACTTTATCCTTGAAATCCTGTGTTGTCATTTGTACTGTCGCCATGATGATTAATTTGAACAAAAATAGAGCATCCTTCTAAGCTGCTTCGTGATGTAAATCACAATACGGCCTCCGGTACCCGCATCTTAACTTTTTCAAATGCTTGTTCAATATCCCAGATAATATCCTTATAATTCTCAATCCCAATACTTAACCGAACCATTTTATCTGTAATATGCAATTCCTGCTTCTCTTCGTACGGCACATCAGCATGCGTCATACTGGCCGGATGTTCCGCAAGGCTTTCTGTTCCACCAAGACTCACTGCCAGTTTGATATGCTTAAGGTTGTTTAAAAAAGTAAATGCTTCATGCTCACCACCCGCCACATCAAAGCTTAGCATTGCACCATTACTCATATATTGTTTTGTAAAAATTTCCGCCTGCTCCGGATTGTTTTTAGCTGTGTAACCCAGGTAATAGACTTTTTCCACTTTAGGATGACGGGATAAATATTCAGCCACTTTTGCCGCATTAATTGCTGCTGCTTCCATCCTGATCTTCAATGTCTCCAGGCTACGCATCAAAAGCCAGCTTGTATGCGGGTCGATCATTGTTCCAAAAAAAGTACGGGTCTTTTTGATCTTTCCAATCACCTCCTTACTTCCTACTGCAGCACCAGCAATCACATCACTATGGCCTCCGATATATTTTGTTGCTGAGTATAAAACTATATCTGCCCCATGCTTCAACGGGTGCTGCCACAAAGGACCCATGTATGTATTATCAACTGTAACTAATATTTTTTTATCGTTAGTTGAATACTTTTTGGCAATAGCGCTGCACATTTCAATATCAATAAGATCATTTGTTGGATTGGCCGGGGTTTCTACGTAAATCATTTTTAACTTTTGAGCATGCCCGCTTTCAATTAGGGCCTTTTCTACTTCTTTCATATCCTGCCCCGCTCTGAAGCCAATCACCTCTACTCCAAAATGAGTGAGAATATGGTGGACAAACTTATGTGTACCACCGTACAAGGGATTGCTATATAGCAAAACATCTCCGGGAGTAAGAAATGTCATTAGTGTGGTGGCGATAGCACTCATACCGCTGGAAAACGCAGCAGCCATTTCTCCCCCATCCCACAGCTTCAATCTCTCCTCCAGTATCTCCATATCCGGGTTGTTGATACGGCTGTAAATCAAACCCATTTCCTGTCCTTCATGTCCGGCCTTGCCATGCGCCATTTCAAAAAAGGCTTTCCCTTCTTCCGCACTCCTGAAAACAAAAGTGGATGTTTGAAAAATGGGACACTTTACCGACCCTTCACTTAGTTCAGGTTTATAACCAAAGCCTAGCATTTGTGTTTCTGGTGAAAAATTTGAATGACTCATATACTTGAATTTGAAGCTAAGTTGGCTAAAAATAGCAGCCCACACAATGACTTTGGTTACATCAGAAAACAAATCTATTTTTCCAAAGAATAGAATGCAAAAAAGATTAAATATCTATTATTTTACATAAATTTAGAAAAATCATCTTTTATGGTTTTAGATAAAACAGACACCCAAATCCTCGAGCTACTACAAGCTGACGCTTTACTGACCAACAAAGAACTGGCAGATAAGCTTGGTAAAACGGTAACTCCTATATATGAAAGAATAAGACGGTTAGAAAATGAAGGATATATCACCCGGTATTGCGCTATCGTAGATAAGAACAAAATTGGTAAAAGCCTTGTTGCATTTACAAATGTGCAACTGAAACAACATGCTCAAACCATTTTACTAAACTTTGAAAAAGCGATTGTAAAATTTGAAGAGGTAATGGAATGCTATCACATGACAGGAGTATACGACTATTTGTTAAAGATCGTAGTTACTGACATGGCCGCATACCAGGATTTCATTATGAACAAGCTGGCAAAGCTCACTGATATTGGTACTGTGCAAAGCAGTTTTGTAATGACAGAAATAAAACATGAAACTGCATATAAAATAAAACCGGCCCGTTAAGGCCGGTTGCTTTCAAGAGATAAAGAATCATTACAGCATTGTGGTTGGCTCCACATACTTTGTCTTCTTTAATCCGGTCTGGCTTAACGCCTTGTATCCTCCCCGGATATTAACAATTTTATCATATCCCCTTGCTTTTAGAATAGAGGCCATAATCACCGAACGATAACCACCTGCACAATGGATATAATATTTCTTATTCTTATCCAGCTGCGCCATGTTGTGATTTATAAAATCCAGTGGAAAGTTTTCGGCCCCTACAAGATGTTCAGAATCATATTCACTCTTCCGTCTCGCATCCAGCAGGTTAATATGTTTACTGTCCATTTCGTACAATGAAGCAAAATCTTCTGCATTAATTTCCTTAATGATATCGGTGTCAAATCCTGCCTCCTTCCATGCTGCCACACCTCCTTTTAAGTATCCAATGGTATTGTCATACCCAACTCTTGACAAACGGATCACCACTTCTTCTTCCCTTCCTTCATCTGCCAGGAACAAAATAGGTTGCTTCAGATCTGTGATCAATGTACCTACCCAGGGGGCAAAATTATCATCAATGCCTATAGAAATAGATCCGGGGATATGCTCGTTTGCGAATGAATCTTTGCTACGGGTGTCCAGCACTAATGCCTCCATACTTTCCCATGCAGTTTGAAATTCCTTTGCTGTAAGCGGACGTTTACCTTTAGAAATTATATCATCAATGCTGGCAATTCCTCCCTTAAGATTCATCAATACGTTCATTGGGAAATACTGAGGTGGTTCAACGAGTCCATCCGTAACAGCTTTAATGAATTCTTCTTTG
>JAKQEA010000223.1 GCA_029558715.1 Bacteroidota bacterium | reverse complement strand
AATTATGAACAGGAAGATTACCATAGACCCTGTAACAAGGGTGGAAGGCCACGGCAGGGTTACTATACACCTCGATGAATATGGACAGGTGAAAGATTCTTTTTTTCACATTGTAGAGTTCAGGGGTTTTGAACGTTTTATACAAGGTCATCCTTATTGGGAAGCGCCGGTATTAGTGCAGCGATTATGTGGTATTTGCCCCGTAAGCCATCACCTGGCAGCCGCCAAGGCAATAGACCAGATAGTGGGTGTTGATCCCAACGATCTTTCACCTACGGCAACCAAACTTCGCCGGCTGATGCATTTCGGACAGGTGTTTCAATCTCATGCTTTGCATTTCTTTTATCTCGCATCACCCGATCTTTTATTTGGAGTAGATGCCCCTGCAGAAAAAAGAAATGTGGTGGCAGTAGCTGTTGAGAACAGGGAGTTGGCCATCAAAGGTATCACCATGAGGAAGTTTGGACAGGAGATCATCAAAGCAGTTGCCGGTAAAAAAATCCATGGTATACTGGCGGTGCCCGGCGGTGTTCACAAAACATTTACTGAAAAAGAAAGAGACTATTTTCTCGATGGTAAGAACATTGAGAATATTGACACGATGATCGGGTGGTCGGTTGCGATGGTGGATTTTATGAAAAGCTATCATGAACAGCACCGGAAGTTCCTTGATGAATTTGCTTTCTTTCCTTCCGGCCACCTGGGTATGGTGAACAAACAGGGCGGATTGGATTTGTATGACGGGCTGTTACGGGCTGTAGATAGTGAAGGAAAAAGGATGCTGGATGATATATCCACCGATTTATACCAGGATTATTTTTCAGAAGCAGTGGCACAATGGTCTTACATGAAATTTCCTTACCTGAAAAAACTGGGAAGGGAAAAAGGATGGAACAGGGTGGGCCCATTGGCAAGAATGAATGTATGTGATTTCATTACTACTCCCTTAGCAGAGAAAGCAAGGCAGGAGTTCATCGCTTTTACCGGGAAGAGAGTGAATAACAGTACTATGTATTCACACTGGGCCAGGCTGATCGAAGTACTGCATTGCGCAGAAGAGATGAAATTACTGCTGAACGATCCTGAGCTGATGGGAAACGACCTTATTCGCAAAGGCACACCCCGGTTGAAAGGTATTGGAATTATAGAAGCGCCACGGGGCACACTTACCCACCATTATGAAGTGGATGAAAAAGGAATGATCACCAAATGCAACCTGATCGTTTCAACCACCCATAACAACGATGCGATGAATACGGCTGTAAAATGGGTGGCCAATAATGTGATCAGCCGTAAAGGCCATATCACCGATGGTATGCTGAACCAGGTGGAAGTAGCCATCAGGGCCTATGACCCCTGTTTGAGCTGTGCCACCCAGGCGATGGGTAAAATGCCATTGAAAGCAGAAGTATATAATTACGAAGGAGAATTGATCGATGAAAAATTCAAGAACTGAGAAAGGGGACATATTATTGGTAGGCATCGGCAACAGTGGCCGCCGGGATGATGGGTTGGGCTGGAAATTTACCGGCCTGGTAAATCATTCGGGACTGAAAATGTTCGACTGCGAATTTCGCTACCAATTGCAGGTCGAGGATGTGTTACTGGTCTGCAGGTACGACAAAGTAGTTTTTATCGATGCATCACATAGTGAGCTGAAGGAAGGATTTGAATTACAACCCTGCATAGCAGCACATCATTATTTTTTCTCCTCCCATATGCAAAGCCCGGAAACCATCCTGTACCTCGCCAAAGAGCTGTACAATAAAACTCCTGAGGCTTATACATTAGCTATAGCGGGATATAACTGGGGCCTTGGAAACACACTGAGCAAAGAAGCAGAACTAAACCTGCAAAAAGCCATTTCATTTTTTGAAAAGGAATTTATATTTGAAAACTCTGACTGACACTGGCACTAAAAAAGGAGAGCTTACATTGCACACAAGAGGTAACAAAGGCCGCTCAAAGATTTTAGAAGACCAGCGGGGCAAAAAAATATCAATTGAGATGAAGAGGTATCAAATAACTTTGATAACAGGGTTCTTAATTAGTTTGATAATTTCCGGATGTTCTTATCAAAGAATTCCGGGTGTTTATACTATTAAAAGGCCTGATAATGTAATAACTCTCAATATCACTAATGATAATCGGTTCTCCTATACAGACAGGCAAGGACTGTCTGAAAAGACTACTTCAGGTACATGGGTTCATAAAAACCAGGAAATCTTTCTTACCTCAGATAGTTTTTATACATCAATTAACGGCAGGGTAGAAGAGGAATATGATATTAATTTTAAAGATATCTACCTCAAATTTTTAGATTATGATTGTATTACCTCAGTAAAGCAGGCTGAAGTTTTGTTTAATGATTCATTGAAGCTTTATTCCGATTCTAATGGAATCATTATTATTAACTTTGGATTTAGAACACTACGGGTTAAGTTTTTCCCTTCATACGAATTTTTCTACAAACCTGCTAACCAAAAAAGTAATAAATACTCAATTTGTTTAATCCCTGCTAGAGGTTATGAAATTTTCTTTTATAAGGAAAGATTCAAGGTAAAAAATAATTCAATTATAAGGGATAATAATGAAAGGTTTATTCGAAAAAAAGCTCCTTAACGCCTTAATTAATTTTGCCTTTTACAGTTCAAAAAGATGTTCCTTCCTAACCGAGTGTTCAAACATAACATTTTTTTCTTCTCCGGGTCTCCCCTGCCCGTCTTTGTTCAAAGCGAACTCTGAGGCGCTTTGTTAGCCCTCCCTACCGCACAAGACCCAGAGTAGTAGACCCCGGGTGTAAAAGTTTTAGGCTTTTTAAATCCAGATCTGGTCCCTTTAACAACAAATCAGCAGAATAAGAATTAGCTGACTGCATAAGACATATCATCTTTTTGTCTGATAAGCATCATATTGAACACCAGGAATTCAGCCTAATATAGCATTCTCATTGACAGCTAAATTCCGGGTCATGTATTCACTAATTACCTTTCTGTTCGTTGTACCCGTTCTTATCAGTTTGTTGCTACTGGTTGTTCCCAAATCGCTGGCAAGACCGCTGGTTATAACAACAGCTTTATTGCTTTCTGCTATATCAGTTTATCTTTTTATCAATTCCGAAGGCGTCTACTACTTCGGCGTTCCGGCTTATGTGAATGATATGGTGGCTGTAGCTGATATCATCTTGCTTATTTTCTTTGGCTGGATCGCTATCAAAAGAAGAAGCTGGATAGTGGGATTAATGAGCCTGTTGCAACTGGGCGGTTTATTATACCTGCTCAATACTATGCCGGCGCATCACTCTTTACAATTCATGGTTGACAAACTAAGCCTGTTCATGTTTCTGCTGATCAATATCATCAGCGGTATTATTGCTGTGTATTCACTCCGCTATATTGATGAAGAGCATTGCAGCCCGTTCAGGAAAAAATATTTTCTCTCCACTATTTTTTGGTTCATCGCCGTAATGAACCTGGTTGTTTCTTCCAACAACCTCGAATACTTCTTCCTGTTTTTCGAACTCACTACACTGGCCTCCTTCTTACTTATCGGGTTCAGGAAAGACGAAATATCCGTAAAAAATTCTTTGACAGCTTTATGGATGAATCAAATTGGTGGCCTGGCCATACTCGCTGCCATTTTCTTCATCCATCATAATGGATATGGTGAAGCTACTTTCAGCAACTTACTGGCTAATGCAAAAGCGGAAACTATTTTACTACCCCTGGCACTGCTGAGTATCGCTGCCCTGATCAAAGGGGCGCAAATGCCTTTCAGCAAATGGTTGTTGGGTGCGATGGTGGCACCTACTCCCGTCAGCGCCTTACTGCATTCATCTACCATGGTGAAGATTGCGCCATTCATCATCCTTCGTTTATCACCGGCACTAAAGGATACACCGGTAGCTAATGTTATTATGGCACTTACCGGTTTTGTTTTTATTGCTGCTGCTATTGGTGCACTGTCACAGGATAATTTCAAACGGATATTGGCACATTCCACCATTGCCTTATTAGCGTTGATGATCATGATGGCTGCAGTAGGTACACCGGTTACTATTACTGCTTCACTGATACTGGTATTGTTTCATGGTATTTCCAAGTCCATGCTCTTTCTCAATGCAGGCATACTGGAAAAAGT
>JAKQEA010000215.1 GCA_029558715.1 Bacteroidota bacterium | reverse complement strand
GGACAAAGAGTTCAAACCCTATACCCCCCAGAATTCTTCTAAAAAAACAGCAGCAGCTACTTCAAGTAAAGAACAGGCGATGTACCGGTTAGCAGAATGTTACCGCCTGCTGAATTATCCTTCCAAAGCAGAACCACAGTATAAAGAAGTGATGGCAGCGAATAAGACACAATTCCCGCTGGCGCAATATCATTATGCTGCACAATTAAGGGCATTGGGAAAATATGCAGAAGCAGAGCAACACTTTAAGACCTTTCTTACCGGGTATAAAACCAATGACGAATACAAAAAGAATGCAGAAAGAGAATTAAAGAACCTGCAGTTCATACAGGCGCAGCTGACCAAAAAAGATTTAAAATATTATACCATCAATAAAGCAGGGGGAGAACTGAATACAACAGGCGCCAGCTATGCACCGGCCTGGCTAAACAGCAATACATTACTATTTACTTCTACCAGGCCGCTGGATACTACTTTAAAAACCAAAGTGTATACGAACCGTATTTTCCAGGCTGCTTATGACGGAAGTGCTATAAGTAATGTAGCTGTTGCCGGAATGCCACAGGAGAAAGGAATACAACAGGGAGTAGTGAGTGTGACACCTGATGGCAATACCATGTTCCTGACCAAATGGGGTATATCCGGTGATAAGAAAACATCAGCACTTTATTCCAGCAGTAAAACCAGCAATGGCTGGAGTGAGCCTGCCAAATTAGGTGAATCAATTAATGCAACGGGAGCCAACACACAACAACCTTTTGTAACACCTGATGGAAAATATTTACTATTCTCCAGTAACAGAACAGGCGGACAAGGTGGTTATGATCTCTGGTATGCAGCGTTGGAAAACGGAACACCGGGCACACCCGTTAATATGGGATCTGTTATTAACTCAACTTATGATGAGCAGGCCCCTTCTTATCATGAAGCATCCAGGTCATTAGTGTTTTCTTCCAACGGAAGAGTAGGTATGGGCGGATATGATTTCTTTCAGAGCAAGGGTATGGTGGGAAGCAGCTGGGCAGAGCCGGTGAATATGGGTTATCCTGTCAACTCAGTAAAAGATGATATCTATCTTGTGAGCCGCGGACCTGCTAAAAACATGCTCGAAGATGTAATGCTGAGTTCTGACCGTGATGCGGCCTGCTGCCTGGAATTATTTGCCTTAAAAAAAGTAAGACCATTAAGACAGATCAGCGGACGGATAGTTTCCTGCGATCCTGCCAAACCGTTGACAGGTGCAACTGTAACAGTGGTTGATCCTGCAAACAATAAAACAGTGTATACCAGGTCAGTTGGAACTGACGGCACCTATTCATTTACACTCGAAGACCATCAGCCGTTGAAAGTACAGGCTGATGCAACAGGATTTATCAGCAATTCAGCAGCAATGGGTACACCGGCAGATATGGAAGAAGAAATGATGAAGTATCCTGATCTGTGCCTGCTGCCGGAAGCTCCGAAAGTGGATGAGAAATTTGTGATCGAGAATGTATATTATGATTTCAACAAAGCAGATCTGAAACCGGAATCCTATCCTGCATTGGATGAAATAGTAAGGATGCTGAATACCTACCCGAATATGTCGATTGAGCTCGGTGCACATACGGACAGTAAAGGTTCTGATACCTACAACATGAAGTTGTCTGAAGCAAGGGCGCAGAGTGTGGTGAAATATTTGGTGGAAAAAGGAATTGCGGCTGAAAGGTTAGTGGCTAAAGGATATGGTGAAACAGCTCCTGTGGCTCCGAATGAAATAGATGGAAAAGATAATCCGGAAGGAAGAGAGAAAAACAGGAGAACAGAATTTAAAGTATTAAAAAACGAATAAGCATCAAATACAGAAGGTCCCGTTTTTAAAATCCGTTTACTGAACTGAAAGCAAACAGTAATGAAGAGAATTTTATTTCTTGTGCTAATGATTGTGTTGGGTGGAATGGCCTCATTGCCTGTTTTTGCTCAGCAGAAACCGCACTATACGCAGTATGTGCTCAACCAGTTTATCGTAAACCCGGCCGTAACCGGGATCGAGAACTATACTGATCTCAAAGTAAGTCACCGGCACCAGTGGGTAGGAATCCAGGATGCGCCGGTGACCAGTTACTTATCATTGCATGGCCCCATTGGTAAAACAGATTACCGCAAAACGGCCACTTCATTTGATCTGAAAGGGGAAAACCCAAGGGGAAAAAGATACTGGGAGGAATACACAGCGCCTGCGCCACATCACGGCATTGGATTACAGGTAATAAATGATATAACAGGGCCATTGAGTAATTTCTCCATGTACGGGACCTATGCCTATCACCTGGCGCTTTCATCCCGTACCAGTTTATCAGCAGGTTTCGGAGCAGGGTTCAACCGGATAAGCCTTGATGCGGATAAACTTGACTTTGGTGATGTGGTGGCAGATCCGGCAGTTTATACAACGGGCATCCTGAACAAAATGCGGTTTGATATGATGGCGGGGCTGTATGTATATTCAGCCGATTATTTCCTGGGTGTTTCGGCACAGCAGGTAGTGCCACAAAAAATTGATTTCTCCAATGGTTATATCCGTCCCAAAGAAGGCCGTACGGTACCGCATTTATTTGGCACAGCCGGCTACCGTTTTTCTCTTGGGGATAATTTTAATCTCATCCCATCGGTGATGGTTAAATATGTAGATCCTCTTCCGGTACAGGTGGAAGGAAACATGAAACTGCAATACCTTGACAGGATATGGATCGGTGGCAGCTACCGTCATAAAGACGGTTATGCCGGTATGATGGGATTGAATGTGTCCAACATTTTCCATATTGGTTATGCATTTGATTATACTACTTCAAGATTGAATAATTTCAGCAAAGGGACGCATGAGATATTACTGGGTTTTGTCATTGGCGGCTACCCTGATAATTGCCCCCGAAATGTATGGTGATCCGGTTTTTCGCCGGCTAAAATAGTAATATACCGTTCAAAGGGTATGGCAATAGATTGAAAAGACAACTATTTTCGGAGTAAATAAAAAAACAGCCAATATGAAAAGGTACCTGCTATTTGCCTCAGTTCTGACCTTAGCCAGTATCCAATTACCGGCCCAGTCTATTCCTAAGCCCAGTTGTACTACTGTTTTATCTGACGCCATGTTCTCAAGTAAAGACACAGTAAGGGAGAGGGGCGTCGCAGATAATTATCATACCTGGGAACCAGGAGATGAATTGCTGGTAAAATTCATGCCCGGAGGCAGTACCCTACTCCGGGACAGGGTTATGATGTATGCAAAAGAGTGGGAGAAGTACGGCAATATCAAATTTAAATTTGTGGCAGACACCACAAAGCAAACAGATATCAGGGTAAGGTTGGGAAAAGGAGCAGGTCATAATTCAGCTGTTGGTACAGAAGCTAAATTCAGGTCGCAGAACATGCAAACCATGAATTTTGACACACTATTTTTTGCAGACATTGACTATTACTTATTAAAGCTGAAGAAAAGAGGGGTGAACCCGCCTTATAATATCAACCAGCTGGCAACAGAAATGTATACGGATCCCAATCATTGGAATGACAGGGAAATGCGCCGGGTGGTGACCCATGAATTTGGTCATGCACTGGGATTATTGCATGAACAAAGCTTTCCTGGTGCGGTAAAGTGGAAAAAGACCGATTCGGTATATAATTATTACAAAGAAACACAAGGCTGGGACAAAGCCCGGGTTGACTTTAATGTATTTGATGTAGCAGACCAGTTTTTTACCAATGGTACAACGTATGATCCGAGATCTATTATGCATTATTCCATTGAGCCCTGGCAGACTATAGATGGTTATTCCCTTAAATCAAGTTATGAATTATCGCAGGGAGATAAATCATTAATTGCCTCTTTATATCCCAAAAACACAGCTGCTGCCACTATGGTAGTTCCAAAAGTAATGGTCTCCAATTTCACCAAATTGCAGGTGGTCTCAGACACGACCCGTAAGGGATTAATTATCACGCCGTCCTTTGATCTGAAGACAAATCCCAAACTTGGAGAAGTTTATTTTGTAGCCAGGCTGGCCACAGAAGACGGGAAGTATATTAAAACAGATGCGTTATATTATAACTGGGGAGGAACCACTGCTACTTATAAAAAGATGAACCTATTGCCCAATTCCAAAGTAAGCTATAATAAAGGAAAGAAAAATCTTGAGCTGTTCATGCCATTTGAGTATATACCCGATACTTATGGCAAGAAAATAATTGTTGTTTTTGCCGTGTACCTCGATGATGTGGCCAATAACCAGATGGATAAACTGATGTATTTTTCAACCACCACACCACTCAGTCTTCCACGCTAAAAATTGCTGAAACTCAGTAAGGGCCTGCATTTTGCGGGCTCTTATTGTTTACACCAGGCAGGTAAGATTATTGTTTTAAAAAACATGGTATAAATAGACCGGAAGCCTTTATATTTGCAGCCCCATTCCGGGGTAGTCCCGGAGGGATCGGGAAGTAGCGCAGGCCGGTAGCGCACCTGGTTTGGGACCAGGGGGTCGCAGGTTCGAATCCTGTCTTCCCGACATATAAAAGCCATTAGCATTTGCTGGTGGCTTTTTGATTTAACATATTAACAGCTATAGCTTCCTATCCAGCTTAATATCACTATGCTGTTCACTTTTTGGTTTATCTTAATGTTTGTACAGGTACGGGATCCATATCTGTAAAGACCATGTTTTCACCCGCCATGGCCCATATAAATGAATAGCTGGCTGTGGCACAACCGCTGTGGATGCTCCATGCAGGCGAGAGGATGGCCTGTTCGTTGTTTAAAAATATATGTCTTGTCTCCTGCGGTTCTCCCATAAAATGAATGACCCGTTGCCCTTCAGGGAGATCAAAATAAAAATAGGATTCCATCCGCCGGTCATGCAGGTGAGGTGGCATTGTATTCCAGATACTTCCTTTTTTGAAATTAGTAACACCCATTACCAGCTGACAGCTTTGAATACCATCATTATGTATGTATTTATTGATAACACGATGGTTATTGTTGTCAAGACTTCCCATTTCGGCAGGTAATGCTTCGGCTGGTTTCATTAGTCTTGTCGGATACTCTTTATGCGCAGGACAGGAAAAGAAAATGAACTTGGCAGGGGAGGATTTATCAGTACTGCTGAAACTAATTTTTTCTTTGCCTTTACCGATGTAGAGGCAATCCTGTTTTTCCAGCTCAAATTTTTCACCATCCACTGTGATAGAACCATTGCCGGCAATATTGACAATGCCTATCTCCCTGCGGCTCAAAAAATGATCGGCTTTTAATTGTTCATAGGTACCCATTTCAAGCGGCTTGCTTACAGGATGAGCTGCGCCTACGATCATTCTGTCGTAATGACTATACCTACATTCTATTTTATCAGCCTGTACAAGTCCCTCGAGCAGAAACCTGTCCCGGATCTGCTGTGTATTATATTTTGCAAAATCTTCAGGGTGTACCTGGTGAATGGTTTTCATTTATTTTCATTTATTATGTCATGTTAAAGCTATTTAAACAATAGGAATTGATGCAAAAAAACTACGGTAACGTTGCCGTAGCTAAATAAAAGGGACATAGCTGTCAGACAGTTTATTTTTACTAACTTGCCGCAATTCGTATTATCATGCATATCCTTATCACTGGCGGTGCCGGCTTTATAGGCAGTAACCTTATCAAAACGATTTTCCGGGATCATTCCCCTGTTAAAATTACCTGTATCGATAATTTTGACCCCTTTTACCCGGCGGAAATCAAGCAATTTAATATCAGGGAATTCAAAGACAGGTCTGATTTTGTATTTCTGCCTGATGATATTTCTGTAACCACGGCAAAAGAGTTAACCGCCCTGATCAAAGATCCTGTTGATTGCATAGTTCATATTGCTGCCAAGGCAGGGGTAAGACCAAGTATTGAGAATCCAATGTCTTACCAGCTGGCTAATGTAATTGGCCTGCAAAACATGCTTGAGTTTGCAAAGGAGAAAAAAGTAAAGCAATTCGTTTTTGCATCAAGCAGCAGTGTGTATGGCGTTAATGATCATTATCCCTGGAAGGAAGATGAAAAACTGATGCCAATCAGCCCATATGCCAGTACCAAGCTTTCCGGGGAAATGATGGGGCATGTGTACAGTAAGTTATTTGGTATCCGTTTTATTGCCTTACGTTTCTTTACTGTATATGGTCCGGGACAGCGGCCTGACCTGGCTATTCATAAATTCACGAAAGCTATTGTAAAAGGCCTGCCTGTAATGATGTATGGTGATGGCAGTACCAGCAGGGATTACACTTTTGTGGAAGATACAGTGCAGGGTATTATCGGGGCTATCAATTATACCGCTTCAGATTTTGAGATCATTAACCTGGGTAATAATTATACGGTTTCTTTAAAGGAACTCATTGCTGCAATAGAAGAAGTGACAGGGAAGAAAGCGATCATTGAAAAACACCCTGAACAACCGGGCGATGTGCCAAGAACATTTGCAGACATTTCAAAAGCTAAAGCTTTACTGGGATACAATCCACAAACCCAGATCGGGGAGGGGTTGAAAAAATTTTATACCTGGTTTTCTGAGAATATAGACCTGCTGACAAAATAATTATAAGGCAATATCTGAAGTATGGTTTATCTCCCTTTTGGCATGATAAACTTTTCTTACATTATACGTCTTCTTGTTTTGTGATTCAAAATAGGTTCTCACATTTATATCGGCTACAATCCCAATAGTGATGAATTGTATGCCACCCAGTAACAAGATCAACCCTAAGATAAGCAGCGGTTTACCACCGATATCCTGTCCCAGTATTTTTAAAATAAGCAGGTAAAGATTTATCAGCAGACCAATACCGAAACTGATAAACCCCATGGTGCCAAACAAGTGCATGGGTTTTTGCATATACTTTCGCATGAATACCATCAGCACCAGGTCACTCATCACTTTAAATGTACGATTGATACCATACTTACTTTTGCCATGTATCCGGGCATGGTGTTTTACATCTACCTGGGTTATTTTGGCGCCCTGTAGTTTTGCGAGTACCGGAATGAAGCGGTGCAGTTCCCCATATAATCCCAGTTCCTCCGCTATTTCTCTTTTGAAAACTTTAAGGGTGCATCCGTAATCCTTAATGTACACCCCCGTCATACGCCGTATAAGCGCATTAGCAATCTTGCTTGGTATTTTGCGGAGTATGAACCCGTCTTTCCTGTTTTTACGGTTTCCCGCCACTACATCCCAGTCTTCTTTTTTTAACAGCTCCAGCATCGAAGGGATATCTGTCGGGTCATTCTGCAGATCACCATCTAACAGGGCAACATATTTTCCGCGGGAATAATCAATGCCTGCTGTCATGGCTGTACTCTGACCATAATTTTTTCTTAGCTCAACCAGGATAGTTCTTTCATCGCCGTATTCAAGCACCTGTTGCCTGGTTTTATCAACAGAGCCATCGTCTACCAATATCACTTCATAGTCAATATCAATAAGAGCTGAGCGAACAGCCTCCAGCAGAGGTTTAATATTTTCCTCCTCATTCATGACAGTAATGACAACTGATAATTCCTTCATAAGAAAACGATGTGCCGCAAAGGTACAGTTTATACACAAAGAAGGGTTTGTATTCACAAACCCTCTTAAACAAAATAACAAATTAAAAATGTTACAGGATACCTGCCAGTTCCAGGCTTTTTTTCTTCAATTTCCTTACTTCAATATCTTCAATAACCGGGTCTGCAGCCACTATCAGCGATGTATTATTTTCTTTCCACCAGTTGTTTTCCTTCAATTCATCAAAGGAAATAACACCCACAAGATATTTTCTTTCTTCCTGTGCATACCATTCTTCGATCCATTCAAAACGATCCCTGGGGATGAATGTCAGGTCATCAAAACTTACATAAACCCGTAAGAAAACATCATTACTCAGTTCATGCGGCTTATGGTGATATAGCTTTTTGTATTCATACTTATATTGATAACGAAGAGCTGCAATATCACTAAGAACTGCAGAAGCGGTTGGGAAACTGCCAGCCCCTTTGCCATAAAAGAATTGCTTGTCGGCAAAACCACTTTCTATTACCACACCATTGTATTCATTTTTTACAAATGAAAGATGGTCGTCCTGCTTTACAAATTGCGGTAAGACAAATGCAGCCACTTTGCCATCCTTAAGTTTTTGAGCTTGTGCCACCAACTTTATTTGCTGGTTTTTGGCTTTTGCCACTACGGCGTCTCCCGCATGTATATTCTGAATACCACTAAATAAGATATTTTCCGGTGACTCAATAATGCCATAGGCATGGGTTAACAGGAAGGTCCATTTGTTTACTGCATCATAGCCTTCCACATCTAATACAGGATTACTTTCTGCAAAACCAGCTTGCTGGGCCAATAATAAAGCCTGTTTGAAGTCAAGTCCTTCTTTAAAAATTTTGGTCAGTATAAAATTGGTAGATCCGTTAACAATGGCCCTGATAGAGTGAAGAAGGTCATTGTCATAATATTCTTCCAGGTTTCGTATAACCGGAATGGAGGCGCAGGCGGCAGATTCATATAAGAATGATCTTCCGGTCTGCTGCTGCAAGGCAAGCAGTGCCGGTAAATGCTCAGCTATCATTTTCTTACTGGCACTCACTACATCTTTGCCATTAGCTAATGCCGTGGATACAATCTGAAAGGCGGCGTCTGCATCATCAATCACTTCGACAATGACATTAATTTCACGGTCGTTTAATAATTCATTCTTATCTGTAGTAAACAAAGAGGCAGGAGCATTTCTTTTCTTGCCGTAATTTTTTATACATACTTTCCTGATTGTCGCTTTGAGAGAAGGAGTTTGTTGCAATACTTTATACAGGCCTTCACCCACTACCCCGAAGCCAAAGAGACCGATCGTAAGTTGTTTATGTGTATTCATATTATTGATTAACTATTTTTAGATGGGTAATCTTTCTGTCGTCAATAAATCTTTTTAAGGCAGTTTCTATTTTTTCATATTCAAGCAGGAAACCGTCGTGACCATACTCGCTGCTGATGCTAAGCAACTGTGCACCGGGTATTGTTTTTTGTAAATATTCCTGTTCCGTAATAGGGTACAGCAGATCTGATGTAATACCAATAACTAATGTTTTTGCCTTGATGGATTTTAAGGCCGGCCCGACGCCACCCCTGTTCCTTCCCACATCATGGCTGTCCATACTTTGGGAAAGACGGTAATAACAAATTGCATTGAACCTGTTGACCAGTTTCAAACCCTGGTACCGCTGGTAATTATCTGCAGCATACCTTACCTCTTCATTCATAGGTACGAATGCTTTATCTCTTCTTTGCGTAATATCATACCCATTATAATGGCGGTAGGAGAGAAGCGCAATAGAACGGGCTGCTGCTAATCCTTTTTGACCGGCTTCCTGGTCATGATCCTGCCAGGTGCTGTCGGCTTCTATAGCCATTCGCTGCGACGCATTAAATGCAATAGCCCAGGGAGATAAAACAGCATTGGTAGCAATAGGAACAATATGCTCAAATAATCCGGGTTCTTCGATAGCCCATTCCAGCAATTGCATACCACCGGTACTTCCCCCCAGCCCTGTAAAAATTTTTTGGATACCAAGATGTTCTTTCAGGTGCTGATAAGATCTTATCATATCCCTGATAGTAAAAACCGGAAATTGTTCGTAATAAGGCTGGTTGGTTAATGGATTTTTGCTCACCGGTGAAATACTTCCATAGGGACTTCCCGGTTTGTTTACACAAATAATAAAATGCCTGGCCGGGTCAAAATATTTTCCTTCACCAACAAGACCTGGCCACCATTCTACCGGGTTACTGTTGGCAGTTAGTGCATGAAATATCCAAACCACATTATCTTTTGCGGTATTCAGTTTACCATGAGTGGTATAAGCCAGGTGAAATCCCGGAAGGATCTCACCTGACTCCAGAGTGAATGGTTGATTATAATTGAAAACGGTTGTCATATCAGTTCACTAATTCTTTTTCAAATACAGTTGCAAAAGCCTGTTCAAAATCTGCTTTGATATCATCGATATGTTCAATACCGACACTGATGCGTACCTGGTTAGGCGATACTCCTGAAGCAGCCTGTTCTTCTGCACTCAGTTGCTCATGTGTAGTGGATGCAGGATGAATAGCCAGTGTTTTAGCATCTCCTACATTGGCAAGGTGACTGACCAGTTTCAGTGAATCAATGAACTTGCTGGCATTTTCTTTTGTTCCTTTTACTCCGAAATTGAGAACACCTCCAAATCCATTGGTAAGATATTTTTTTGCCAGTTCATTGTAAGGACTGCTTTTGAGCCCGGGGTATTGTACAAATTCAACGGATGGATGTTGTTCCAGCCACTGTGCCAGCGCCAAGGCATTATCAACATGACGTTGTACACGAAGACTCAATGTTTCCAGGCCCTGTAAAAGAAGGAATGAATTAAACGGACTTTGCGAAGCGCCGAAATCCCTGAGTCCTTCAACTCTTGCACGGATAGCAAATGCAATATTTGGTAATCCCAGCGGATTTCCCTCACCAAACACATCCCAGAATTTCAAGCCATGATATCCTTCTGATGGTTCAGTAAACTGGGGAAATTTTCCATTACCCCAATTATAATTTCCTCCATCAACAATCACACCGCCGATAGTGGTGCCATGTCCACCGATCCATTTAGTAGCAGATTCCACCACTACATTGGCTCCATGCTCCAGCGGACGGAACAGGTAGCCGGCAGCACCAAAAGTATTATCAACTATCAATGGCAGGTCGTATTCTTTTGCCAGGTCAGCAAATTTTTTGAAATCAGGAATATTCAAACGGGGATTACCAATTGTTTCTAAGTAGAATGCCTTTGTGTTTTTGTCTATATGCTTAACAAAACTTTCCGCATCATCACCATCTGCAAAACGTACTTCAATACCCAGGCGTTTAAAGGCTACCTTAAATTGGTTGTAAGTGCCACCATAAAGAAAAGTGGTAGTAATAAAGTTATCACCTGCCTGCAGAATATTATTCAGTGCCAGAAATTGTGCTGCCTGTCCTGACCCGGTGGCTAATGCTGCCACACCGCCTTCTAAGGCCGCAATACGCTGCTCAAAAACATCAGTAGTCGGATTCATGATACGGGTGTATATATTGCCAAATTCTTTGAGACCAAAAAGATTGGCGGCATGGGCGGCATTATTGAAGCCGTACGAAGTGGTTTGATAGATCGGGACAGCCCTTGATTTGGTTGTCGGATCGATTTGCTGGCCAGCATGCAGCTGGAGTGTTTCAAAGTGAAGTTGGTTACTCATAATAAAAGTTTAAGAATGAGAGATTGAGGTTTAATAAAAATGGCGGCAATAAAGGAAGGGGGTACACCCTTTTGGGTAGAATATTATGTATGCCTTACGGCATACAACAACGACAACAAATGCACCGGATAGATGCGCTGAATGAATTT
>JAKQEA010000203.1 GCA_029558715.1 Bacteroidota bacterium | reverse complement strand
TGCAGCGATATGTGTTTATCCTTCCATGGTAAAAGTGGCAAAGAAAGCCTTAGGTGATTCCGGAATAAAAGTAGCATCTGTGGCCACCGCCTTTCCAAGCGGTCAGGCACCAAGGGACATTAAAATAAGAGATACAAAATACGCCGTGAATGAAGGGGCTGATGAGGTAGATATGGTCATCAGCCGCGGAAAATTTCATGCCGGTGAATACAATTTTGTATTTGATGAAATAGCAGCTATTAAAGAAGCCTGTGGCGATGCAAGATTAAAAGTAATTTTAGAAACCGGTGAACTGGGTACGTTTGATAAAGTACGCCGGGCATCTGATATAGCGATGTATGCTGGCGCAGACTTTATTAAAACATCTACCGGTAAAATACAGCCTGCCGCCACCATGCCTGTAACACTGGTAATGCTGGAGGCTATACGGGATTTTTATTATAAGACCGGAAAGATGATTGGTATGAAACCTGCCGGTGGCATTTCCAAATCAAAACTGGCGTTGCATTATTTGGTGATGGTAAAAGAAGTGCTGGGAGAAGACTGGTTGAACAATGAATGGTTCCGCTTTGGTGCCAGCAGTCTCGCTAATGATGTGCTGATGCAGATTGTAAAACTGAAGACGGGATTGTATCAGAGTGCAAATTATTTTTCGGTGGATTAAAGTTTAAATCCTTATTTAATTGAAAAAATTCTGGGAAACATATGGATTATGGATTCAAATAGTAGTGCTGGCAGCATACTTAATCCTTATGATATATTATAGATTTTGGGAAGAAGTACCAGAGAAAAGATGGTTGAGGTGGGTTCAATTCATAATATTCTCAATTTATCTCATCGACAGAATTATTAAACTGAGAAATCGCCATATTGTTACGAAGGCATAAAGTAATCAATCAGTTTTCAGCAAGCAGGTAGTAGCACTACAGTTGGCTAAACAAATAAACCATGACAGTTACAAAAAAGAAAAACGCAGCAAAAAAAAATACTATCAAACTAAAATTTGATACCAGTTGGTCTTATGCCCCTGCACCCGAAAGCAAAAGTGCAGCCACGATTAGCAAACAATATGATTTGTTTATTAATGGAGAATGGCAGAAACCATCATCAAAAAAATATTTTGATACAATCAACCCGGCTAATGAAGAAAAGCTGAGCGAAGTGGCCGAAGCCAATGCGGCTGATGTGGACAAAGCTGTGTCTGCGGCCAGAAAGGCCTATGAAAAAGTCTGGACGAAAATGCCTGCCAAAGAAAGGGCTAAATATATTTTTCGCATTGCCCGGATGGTGCAGGAAAAAGCAAGGGAATTGGCCATCATTGAATCATTAGATGGAGGAAAACCCATCCGGGAGAGCCGCGACTTTGATGTGCCTACTGCTGCCAATCATTTCTTTTATTATGCAGGCTGGGCAGATAAATTAGCATATGCTTTCCCTAACCGCCGGACAGAACCTTTAGGGGTGGCCGGACAAATTATTCCCTGGAACTTTCCTTTGCTGATGGCCGCCTGGAAAATTGCACCGGCATTG
>JAKQEA010000199.1 GCA_029558715.1 Bacteroidota bacterium | reverse complement strand
CGTAAATGGCTGCGGGTTATTCCACCGCTTTTTTTGCTGTCGTATTGAAAATAACCCTGAGCATACATATCGGTATTATCACCGATAATTTTGATGCTGTTTTTATTGGCACCGACTGTTCCATCTGAACCTAAGCCCCAGAATTTGCAGGAAATTGTGCCTTCAGGAACAGTATTGATAACTTCGTCTACAGGCAAAGAAAGATGAGAAACATCATCCTCAATGCCTACTGTAAAACCGTGAAAGCCATTTTTAGCCAAGTGTTTATAAACGGCAAGCACCATTGAAGGAGTAAATTCCTTACTGGATAAACCGTATCTTCCTCCGATGACAAATGTATCAGGACGGTTTTTAAGAGCAGAAACCACATCCAGATAAAGGGGTTCACCAATTGAACCGGGTTCTTTGGTTCTGTCTAAAACGGCAATTCTTTTCACACTGGCAGGGATTGCCGATAAAAAGCTTTGCACACAGAAAGGACGGTATAAATGAACTTTTATCAGTCCCAATTTCATTCCGCGCTTGGCATTTAACCATTCAATCGTTTCCTGAATGGTTTCACAGCTACTTCCCATAGCTACAATAATATCTTCTGCATCGGGAGAACCTACATATTCAAAAAGCTGATAATGGCGTCCTGTTTTTTCTGCTACCTGCTCCATTGTTTCTGCAATTATAGCAGGTGCCTTGGCATAATATAAATTACTGGTTTCTCTACCTTGAAAATATACATCGGGTGCTTCCTGACCAACCTTCATTCGCGGTTTATCAGGACTTAAAGCATTTTTCCGAAATGCTTCCACTAAAGAGGGGTCATTCAGTTCTGCTATTGTTTCATAATCAATAACATCAATTTTCTGCAGTTCATGACTGGTTCGGAAACCATCAAAAAACACCAGAAAAGGAATCCGGGTTTTCATTGTAGCAAGTTGAGCCACTAAACCCAAATCCATCACTTCTTGCACACTATTACAGGCAATTAAGGCAAAACCGGTATTACGAGCACTCATTACATCGCTGTGATCCCCGAAAATAGAAAGGGATTGAGCTGCCAAAGACCTTGCCGAAACATAAAAAACCGTAGGTAACATCTCACCGGCTATTTTATGCATATTCGGCAGCATTAACATCAAACCCTGAGAAGCAGTAAAAGTTGTAGTTACAGCACCTGCGGAAAGTGAACCATGAACAGCACCTGCAGCTCCGGCTTCACTTTGCATTTCAATAACATCAACCTTGGTGTTATTAATATTTTTTCTGCCTTCGGAAGCCCAGGCATCAACAAGTTCACCCATTGTGGAAGAAGGCGTAATAGGATAAATAGCTGCTACTTCGGCAAAAGCATAAGCAATGTGAGCCGCAGCAGTATTACCATCCATTGTGGCTTTGGTCTGTTTCGCCATTGTATAACTCCTTATATTTTATATTTATATGTTTTAATAACAGTTACATGGACAAGATTTGAGAAAGCATTTTTCGTCAATCTAAATCATAAAGTTAGCGCACAGATGTCATAGATGTCTCTCACAGATTTCACGGATATTATGGATTTTATTTACAAAAACAGCGCTAAATGTATAGCCAGAGGATGCTGTTCTTCCGTATTTTTTCAGCCACCGAAAACGGCAAGAACACAATTAGCATTAAGAATTATTTATGTTATCCGCTTTATATTCTAACTATATTCTTTTTCTATCAGTTATCCAATTGTTCCCAAGAGCATTACTTACCC
>JAKQEA010000194.1 GCA_029558715.1 Bacteroidota bacterium | reverse complement strand
TGCATCGCTTACATCGGTAACCGAACCGCTGGTAACTCTTATCAATGCAGTGGATGTATTAGCTCCAGCAGGAACTGACCAGCTAAGTCTTGTAGTACCTGCCGGTACTGAAGAAGAGATAACCGTCCATGAACTGCCGCCATTCAATGAGTATTCAACAGTTTGAGCAGATGTAACACCTGCATTATCCCAGGTAATAGTTTCATTGGTGCCTGGATTGAAGGATTCTGCACCATTGGGATAAATTACTTCAATATATGGCTGATCGATACTCCATGTGAGTGCATAGTCTTGGTTAGAGCCCGTTGGCACGGCTGTACCGTTTACTCTTAGTGTATAGGAACCGGCAGCCGGGTTATTAATGACCACTTGTTCAATATTACTTACATTATCCACCCCTGTTGTTGCCGGAGTAGCCGGATTATTGGGATCCAGTATCCATGGTAATGAAGTGGTAGCCCCATTCACAACTGTCAGGTCAAGATTATTAACAAGAGCAGGATTAGCATTGGCCGCACCGGCAGGATCATTCCATGTCAGCATTACTCTTAGTCTTGCTGCACCGGCAGGTACATTCACAACAATATCATTGGAAGTACCTGTTGTTACATTATTCAAGGCATAACGATTGTCCTCTAAAATTCTTACCGCCTGTAAAGCATTAAGACGGCCATATCCGAAACGGTAATCAGGTCCCACATTGCCAAGATCATGAGCTGTATTCAATACAGTATTTTTAATAAGGGTGGATGGGGGCAGGGCATCAGCATTAAGTTGTTTGTATCGCTGAACCAATAACGCTAACGATCCGGCAACACCTGGTGTAGCCATTGATGTTCCGGACAAAGTTGCATAGCCATTCGCAGGGGTAGAAGTCGAAAAAACACTGGATCCCATAGCACTGATTTCAGGTTTTACCCTCCCATCCTGTACTGGTCCGCAGCTGCTGCTTCCGGATAGTGCTTCAAAGCTTGTGATATTAGCAACAAGAATATTATTTTTAGCAGATTTACCACTGGCAGTAATAGTAGACCAACCACCTGTGCAGGCAGTTTGTGAATTACCGGCAGAATGTGCATGCAGATGATATGGAAAATTGTTCAGGTTAAGATCGGTGGCACGGCTGGTAGCAGAATACGTTACACCTGCGCCATTCAGGCCGCAGGTTTGTGTACTGCCATAGGAGTGGCTGCTAACAATCAGATTATTGGCCGGTATCCCTGCTGCCATTTCTGTTTGAATATTGCCATTGAAATTGTAAGAAAATAAACTCGCATTAGGCGCCATACCCCTTGCAAGCGGATTTATAAGTCCTCTTCCGAGTATTGTTCCGGCACAGTGGGTAGAATGTTGTTGTGCGCTGTTAAATTCTACCTGTGTAACCCGTCCTGTGGGTGAAAAGTCCAGATGCTGACCAATTTCTCCGGAATCCCAAATCCCAATATTTACTCCATCACCTTTTAAATTTCGTACACCGTCATTTAGTACGTTTACACGGTGTAATGTCCTGCCGGGCAGATTCTCCAGTTGGTTAGGTGCATCAATAAATTCAACCCACTGCACATAAGGAATGCTTACTACCTGTTGCATATTTGATTGAGGTATGCGGATGGTAAAGCTCCGGAACAGGGGCATATCTTCCAGTATGGATGCACTTAACGGAAATAAGGAGCCTGTTATCTGTGCAACAGTTAGTTTCTCATAAGTTATAACAGTCAGATCAACATATCCTGGTTGTTTGATAGCATGAGGAGGGATTGTCCCATTTAATACTGCCGGAACAGTTTTTTGTGTTGAAGTGAACTGAAATACGCTGCGGAGGTTGAAAGATTTTAAACTGCTAAGATTGAAATCAAATGATACACTGGCCGTGTAGGCATAATTGGGTATATAGTCGAAGAGTTCTATCCCTGCAGCCTTTAGGTTATTCTTTTCCTGCTGGGAAGGCAGTGCTTTGAACTGTATTGTAACATAATGCTTGTTTAGAAACAAGCTTTGCCTGAATTCGGCTGAATTCTTTGTAAGACCACTGATGTTTTCAGCAGGAATAAATTTGCCTGAATTCAGCAAAATACTATAGTCATTTTTTTGCTGTGCATGCAGCATGCCTGCGAAAAAAATGAAAATCATTAAATGGGTAAGACGGGTAAAAAATCGACTCATAGATTATTTTTTAGGCAAGGGGAAATTAATTTATCTGGAAAAATAAGCATTAATTTTTGTCCCCGATGCGTCTGTAGAACACAATCAATCGTTTGACTGAAAGACTGTTGATAAAATTCTGAATGCCTTACCTTTAGCCACCTAAACAATAATATATGTCATTTGAATGGAAAGGTGTTTTCCCGGCATTGCTAACCCCGTTTACACAGCATGATGAAGTGGACCTGCTGATGTTTGAAAAAAACCTGCAGGCGCAACTGGACGCAGGTATACATGGCATCATCATCGGTGGTTCATTGGGTGAAGCGAGTACCATAACGGTAAAAGAAAAAGAAGAACTGGTGGAATTTTCTGTTGAATACATCAACGGACGGATTCCTGTAATACTAAATATCGCAGAAAGTACTACCAGGGATGCCATAGGACAGGTAGCTAACGCCAAAAAATGGGGAGCTGATGGATTGATGCTTCTGCCCCCGATGCGTTATAAGTCTGATGACAGGGAGACGATCACTTATTTTAAAACAATAGCCAGATCAACAGACCTGCCGATTATGATCTATAACAATCCCGTAGATTATAAGATCGATACAAAGCCCGATATGTTTGATGAACTGGTGGAGTGTGAAAACATTACTGCATTAAAAGAAAGCTCGAGAGATGTGACCAACCTGGCAAGAATGAAAAACCGCTTTGGTGACCGGTTTAAAGTTCTTTGCGGAGTGGATACGTTGGCAATGGAAGAACTTTGCCTTGGTGCAGATGGCTGGGTAGCGGGATTGGTTTGTGCATTTCCAAAAGAGACCGTAGCGATCTATAACCTGGTAAAAGCAGGTAAAACAGAAGAAGCATTAAAAATTTACCGCTGGTTCATGCCGCTGCTGGAACTGGATATTCATCCTAAGCTGGTACAGTATATAAAATTGGCCGCTGCACAAACGGGAACAGGAAGTGAATATGTAAGAGCACCAAGATTAAGACTGGAAGGAGTGGAGAGAGAGAGGATTTTGAAGACAATCAATGATGCTATAAAAGTAAGACCTATTGTTTAATGTTTAAAGTGTAAGGTTTAATGTTCAAGGATGTAACAACTGAAAAGATCAATGCTGTGATGCAGGATGCATGGACTGCTTTTCATGTCTATCGCAAAGCTTCATTAAAACAACGGGCTGATTTTATGCGGGCCATTGTTTTTGAACTGGAAGAATGTGGTGACCTGCTGATTCAAACGGCCATGAAAGAAACAAATCTTCCGGAAGCGAGATTAAGAAATGAAAGGACCAGAACGATCTATCAACTGGAAAGCTATGCACTGGCTTGTGAAAAAGGTGACTGGCTGGAAGCAAGGATTGACACAGCCATTCCTGGTAAAAATCCACCTAAGCCCGATATAAGAAAAATGCTGGTACCAATGGGACCGGTAGTGGTGTTTGGCTCAAGCAATTTTCCTTTTGCTTACTCTACTGCCGGTGGTGATACTGCCAGTGCTTTTGCTGCCGGTTGTCCTGTTATTGTAAAGGCGCATCCTGCACATCCACAAACATCAGCCATTGTAGCTGAGGCCATATTGCATGCCGCTGATAAATGCAATTTGCCCAAAGGAATTTTTGCTCATGTGAACGGAGTATCTTTTGAAGTGGGTAAAGCATTGGTGATGCATCCATATACAAGAGCTGTTGGTTTTACCGGTTCTTATGCGGGAGGGAAACAATTATTCGACTGGGCCAATCAACGAAAAGAACCCATCCCGGTTTTTGCAGAAATGGGAAGTGTGAATCCTGTTTTCCTGCTACCGGAGAAATTGAGATCTGCTGCGGCTGACATAGCAACGATGTATGCCGGTTCCGTTACATTGGGTGTAGGACAGTTCTGTACCAATCCCGGTTTGATCATTGGTATAGAAAGCGAGGCATTACAAACATTCATACATGATCTGGGGAAAGCAATACAATCAATTGCTCCCGGCACCATGTTGCACCAGGGAATTGCCGACGCTTTTGTAACAAAAAGAGAAGAAGCACTGATGCAGCCTGATGTACACCTGGTTGCTGAATCTGCTATTGCTCCATCGGAGAAACAGGGACAGCCAACAATTGCTACCGTGGACGGAAAAACATTTATAAAAAATCCTGTGCTGCATAAAGAAGTCTTTGGCCCTTATTCGATGGTGGTACGCTGTGCTGATATGAAAGAAATGATTGAGGTCGCCAAACACCTCGAAGGGCAGCTTACAGCCACATTAATGGCCACGAATAATGATGTGAGTAATAATGATGAACTGGTAGAAGCAGTAAAGAATATTTGTGGTCGTTTCATTTTGAATGGAGTACCCACCGGGGTGGAAGTGTGTTTGAGCATGCATCATGGCGGACCATTTCCTGCAACAACTGATGCAAGGTTTACTTCTGTTGGAGCCGATGCCATTAAACGTTTTGCAAGACCTGTTGCTTTTCAAAACTGGCCTGATGAGCTATTGCCCGACGAGTTGAAGAATGGAAATCCATTGGGAATTTGGAGAACAGTGAATAGTGAGTTGAGTAAGTAGGAACTTGCAAGCAGTAAGTTGTGTCAGCGGTTGTCTATGGTTCGGAATCATTATGAGTACGGTTTTATTTTCCTACATTCGCCGCCAATTTTAAAACTAAATAGATGAGACAAGAAGAATTGCTGGCGAAAAGAAGTGGTAACAAATGCGAATTGTGTGAAGCGACAGAGAATCTGAAAGTATATGAGGTGCCGCCTGCCACCGGCAATATGGATGATGCAATATGGGTTTGCCCCAAATGTTTAGCACAAATTGAAAAGAAAGAGGAACTTGACAGCAAACACTGGCAATGCCTGACTACCAGTATGTGGAGTGAGGTACCTGCCGTGCAGGTAATGGCGTGGCGAATGTTGAACCGCCTTCGCAATGAAAGCTGGGCAGCTGAACAACTGGAAATGCTTTACCTGGATGAGGAGAAACTTGCCTGGGCCAAAGCCAGTGGTGACCATGAAAACGATGCTTCCGTTGACCTGCATAAAGATTGCTATGGGGCAAACCTGCAAAACGGAGACAACGTAGTGCTGACCAAATCACTGGATGTAAAAGGATCTTCTGTAAATGCTAAAGTGGGAACCGTGGTTCGCAATATCCGCTGTGTTCCGGGTAATACAGATCAGATCGAAGGTCGGATAGAAGGTCAGCAGATTGTGATACTGACAAAATATGTGCGAAAGCAGGGATAAAATAAAAAGGTTCTCCTGTTTTATTATTGGAGAACCTTCTTAGAAATTTCAAATTGTATACTAATTCATCGCCAGGTCAGTGTACTGCTTACTGATCTTATCCATGATATAGCCGCTGATCCATCCAACATATGCATAACGGTGAAAAATGAATTTCTTGGAAGGATTTACGGTGTTCACCTGGTCTATCAGTTCATCTAACCAGATAGCGCCTGACACCATTGCTTTCTGATCATAAGTATTTACAACCCTTTTGATATTGGCCATGGTTGCTTTCGCATCTTCACTGCTCATTAATTTCTGCAAATTGGGGTTGATGAGACTGTCATACTTGGAATAAATAAGATTCCTGAAATCTGCAAAATCCTGCCGGCTCAATTCCACATAATTTTCCCTGATCTGCTGCGGATGCATCAGGGAGGCAACAGCCCATACAATACCACCGGATATATAAATGTCCTTTGATTTAAAATCTTTTTTATCCATCAACTGGTATACCATTACCCGTCCCAGGCTGTCAGCAATAAGTTTTTCTGCTGCTACACGATAATCTTCTACATTACCATTGCCTGTCATATGTGATTCCACCAGTCGCTGAAAGGACCTTGTTCCCAGCGGAAAAGTAACAGGAGTAAAAGAACGGCTGTTGCTGATGTAACCGCCTTTAGTGTTACCGCTGCCTATATCCAGTTGGTTGGCAGAAAGACGGTTACTGGCCGGAACAATTCCTTTAAAACTAAGTTCTGATTCTTCTTCCACGGTAATATAGCGGATACGGATCTTTGGATCAAGATCTTTTGGCCGCACTACCTGGGCAAAGTATTCCACCTTGTTGTATTTATCCAGTTCCTGTTTCAGGCCACTGCTGATAACGATATGAATTCTGGAAGAAGGGATCTGGTATTTCTTACGGATCATGTCATAAAAAATAGTGATGGCATCAAAAGTTTCTTTTTCACTTTGATAAGATAAAGCGGCTGCATCCGTGTTGATAGAAGTATCCATTTTTAACAGGTACTCATTCGCACCGTTTTTACCCAACTTCACTTCAATCACACTCAGTTTGATGCCTCTTGCACCAATCTCTACTCCGGCATACATATCACCGATACCCTGCACCCCTTTCATTAAGCTGCTTACCACATCAGCAATCACCGTCATGCCAAGTGCCTTGTATAGTTTGATGGATTTTTGATATGCCTCCACGGCACGGGATGACTGGCTGGTTTTGTTATACAGGTTTCCCAATCCTTCATAGATCTGTGCCTGGTGATAACTGTTTTTTGCTACGATAGCATTTTGCAGGGCTTTCGAAAAATATTCTTCCGCTGCTTCAAATTGCTGTGCTTCCAGCAGGGAGTTGGCTGTTTTGATCAGGCGGGCAGTAGGTTGGTTTGTGATTGACTGTGCACCGGCGCTGCAAACCAGGAACAACACAAAAACGGGCAGTAGTTTTCTCAGTAACATATGCGTAATATTTATTTGTACAGGCCATCACCACAATTTTGTTGCTGGGGGTGACGGCTGTAACAAAAGTAAAAGATTCGCCTGCCGCCATGAGTGGCGGGGCGGGCCAATTGTAAACAGGTTTTCAACAATTTTGTCAGTGAAAAAATGCAAAGGCATTAAAGTGTTCCCGACGGTCGTCATTCACTTTATTTTATTCACATATACGTATACTGCCGGTTGATTCTGTGCTGAATCGTATACGGTTGATCTTATTGGCTTTATTGTAGTAAAGCAGCAAAATGCCGTAGGAGGTCTGAAAAACATCCCAGCTTACATCCTTTATATAAGGATGACCCAGCCATTTGAAAAGACTGCCTCTTGCTGCGCCCATCAGCGGAATGCTGAGTTTGCCTTTGAATGCCGGGCCAATCTCCACATAATTGCGGGCTGTATAGAAATAGATATCATGGCTCTTGTAAAAAACACCACCACCGCAGCGGGCAGAATCTGTTTCATTTTCTGCACTGGTAAAGCAGGGAAATTTTGATTTGATCTCTCCAATAGTAGAGCGGGGATCCAACTCATTGATACGGCCATCAAGAATATCAACCACAAAGGGTGGACAAACTGTGGTAGTTTTTAACTGTGCAAGGGAAAGGCAACTGTACAGTAATCCCGATAATAAAAGTGCTGAAGTTTTCATATTGTTTTTTTAATGAAATCCTCAGGAGGAAGCTGGTGACAGTATAGCATAGCAAAATCCTTGCTAAACCAGCAAGGATTGGAAAATATCTTATGACAATTTATTCTTTCCTGAATTGGTTTTACAGCAGCATGGCAGAGAAACATTAATTGCTTTTACTTTATCGCATACACTTTGTACGCTACTTTACCAGCTGCAGGTATACGACCCACACCGATAGCAATGGTATGATTGAGCCAGGCGTATTTGGGAGAAGCTGTCTCAAATACCGGGTTGGTGCGAAAATAATAATCAGCGGGAGAGAGTTCTCCCCCTTTTCCCTGCAGCAGCATCGCAAACCTTTTTGCATCGGTATGAATATAGCCGCCATATGATACATAGATAAGAGCACCGTCATCTGTTTCGATGGTGGCACGGACATCTAATTTGAAAGTAGTGGAATCAACTACAAGCCCCCAATCGCCACCACCGGGCAAGACTTTTCCGCTGAGCTTGCTGCCTTTAATGGTTCCGCTGACTACCGGAAAAATGATCCGTGTACCGGTAAGTACTGGTCCTACCATCTGTGGGGCATTAAGATTGGCTTCCATTTCAAACAATAATTCAGATTTCAGTTCCTGTGCAGGTAATTGCTGCAAACAAGCCGTAAAAATGAGGATGAAACTGAGTAACTTTTTCATGTTAGTTGGTTTTGTTGATGAACGAAAGTGGAGCGTATACGAAAGGATGTAAAAGATACAGAGATTCATTATTTTTTGATGGATTTATTTTTTGGTTTATGTACGGTATAAACATCGAGGAAAATTTGGGGTAAGTTGCGTTGTAAAAACAAGGGAACAAGCAATGAGCCATATACTGGATAATATGATCTGGAACGCCATTACCACCGGCAATGCAGGTATTGCTGTAGTAGATGGCGATGTGGGGATTTACAATCCCGATATTGCACCGTTTGCAGGAATGAAAGAACTGGATACAACAAATCTTGACAAACTCTATGAAATGACAGCAGCCGGACAACGTGTCGCTATTCATTATTTTGACAGCCTGCCGGTTGATACAAATAAATGGAACACCCTGCAACAAATGGATATTACACAGATGTTGTATGAAGTACCGGTTTCATCGTTTACAACAAGAGGAAGTGAAGCGATAGTACCATTAACGGAGGAACATGTACCGGCTATGCTGGAACTGACAAAATTGACCAAACCCGGCCCTTTTTTACAGAACACCATTTTATTTGGTAACTACTTTGGAATATTTACTGACGGAAGGCTTGCCGCCATGGCGGGACAGCGTATGCACCCGGTACCATATATGGAAGTAAGCGCTGTCTGTACTCATCCTGATTACCGGGGCAGGGGATATGCAAAAGCATTAATGCTCCGGGTGATGCAACTGATACTGGAAAATTCTTTTACTCCCTTTCTGCATGTGCTCAGCAGTAATGCCGGGGCGATTCAGTTATATGAATCTATAGGCTACCGCATAAGGAAACAATTTTATATGGACGTGGTGAAGAGGTTGTGAGGGATTGGCAAAACTTTGAGCAACCAAAAACAATGGGCTTGTGATTATTCAAGCGAAACAATAGTCCACATTGTTTCCGGAGTCTTTTTCAAAGACACTATAACATCCTTATACTTCTTATCACCTCTGATAGTTATATTGAAAACTGCATCTCCCGAATTCTCTCCATAGTTAGTACTGGATTCAATCTGACCTGTTGGTATCAGGCCAAAGCCCCGGATATTGCCGACAGTATTTTTGATCTCCGTATCAATCTTGAGGTATTCAATGGCTGCCTGGTAAGCATCAGATCTTTTCAGAATGAATATCACGATTGGTGAAATAATAAGGCCAAATAACAGGAAACCGATACCAATTTTCACCCAGGCGGTTTTCTTGCCTTGAGATTTTTGTGACTTATATAGACTGAAGAACAAACCTGCCAAAGCCAAAAACAGAAAGAACCATCCGATTATCTTGCTGTCCCAGAAGAAATATATATTGAGTATACGGCATAAATAACCATAAGCTACCAGTACTGATCCGGTAATGAATGAGATCTTTGTGAATCTTTTCATGATTTTAAAGATAGTTAATTACAGCAACGTTTTCAATAGGCTTAACCAGGAAGCCTTCTGATTGCGAAAACATGCTTAATATAGCAACAGCATCCGGTGATTGGGATTGGAATGGGTTTCGCTGAGTTTGAAATCATAACTGCCGGTGATCCTGAACCCGGCCTTTGTATAAAAGTTTACGGCCCGGTGGTTTTCTTTCCATACATAAAGCCACATACCGGCCTCGTTATTTTTTTTGGACAGATCAATATTGAACCGGAGCAGTTCATATCCCAGCTTTAACTGGTAAAACTCTTTCAGCAGGTAGATCCTTTCCAGCTTGGTAATGTTTTGCTGCGGGATACCAGGATGAGGTGAATGGAGAATGATCTTGGAAAAACCGGCCACCTGCCGGGCATGATAAAGTATATGATAGATATTGCCCGGGTCGCTGAGTTCCTGCTGTAGTATGTCCGGGGTGTATTTGGCGGTAATATAAGCATCAATATCTGCAGCCGGGCCACTGTGCCCATGCGATTCAATAAAACTAATGCGGCCAATATCAGCCAGCAGGGCTGCATTGTCTGTAGTTGCTTTTGCAATAGTGACCATCGGTTCTAATGTAAGGATAATTTCATTTACCAGGCGATGCCGGGCTGATTTGAGTGTTGCAGTACTTCCTTATCCGGAGGAGGCTAACCTTTGAGAAACGGCTTGAAAGAAAAAAATTCTTTTAATTGATCACTGCATTTATTTTCTCCCAGAGTGCATTGTCAAAACCTGACAAAGCAAAAACGGGGTTGGAAGGGTCTGATGCAGTACCCATGCGGATAACCACCAAATTTTTTGAAGGTACAACATAGATGCGCTGATCTTCGGCGCCCATAGCCGCATACATATCAGCAGGGGCATTGGGCACCAGTGTGCCGGGATACACCGTTTGGCCACCGGGCAACATAGCGCTGCTCTTTCCATTCAGCCACCAAAAATATCCGTAAGAAGGATTGATGGTTTGGGAGGTATTGATGCTTTCTTCAAAAAAAGCCTGGTTGATAATCTGATCAGTATTCCATTTGCCTTTGTTAAGGGCCAGTATACCAAAACGGGCCATGCTGCGGGTGCTGCTGTGGTAAATTTTAAAGATGATGCCATTGTTCCAGAAGCCATCCATGCCTATCTTATCTCTCAGTTTGGCATTGAAATAAGTACTGTAGTTCTGGGATGAGGCAGCGGCCACCACATCCATCAGTTTTTGAAACACATTGTGATAAGACCAGCGGGTGCCGGCATCTGCCATATAGGTAAGGTTGGCTTGTGTAACAAAATTAGTTGAATCGTTCAGGCCTGAGGTCATGGTAAGCAGGTGCCGGTTGGTGATCAGGTTTTCCTTTACAAGTGGTACACTGGTCCAGCCGGTGCCTATATAATCGGATACTTTATTATTGATCTGCAACAGGCCTTCCTGCTGGGCAATGCCAGTCATTGTTCCTGTCAGTGTTTTGCCGGCGCTGTTCCATTGCCAGGTTGAATCTTTTGTGTGGCCATTGAAATATTCTTCCATCACAATACGTCCGTTCACCAGTATCATAAAGGACCTGGTGTTTTTCTGCTGCAGGTAATCTTTTAGCGGTTGCACAGCGGCACTGTTCCAGCCGAGTGAAGCAATTGATTTTGTTTCCCAGGTGCTGCTGCCGTTTGGCGGATAGTACATGGTTTCCGGGGCAGGAGCCGGATCAGTATCTTTCTGGCATGAGAAGAGGGTGAGCAGTACGGTGAGGCTGAATAAATATTTCATAGTTGGAAGATTAGCGGCGTTTTGATAGGATTCGGAATGAAAAGTTTAATGAAATACAAATGTCGTTATTAAACGCCAACCACCAAGGGGCCGGGAGGAGGTGAAAATGGTTAACCAGGGTTAAGGTTATAATTCGGTTGCTTCTGTTACGTATAAAATTTTTGTCTGCCCGCCAAAAATCAGTTTACCCTCAATCATTCCGAACATTTTGTGCAATGCAGTTTGCATCGATTGTGCTTGTTCAGGATTATCAAAATCAAGATCAATGATTACAAATTTTTCATCATCGGCCGGGCGATAAATACGGTAACGCTTTACACCAGATTGTTTTCGGTTAGCAGGGTCGCTGTCAAATGCTTTTTTCCAGGCGTCATAGTTTGCAATCTTGTGTTCAATACGCAGCGTTATCATATTTATAGGTTTAATTGGTGTTAATCAAATTTCGTAAATATTAAGCACAAATACCGGCTTTGCAAGCGAAATAAAACGGCCATGTTTTACTTTGGCTGGTGTTTATACATACTACATAATGAGAATCATAGCGCTTCAGTAAGCAAAGAAAAGAACAGGTCAAACGAATGCCCCCGGCGGTTTTACCTGCTATTCGTAAGTTGATTAAGCCAGGTCCAATGCCGGAGATTCGGCTGGGAAAGGGTATTAAAATTTTGAAAACTTACCCTTATTCCTACCTTTAGTTATCAGGAAACCGGTTCAGCGTATTCATTTTACCCAAAACTACTGTTATGAAAAAGCTGCCACAACTCACCGTCCTTCTTTTTTTTCTCGCCGTTTCTTTTTATTCAACAGCTCAGGAAAACGGCTCCTACACTTTTCAGATACTGGATTATAAAGGCTCGCCCATTCAAAAGGCAAGGCTTATTGTACTCTCAGATGAAAGCCATATGGCCAGCCCTGAAGGTCTCATTACTTACCTCGGCGAAGTAGATTATGTGAAAAAGAACGGGGTGATGGTAAAGACAAGGGTGATGCCGCATTATATCCATGTGAAGGCGCCGGGTTATAAAGACAGGAAAGTTGACCTGACACAGTATGCCCTTGGCGCTTATATAGTGGTAAAGCTGGAGAAGCTTGAAAAACTTTCATCCGAGTATAAAGAGCTGAATGTATATGTGAAGGATAAAGACGGCAAAGGCATCAGCGGAGCTACGGTATATGTAAATCCGGGTAAAACGACCAATACAGATGGAAGCGGCTATGCTAAGGTGCAGCATACCATCCTTATCTCCGGCGAGTATGTTAAACTGGAAGTACATAAGGAAGGATACAAGATAGAAAGGCAATATGTGCCCAGCGGCGATGCCCCCTGGACGAAGGACGGGAAAGCGATACCTGCCAACACTGCTTATATCACACTCACCAAAGGGGAAAATGAATCCATCATCTTTCACATCAATGTGGAAGTGCTGGATGCTGACACCGATGAGCCGGTACCCGGCGCCAATGTGCAACTGAGCCTTTCTGACGGGGATGTAAAGAACGGTACCACCAACACACAGGGTGAGTGCCGCCTCTCTGATAATGAGTATAGTTTTGCAGGCCTCACGGCAAAAGTGATAGTGAAGAAGAAGGGATATAAAGAAAAGTGGAGTGATATAACGGCCGACCTGATGACGGGAAAAGATAATGCCGAAAGACAGTTTCTTATTTATATATCAAAAGACGGGGATGCAGATTGGTCAGGCACTTATGAAAGCGGAACGCCATGGGGTAAGCAGGTACTCGTAGTTTCCGGTTCCGGCACAGGGTTTACAGCAACCACTTCACATATAAAGAACAATGGCTTTACGGACAAAGGCCATATTTCCGGATGCAGGGCAGAAGGCGATAAACTACAATGTAACTGGACAGAGCAATTTGAAGACAATGATAAAAAAATAAGCCGCCGGGGGACGGTGGTAATAACGATGTCAGGTAATACTTTATCCGGGAGTGCCGTTGAAGACGAACCAGGTTTTAGCTGGAAAAATGGAATAACACCTTATTCAAGTGCAATCCGGAAAGGCGCTGTATGGACATGGGCAGTAACAAAGAAAAACTAATTTTCTCACTTGTAGCCATCGGGTTCTAATAACCGCTGCCAGCTATTGATGGTGGCTGTGAAGAATTGCGGGTATTCTGTAATGATGGCGGGCATCGGCTAATATAAGAAGATTGCCTTACATCGTGTGGTCGGTGGAAGAAAACACCGACCACGGCGTGAAAATGTAAGCAGTGTGAAAGGGATAGGTAAAAGAGCGGCAGCGATGCTGATTGTATTTACCCAGGGGTTTAAGCACACCCAAAATCACCGGCAGCTGATCAGCTTTGCGGGCCTGGCACCCACGCAGTACAGTAGCGGAAGCAGCATACAAGGCAAGCCCAGGATATACAAACGGGGTGGTAAAAACTTGCGGGATGTGCTGTATATGTGCAGCATGAATGCAATGAAAACCAACCCGGCCTGCAAAGCTTTGTATGATCGTTTACGGGCCAATGGAAAAACAGGGAAACAGGCGTTGATAGCAGTATGCAACAAATTGTTGAAACAGGTATTTGCAGTGGTAAAAAACAACAGCTTGTATCAACCTAATTACTGTTCAGCTAAACCATAAAAAAAGTTCGCTTTTTGCTTGGTTTTTTACACAGTTCATGTTGTATGCAGGCCTTTAATTCCAGTCTGTTGTAAATTCAACTTCAACTGTATTTGTGTCAATTAAATTTGCTCTTATTCCGAGAGCATCTCCTGTCGTTGACTTACATCCAAATTCGGCAGGAAACTTGGTGATTAAACTATCTGGTATTTTTGCATAATCGCTATAGATATAATACATACTTCCGATTACGTCTTTACTGGTGTCAATTCTTATTAAATATCGATATTGCTGCTTTCTTAAAAGTTTGAAATAATCATCTTTTTCCATTTGGCATATATTAATCGCATCATCATCAACTAAATTTGGAAAATTTGGGTAATAAGTAAATTTAATGTTGTGAGTACTTGAAGGAAGCCAAAGTCCATGATGATGATATATGGTGAACCTATTATTACCTCGGATACAGAATTTATAATAAACAAATACGATTATTATTAGTGAAACAGTCCATTTAAAACCTTTTTTTAGCATAAGGGTTCATTTAGGCTTGCATACAACAATTAAATATACGACACACCTGGCATAGAATCGATCTGATACTCAATTGCATTTTATGCCAGTATCAATTTTACTTCACCACTGATAAGTCCATGTCTTCTTTCTGATGTTTGATAGTAAACCACCCGGTTATTACTATTGATACAACAAAGTAACCTGCCAGAATATACTTTGCAGAATCCAGCCACTGGCTGGCGCCAAACCAGTCACCCTGCTCATATAAAGACCAAATCCCCAACCCGCTGCGCAGTGTTTCCCACACAATCGCATACCTGTTGCGGTCCATCAGTTCGGTCAAAGCATACACACTTAAGAAAGTAAAAGCGCCGTACCAGTAGATATAAGTTTTGTCCAGACTGTTGATATAAGCAATCTGCCCGAAGAGGTAGCTTACCGAGAGCAGGATAAATAACAGTTGCACCCATGCCCATGCATTAAAGGCGGGAGATGTACGGGTATCATATTTTTCAAAATGGTACACATCTTCAATTTTATATACCGGGTATTTTTCAGCCACATCGGCAGGGCGGTAGCCGGTGGGTTTAAACCAGAGTGTGAACTTGTCTTTCCAGCTATGGGTGCGCCAGGCATCTTTTATCATTAACCAGAGATGCTGAAAATTTATTTTGATCGGGTTCCAGGTGCGGGCCGGCCGGGTAATGCCATATACCGGAGGTACTTCTTTTTTTTCTTCCACAAAAGTGCCAAAGAGTTTGTCCCAGATGATAAATATCTGCGACAGGTTCTTGTCCATATACTCCGGGTTCACGGCATGGTGCACCCGGTGGTGGCTGGGAGTAACAATTATTTTTTCAAGGAAACCCATACGGTTGATATGCTGTGTATGATACCAGAACTGTGCAAAGAGCTGTATGGGCCCCACGATCTGTATCACTTCTTCCGGTATGCCCAATATAGCAGCAGGCAATAATAATACAGTAAACAGATTGAAGAAGGCAGAAATGCTTTGTCTTAACGCACAGGCCAGGTTGAACTCCTCGCTGCTGTGATGGATAACATGCAGGTTCCAGAATAAATTTATTTTATGGCTCCAGCGATGTACCCAGTAACCGTTGAAATCAATAACGATAAATGTAATGATATATACCAGCAGGGTATTTTCAATTGTTGTTACAGCAAGATGCTCCAGCATAAAGGGATAAATACCGATGGCGATGGCAAGGCCGAGCACATCTTTGGTAACGTTGGTAACCCCGCTGCTCAGGGAAGAGATCATGTCCATATTCCGGACAGTATCTTTTCCTTTTCGCCAGCCATACCATTTTTCAAAAAGAACCAGCGCAAGGAAGGCGGGCATGGCAATGAGTAGTATCTTTCCGTAGGTTTCCATGTAAACAAATGTAAAAATATCCGGCAAAGGCACAAAGAACAGAACCGGAAGCCTTACCGGCATTTTGACTTAGTGGCTTTGTGTGAAAAAATCTATGAAGAGTTACAAACCCTCCGGGGTTAAATATTATTAAATGAAAAAAACTGCCCTGTACATATTTTTTATTTTCTTGTCATCATCCCTGTTTGCCCAGCAAGACTGGCAGATGAAAGGTTTTGTGAAACCGGCTTTCAATCCCATCATGCAGGCTGATTCCGCTTATTCTTTTTTCTGCCCGCTTAAAAAAGAAATGGTGCAGTGGCAAAAAGCGGATGTATTTAATCCGGCAGCCATTGTACGCCATGATAAAGCATATATCCTGTTCCGTGCAGAGGATATACCGGGCACGGCCATTGGCATGCGGACATCCCGGATCGGTCTTGCCGTGAGTGATGACGGTATTCATTTTACTAAAATGAAAGACCCTGTGCTGTATCCCGACAGCAGTGAGTTCATGAAATATGATTACCCCGGAGGTTGTGAAGATCCACGTATCGTGGAAAAAGAAGATGGCACTTATGTGTTACTGTACACCAGCTGGAACCGTGATGTGGCAAGACTGAGTGTGGCGACTTCAACAGATTTGATTCACTGGACAAAACAGGGGCCGGCCTTTCGCAAAGCATACAACGGAAAATTTCTGAACACCTGGAGCAAATCAGGATCAGTAGTGACAAAGATGGTTGATCAAAAAATAACTGCAACGAAGGTCAATGGCAAATACTGGATGTATTGGGGAGAGAACCCGATGTATCTCGCCAGTTCGGCAGACCTTATTGACTGGACACCGGTAGTGGATGAACAACAGGAATTATTGGTAGCATTAAAACCAAGAGAAAAAAAGTTTGATAGTCACCTGACGGAACCCGGCCCGCCTGCACTGATCACCGACAAAGGCATTTTATTATTGTACAACGGTAAGAATATCGAAAATGAAAATGCTGACCCGGCTATACCAAAGGGAACTTATTGTGGTGGCCAGGCTTTATTTGATCTGAAAGATCCGTCAAAACTTATCAGCCGCAGTGATAACTACTTTATAAAACCGGACCTGCCGCATGAGATAAAAGGGCAGTACAAAGCAGGTACTACATTTGTTGAAGGGTTGGTTTTTTTTAAAGGCCAATGGTTCCTTTATTATGGTACGGCAGACAGCATGGTGGGTGTGGCTGTGAAACCCGGTAATTAATTAACTGAAGAAATAATGAATAGCAGTCGTTTTGTTTTCAATTGTATTGATGCACACACATGTGGTAACCCGGTCAGGCTGGTAAAGGAAGGCGGTCCTGTGTTGCAGGGAAAGAGTATGAGTGAAAAAAGGCAGCATTTTTTACGGGAGTACGATTGGATAAGAACAGGATTAATGTTTGAACCCCGCGGACATGATATGATGAGCGGAAGCATTTTGTATCCGCCGCATGATCCGGCCAATGATGTGGCGGTGCTGTTCATTGAAACCAGCGGCTGTTTACCCATGTGTGGTCATGGCACTATCGGAACGATCACCATTGCAATCGAAGAAGGATTGATACAACCAAAAACTCCCGGCCTGGTAAGAATGGAAGCTCCGGCAGGATTAGTGATGATAAAATATGAAAGTCAACATTCAAAAGTAAAAAGCGTAAGATTGACCAATGTTCCATCATTTCTTCATTCAGCAGAGCTAACGGCAGATTGTCCCGAACTGGGTGAGTTGGTAATCGATGTAGCGTATGGAGGAAACTTTTATGCCATAGTTGATGTGCAGAAAAATTTTAAAGGATTGGAGCATTACACCGCAGATAAACTGATTGCATGGGCAAGGGAATTAAGAAAGAATATCAATGCGAAGTACCAGTTTATTCACCCGGAAGATGCAACAATAAATGGTTGTTCGCATATTTTATGGACAGGCGCAGTGCTGGATAAAAGTTCAACCGCAAGAAATGCGGTCTTTTATGGTGATAAAGCCATTGACCGCAGTCCATGTGGTACAGGAACCAGTGCAAGAATGGCACAATGGTATGCCAAAGGAAAACTGAAGAAAGGAGGGGAATTTATTCATGAAAGCATTATTGGCAGTAAATTCATTGGAAGGATAGAAGAAGAACTGGTAGTGCATGGTAATGCAGCCATTCGTCCTTCTGTAGAAGGCTGGGCAAAGATCTATGGATACAATACGATCTGGATAGACAAGGAAGATGACCCGTATGCGTATGGGTTCCAGGTTATATGAAACCTCCCCAGGCCCCTCCGCAGGAGGGGTTTTAGGAGCTTCAAAAAAAGCTTTCCTGAAGTATCGGGAACATATTCAGGGAGAAGGACTGAGGTAGTTGGTTACTCAATAAAACATGACTATGCAATCAAGAAAAAAATTTTTATACCAGGCTTCGGCGCTTACTGCAGGAACTATCATTGCTTCTTCTTTTGGTAATGATGTGTTTGCTATTTTCAAAAACAGGATAGCCCCGTCTGATCAGTTGAATGTCGGCGTCATTGGTATCAATGGAATGGGCTGGAGCAACCTGAAAGCTATTTTAAAAGTGCCCGGTTTAAACCTGGTGGCTTTGTGTGATGTTGATAAAAATGTATTAAGTAAGCGAATGACGGAACTGGCTGCGATGAATGTGGATGCTTCCAAAGTAAAAGCAGTTGCCGATCACCGCCAGTTGCTTGATATGAAGGAAGTGGATGCGGTGATCATTGGCACACCCGATCACTGGCATTGTTTGCAGATGGTGGATGCCTGCCGGGCAGGTAAAGATGTATATGTAGAAAAGCCCGTGGGCAATTCTATTGAAGAATGCCGCATTATGATGGCTGCACAAAAGAAGTATAACAGAGTAGTGCAGGCGGGACAGTGGCAACGGAGCCAGCAGCATTTTAAAGACGCCATTGATTTTTTGCATGGCGGTGTGTTGGGTAATATCCGCACGGTAAAAGTGTGGTGTTATGTGGGATGGAAGAAACCTATTTCTTTTGTAGCGGATAGTGAAGTGCCGGCAGGAGTGGATTATACCCGCTGGCTTGGACCTGCCAGGATGCGTCCATTCAATGGCAACCGTTTTCATTTTACATTCCGCTGGTTCTGGGATTATGCCGGTGGCCTGATGACAGACTGGGGAGTCCATTTACTGGATTATGCATTGATCGGTATGAAGGCCACGGTTCCTCAATCCATCAGTGCATTGGGCGGCAATTTTGCTGATCCTTCTTCACCGCAAGAAACTCCTGATACAATGAGTGCATTGTACCAGTTTGATAAATTCAATTTGCAATGGGAACATACTATTGGTATTGAAGGCGGCATGAATAAGACCAGTCATGGAATTGCTTTTGTGGGTGATAATGGCACCCTGGCTCTTGACAGGAGTGGATGGGAAGTAATGGAAGAACCTAAAAGTGAGAAAAAAGCAAAAGTGGAAAGGAAAAAATCAGTGGACAACGGGCTGGACAAGCACATGGAGAATTTTGTAAGTGTGATACGATCCGGGAAAATGGATGAACTGAAATGTTCCATTGAAGAGGCTTCGCATATTGCCGTACTGAGCCAGATGGGTAATATTGCTTTCCGTACAGGAAAAAAACTAAACTGGGATAAAGTGAAAGGAAAGTTTACAGATGAAGCAGTGAATAAAAAATACTTGTCAGCGCCGTATCATAATGGTTACACATTGCCTAAGATCGGATGATAAAAAATGAACCGGGAGATAAGAATTTTGAAAACAACATTATCACTTCTTATAGCAGCGATATTAATTGCATCGATAAACTGTAAAGAGGGAAAACAATCCCCTGGTCCCGCTGTCGAAAATTCCCTGCCGGAAAAATTTATTGTATTACTTGGTGTGGCACAGGATGCCGGTTACCCACAGGCGGGGTGTGAGAAAGAATGTTGTAAAGTTTACCATGAAGGGAAAGAAGAAAAAAAACTGGTTACCTGTCTTGCATTGGTTGACAGAAAGGCAAATAAATACTGGTTATTTGAAGCCACACCCGACATTGCTATACAATTAAAAAACCTGCAAGAATATTTGCCGGGCACTGATTACTCTCCGGATGGAATTTTTATTACCCATGCACATATTGGTCATTATACCGGGCTGATGCAGTTGGGCAGGGAAGTGATGGGAACCAAAGAGGTACCGGTATGGGCCATGCCCAGGATGGATTCTTTTCTTCGTAGCAACGGCCCGTGGAGCCAGTTGGTTTCATTGCAGAATATAAGGTTGAACCTTTTAAATGCTGACAGTACTGTTCGACTGAACCAGTCTTTTAAAATAACACCTGTTAAAGTACCGCATCGTGATGAATACTCAGAAACAGTTGGTTTCATCATTGAAAGTGATAAAAAGAAAGTATTGTTTATCCCGGATATAGATAAATGGGAAAAATGGGAGAGGGATATTGTGGCAGAGGTAAGAAAGGTGGATATGGCCCTGCTTGATGGTACGTTTTATCAGAACGGTGAACTGCCCGGCCGTGATATGAGCGAAGTGCCGCATCCTTTTGTGGAAGAGAGCATGCAACAATTTTCATCCCTAACTTCGGCGGAGAAATTAAAGATCGTATTCATTCATTTCAATCATACTAACCCCTTGCTGAAGAAACATTCGGCTGAGAAAAAGAAAGTGAAGGAAGACGGGTTTAATGTAGCTGAGGAGGGAATGCTGATTGAAATGTAATTTTTGTATTGAATAAAAGCAATGGAAACTACAAATCTAAGTTCCCCGTCAGGGGACAGGGGTAAAGTAATTGTTATCGGCGGAGGTATCATCGGGTTAAGTTCGGCATTGTATTTACAAAAATCTGGCTGGGAAGTAACTGTTCTTGACAAAGGAGATTTCTCAGATAATTGCTCCTATGGTAATGCCGGTTATATCTGTCCCAGTCATTTTATTCCCTTAGCTACTCCCGGCATCGTAAAGAAGGGATTGAAATGGATGTGGAATTCCAAAAGCCCCTTTTATGTGCAGCCACGGTTAGACTGGAGCCTTATCAGTTGGGGGTTGAAGTTTATGAAAAGTGCCAATGCAAAACAGGTGGAAGCGGCCGCCGTGCCATTAAGAGATATTGCCATCATCAGTAAAAAAGAATACGAGGAATGGACGAAGATCCCGGGTTTTGATTTTGCGTATGAGCATAAGGGGCTGCTGGAAATATTTCAAACCGCTGAGGCAGAAGAGCATGTTCATCATACCCTGGCAAAAGCCCATCAACTGGGACTGACCGATACGGTGATCTTAAGCAAGGAAGAGTTGGATAAACTGGAACCTCATACAACTATCAACGGTATCGGTGCCTTATTTTTTAAATGTGATGCCCATTGCTATCCGAATAAGCTGATGAGTAACCTGATCAGTTATTTACAATCAGCAGGAGTAAAGCTGCTGGCAAATAATGAAGTGACCGGATTTGAAAAAGACGGTAAAAAAATAAAAAAAGTGATGACAGCAAGCGGTTCATTTGAAGCTGATGAAATAGTGGTTGCCACCGGATCATGGGGAAAGCAAACGGCCAAACTATTGGGAATAAATATCCCGTTGATGCCGGGCCGTGGTTATTCGGTTACCCTGGAGAATTCTCCGTATAAAATAAATTACCCCGCCATTTTGGTGGAGGGAAGAGTAGCCATGACGCCAATGGATGGAAATAAAATACGGTTTGGCGGCACGATGGAGATCACTTCGCATAAAACACCAGTAAGAATGAACAGGGTGCAGGGTATCCTGGATGCGGTAAAAAGATTCTATCCTGAGTTTGATGTGCCGCTGCCACCAAAGGAAAAGATATGGTACGGTTACCGTCCCTGTTCGGCTGACGGGTTACCTTATATTGGCCGGGTGAAAAAATATTCCAACCTCACATTAGCTACAGGACATTCTATGTTAGGCCTTAGCCTGGGTGCAGGTTCGGGTAAATTGGTGAACGAAGTTGTAAGTAATTTGCCGGCTACAATGGATTTAAAACCCTTCGCGGTTGAAAGGTTTTCTTAAATCTGTGCCTATTCGTGTAAACTGTGAGAAATAAATTGGCGGACTCCTTACTTTTACAATCTCTTATGAATTGTACATCTACCCGATTACCTTACCGGCAAACAGGAGCTTTCTCAAAGATCGCCATGGATTATATTGACCAGGCAGATTCACTGAAGCCGTTTTTTGCTCATCCGCCGACCATACAGGGAATTCAGAAAGCAATTGACAACCGGAAACAATTTTCAACCAACCGGGAATTGCTGGTACAGGAATTAAAAAAGCAATACGAAGGAATTACAGCCGGCGATAAAGTCACAAAGAATATAGAATCACTTTTATCAGCTGATACTTTTACCGTAACGACCGCTCACCAGAATAATATTTTCTCGGGCCCGTTATATTTCATTTATAAGATACTGCATGCCATTAAACTGGCTGACAGTTTGAAAAGCAATTTGCCCCAATACAACTTTGTTCCTGTCTTTTATATCGGTTCCGAGGATGCAGACCTGGAAGAACTGAATCATATTTATCTGGGAGGGGAGAAATTAGCCTGGAATACAAAGCAGACCGGGGCAGTCGGAAGAATGAAAGTGGACAAAGAACTGTTGAAACTGATAGAAATAATGGAAGGGCAATTGATGGTGCTTCCGCATGGGAATGAAATAGTTTCCTTATTGAAACAATGCTACAAAGAAGGTGACACCCTCAAGCAGGCAACATTTCAATTGGTCAATGCATTGTTTGCAGCATATGGTCTTATTGTTGTGTTGCCGGATAACCCTGCGTTAAAAAAACTGATGATCCCTTTGTTCAGGGATGAAATATTGAACCAGCAATCTGCAGATATTGTTGAAACCTCAGCCGATAAATTGGAACAGGCGGGTTATAAAGTGCAGGCCAGTGGCAGAGAGATAAATTTGTTCTACCTGAAAGATAATCTGCGCAACAGGATTGAATTGAGGAATGGTGCATACCATGTAGTCGATACCACTCTCCGTTTTTCTGAAGATGAGATATTGGAGGAGCTGGAACTGTATCCTGAACGTTTCAGTCCCAATGTTATTTTACGGGGACTATATGAAGAAACGATCTTACCGAATATTGTTTTTATCGGGGGCGGGGGAGAAACCGCATACTGGCTCCAGTTAAAGAGCTTATTTGAGAATTATAAAATCCCATTCCCGGTGCTGGTATTGCGTAATTCTTTTTTACTGGTGGAACGAAAATGGCAGGAAGCTATCAGTAAACTTGATTTTACCATCGAGGATTTCTTTTTATCCGAAAGGGAACTGATGAATAAGCTGGTGGAACGGGACAGTAAAAATAAAACTAAACTGAATGGATCATTATCAGAACTGGAAAAATTATATGAGTCATTTAAAAAACAGGCTGCCGCCGTGGATACGACACTGGAAAAGCATGTAGATGCATTAAAGTCAAAAACAGTCTACCGACTGCAGGAACTGGAGAAGAAAATGCTGCGGTCAGAAAAAAGAAAATTCAGCGACCAGCAACGGCAAATACAATCAATAAGGACCCATTTGTTCCCTGGCAATGGATTGCAGGAGCGGAATGAAAATATCAGTTATTACTTCGCCAGGTATGGCAGTGAGATTATTCAAACCTTATATGATAATTCATTGACACTGGAACAGGAATTCGTTATCCTTTCAGAAAAGTGATTTCATTATCTCTTCCTCAAATAAATATTCAGCGTAAAAGCCTGTTTCTTTAACGAAGAAAGGACGGTTGTATAAGGAGAGATCACCGTTTCATCTTTCCATTCTGAAAGCCCGGCAGAATATTTTATCTCAGGAGATAAAATGATACCGGCTTTTGGTATGCCAATGTCAAGCCCTAATCCGGCATCAGCTAAAAACAGAGATTTTTTTACCGGTATAATTTCTGCGGTAGCATTACTTTGTCCCAATAGATAACTAAAGGAAGGTCCTAGTGAAAAATAAGGAACAGTATTACGGTTGCCTAACCGGATGATAAGTGGCAGGGCAGCAGTAATGGAATTAGTCTTTATTGACACCGTCTCAATGGTTATTGGTCCGCCGGTTCCTGCTCTTCGCAGAAAGTCGATACTGGTATTGTCAAACGAAAGAGAAACGGATGGACGTATAGATACTACACTACCAAGTTGTGCCTGGAATAGCAAACCAAGATTAAAAGTGCCTGCGCTAGCCGGATCAATGCCTGCAAAACCTGTATTGGTATTGCCGGAAAAGCCAGGATTTGATTTGGTTAAGCCTCCGCCAAAATTAATTCCAAAACTATTTTTCCGTGCCGGTCTTTTATTGTTATCGTTTTTCTTACTGTTCTCTGTTGCTTTTTTCACCAGTGCGAGGGTAGTGGCAGCACAGGTCCATTTTGGGGCAATCCGGGTTGCCTTTTCTGCATAGAATTGTGCACTATCCAGCCGGTTATTGTTAAGATGTAGCGTGGCCAGCCTGTTAAGAATATAAGCGGCATCAGGATTTACAGCCAATGCTGCATGAGCAAATTGAAAAGCAGTAGCAGCATCAGGATATGCACCACTGGCTTTCAGGAAATACATCCTTCCTGATAAAGAGCTGGCAAAATCCTCCTCCTCTTCACGAAGTATAGTAATAGCTTTTTCCAGCCTGGCCCCTGCTTCATTGTTTTGTTGTTTTTCTTTATCAGTCAGTTCTCCGCAATCAAGGTAACGGTTCACCAATGCCTGCGCATAGTTGATATATTCTACAGTGAGGGTTGACCTGGCATCGAGAGTATATGGATTTTCAGGAAATTTTGTAGTTAGTTGCTGATAAAAGAATTCTGCTGATTCATTACCGGTAATAATATTGTTCCTGATGGCCTGGTAGAATTTGTTATACGTATCCAGCAAGGCGGTATCCGCAATAAAGATTCTTTTCTTTGTATCGATAGTTCCATAGAAAGAATTTCCCGGTCCCCGTTGCTGCATTCTCTTTGTCTGTAACCATTTTTCCAGGTAAGCAGTATTGACAGTGCTGATTACTTTTTCACTATTTTCATCGCAACAGAAATAAGGCTCTTGTTTTCTTTTGAATCGTTGCAATGCGACAGACGGTACATTGCTTTCCACATACTTTTTTATTTCCTGGAACGTAACTTTATTATCAGCTCCACTGATGGAGTCTGCTACTCCGCTTAGTCCATCAACCAGGTACCAGGTAAAGAGGCCGTGACCATTGCCAATGGATGAATCTTCGAGTGATTCCTGCCCGGCGGCGGTGGCCAGCATCATGATTTCGCCGGCTTTCTTTTGTGAGACAGCAGTATTTAAAAAACTCAGGCCTTCATTACCACCCGGTAGTTCATTGGAGCGGCAGGCATCCATGATAAAAAAAACTTCTACTCCTCTTGATGTTTCCGCTGCTATTTTCTTTTTCAGGTTGTATAGCTGGATAGCGCCACCGGCGAGATAGTTATTCTTATCACCTCCCGGGTTGCAATCATAACTTAAAAAGAAGAACTGGTCTTCATCAATGGCATCGCCATGACCGGCGAGGTAGATAAAAAGGCGATCACCCCGTTGGAGTTTTTTGGCCTTCAGCCATTGAAAGCCTTTAGACCAGAAAACAGAATTAATTGCCTGTTCATTCAGCAGGCAAAAAATATTTTCGTCTTTCACACTGCCACCTCCGGGTGATTTCAAATAATCCCGGAACAGTTCTGCATCCTTATCAGCATACGTAAGCGGACGGATATATTTATATTTTGAGACGCCCATTACGATAGCAAATGTCTGTGGACCCCGGTTGCTGGTATCCCTGTATTGAAGCGGAGCCTGGCCGCTGGCTGTTGTTAGTCCTGCTGCAAAATATATAAGAAGAAGGATGCCCGGAACTTTTCTCATAAATACGGGTTGGGTTGGCAGGTAATGTTTAAGTAACAGTAAAATACTACTATTTTTAAACTTACTGCTAACTAATCTTTGGAAAGAGATAGTGTAAACAGTGTACTGCTTCCATTATCGTTGTCTGCAGCCAGCAGCAACCTGAATGAATTTTCATCTTCCTGCAGTATACAAACGGACTCGATCTTCTGCCCTTTGAAACGGGGATCAATTTCTTCCAGGTCAATGATTGTATTGGGGTTGATGGCTTTCCATTTCTTTTTAGCCGAAATATTATCAACGATCCAGAGGTAGCTTTTACCTATTGTTCCGTCATCAACATTGTTGCGGGTATCTTCTGTAGAAACTGTTATCAGCAGTTTGTCTGTTTTGGCGGAATAAGCTAGTCCCGATACACCATTGAAAACCGTACTGTCCGTATTAATGCCCAGGTGGATCAGGCTGATCGGGGCATTGGACTGGTTTGTCCAAAAATCTTTTTTTGTAATGATGAGCATATTCTTTCTGTACGATTTATTTCCCCTGTTAGTAATGGCCATATAGCCGGGAATATGACAAAGGCCTTCTATATTGATTTCGTCAATACCATTTGCTTTCAGCCGGTTGTAAAAACTGTCTAATCGCAGGCTGTCCTTTTGCTTGGATATGGGGTCGATAAGCCAGCCGGCATTACGATAGGGGATAAGAGAGCCTGAGCCAAGCAGCAGTAATTTATTATCAGCTGTGATAGTAATGGATTCAATATCCGGCTTGGTGGCTTTGGGAATTTTCGTCTCCGGGAAAGAATAAAGTGCAATAGAATCTTTTATGGCCAGGTTACTGTCCAGTATCAGTATATATTTTGCATCATCCCCGATTATGTAAATATGATTATTGAAATATTCAACGCCGGAAGCAGAAGGATAAGAGGGAAGACGCTGGATATTTTCTAGTTGACTATTGTTTTTTGTATTGCAGGTGAAAGAAAGGAAAGCAATTAGGAAAGAAAGTATTCTCATAAACCATTTCTATCTTTTTAATAGTAGTTCTGTTTAATCAAACTTATTTTCCCAACCTTCTTTCTTAAGCTTCGCCACTTTTTCAATCACCTCATTATTCATGGTGTTTTTATAGGCAGCTATTTGCCGGGCAACTGTTTCATCACAGGTTCCCAGTATTTCGGCTGCCAGTATGCCGGCATTTTTGGCGGCATTCAATGCAACCGTACCAACGGGCACACCGTTAGGCATCTGGAGTATGGATAGTACAGAATCCCATCCATCAATAGAATTAGAAGATTTGATTGGAACACCGATAACAGGCAAGGTAGTAACCGCTGCTACCATACCGGGCAGGTGTGCAGCGCCTCCGGCTCCGGCAATAATTACTTTCAATCCTCTTTCCTTTGCCGTTTGTGCATATTCTATCATCCGGTGCGGGGTGCGGTGAGCAGATACTACAGTAACCTCATGCGGGATATCAAACTGCTTCAGAATATCTGATGCAGCCTGCATGATGTTCAGGTCGCTGTCACTTCCCATAATAATTCCAACGAGAGGATTCATGTAGTTTATTTTTCCAAAAGTAAAGACAAACTATCAACAATGAACTATTTCACCAAATCGCCTTTCAGCCGGAGCAACTCCGTTTCTGCCAGTTTGGTATTATACCGGGCAGTGATCAGCCTCGTATAAGCATCATTAAGGCTTCTTTCAGCTTCTTTTAATTGTATGAGTGTATTAGAATTTAATTTATATACCTGGAATACGATACTGACATTTTCTTTGGCAAGAATGATATTCTCTTCTTCCAATGCCAGGGCTTTTTTTTGCTGCTCATATTCCAGGAAAGCATTGATAACAGCAAGATTCAATTGTGATTTCTGGTTTTCCAATACCACTTGCTGGTATTGAATATCCAGCTCGGCCTGTTTTATCTGTCTTTTTACAAGATGGTTATTAAAAATGGGTATGGCTGCTGTAAGTCCGTAATTAAATCCTTTACTCTGGTTAAACAGCGGAGAGAAGGGATTGATGACAGTCTGGTTATTCGTTCGGGTAAAATTATATACTGAATTAAAAGAAACAGTTGGCCACCTGTCTGCTTTTCTTTCTTTAAGCGTTAGTGCCGCAATGTCGAGACTCTTGCGGGTCATCTGTAAAACGGGGCTGGCAGCTTCTAATCCGTTTTGAATATCTCCAAAGGAAAGAGTTGTGTTTAGCGGAATGGAATCAGCCACTTCATAGAAATTTCGTTCAGTTACATTCATTGCCTGGTTCAGCTGTTCTTTTAATTGACCGATCAGTGTTTGTTGTTCCAGTTGCAATGCTTTTTGTGAATTATTGTCCACTTTACTTTGCAGTACATCGGGTTTTGCTCCTACACCAATGTCCAGTTTATATTGTGCCAGTTTCACTCTTTCCTGGCTGAGGGAGATCTGCTCCTCAATGGCTTTCAGCTGTTGTTTTTGACGAACAATATTATAATAGATGTTGATCACATTAGCAACTGTATTCACTACCTGGTTTTTGATACCTAATTCACCCAGCCTTACAAATTCCGCTACTTTGTCCCTGGTAGCAAACATTTTCATACCATCAAAGAGAGTCCAGTTAAGGTTAAGTGCAGCGTTCAGGTTATGTGATTTGATATTGTTTTGTTCTCTTTTTGTCCCGTCGGCCAGGGTTTGTTTACCATCGTTATTATTCCAGGTGGTGCCGATGCTGCCATTCAGTCTTGGATATAAGGCAGCATTGCGGAATGAATAATCCAATGCAGCTACAGCCGAATCATTTTTAGACAGCCTGATATCATAATTATTCTGTAAGGCAGTGGCTATTGCTTCTTCCAGCGTCAGTATACGTTGTGCAGCAGAAGAAAAGGTTATCAGGATAAATACAGGTAACAAAAATCTCTTCATAATGATATAGAAGGTTATGCTTGTCCCACAACCGGTTGAACGGGTTGTGTGGGTTGATGAACAAATTTTTCAATTTCACTTTTCTTGTGTGCAGAGGAAAGAAAAGAATACATGGCCGGGATTACAAACAGGGTAAGTATCAGTGAAAACATGATGCCTCCAACTATAACAATACCCAGTGGGATACGACTGGTGGCAGCAGCTCCCAGCGAAAGGGCCAGTGGTAATGCACCCATTGCCATGGCAAGATTTGTCATTAATATAGGGCGCAGACGCTGCGTCGCAGAATAAATGGCAGCCTCAGCTTTATTCATGCCTTTTTCCCTGTTTTGATTAGCAAACTCAACAATAAGGATACCGTTCTTGGTTACCAGGCCCACCAGCATAATAATGCCGATTTGTGAAAAGATATTCAGTGTCTGGCCAAATATCCATAATGACAGGACGGCGCCTGCAATGCCGAAGAATAAAGTGAAGATTATAATAATAGGGTCAATAAAACTTTCAAATTGTGCTGCAAGTACCAAAAAGATCAGACCAACAGCCAGCAGGAAAGCAAAGGAAGTATTGCTGCTGCTTTCTTTAAAATCACGGGATGAACCGGATAAAGAAGTGGCAAAAGTTTCATCCAGCAGATTATCTGTTATTCTTTCCATTTCTTCAATACCATCACCGATAGTATAGCCTGGTTGCAGGTTGGCAGATATTGTAGCTGATTTATACCTGTTGAAGTGATAAATAGTAGGAGGTGTGTTGGATTCACTTACCGTAACAAGATTATCAAGGCTGATTAACTCATTTCGGTTATTTCGTACAAACAGCGTCTTCAGGTCGTTAGGATCATCCCTGTCATTACGGGAAACTTGTCCCATTACCTGGTATTGCTTGCCATCTTTAGTGAAGTATCCAAGCCTCCTGTTACTATAAGCCAGTTGTAAAGTTTCAGAAATATCATTAACGCTTACACCCAACTGCGCAGCTTTCAGCCGGTCAATCTCCACTCTCAGTTCTGGTTTATTGAATTTCAGATCTACGTCAGCATTCAGCAATACTTTACTCTGCCTGGCTTCTTCCAGGATTTTGGGAAGTATTTTGGTAAGCTTGTCAAAATTGTTGTTCTGAATAACGAACGCAACAGGTTGTCCGCCGCGCCGGTTAACAGAAATGGTTTGTTCTTCGATTGCAAAGGCTCTCCCTTCATTATATTTTGGAAGATTTTTATTGATCATTTTCACAATATCACTTTGTGATCTTTCCCTTTCGGAGGGGCTAACAAGGGTTACTCTTACAAAACCAGTGTTAGCATTACCTGAACCGGTGAAACCGGGAGAGGTAACACTAAGAACCATATCTCTTTCCGGAATGGAATCAAGCATCAGGTTCGTCAACCGGTTTACATATTTGTCCATAGCATCGAAAGACGTTCCTTCCGGTGCAGACAGCGATAACCGGAACTGGCTTCTGTCTTCCATTGGCGCCAGTTCAGATTGTAAATTTCGGCCAACGAGAAGAATAATAGCAACACAAACTCCAATCAAAACAAAACCCATCCACCTCACTTTCATAAACTTTCTTAATGCCGCCTGAAAACTGTTTTCCATCCACCGGAAGAAAGGTTCCGTTTTTGTATAGAACCAGGTATGTTTGGCGGGATTTTTCCTGGCTAGTTTTACATTTAGTACAGGTGTTAATGTAAGTGAAACAAACGCAGAGATCAATACTGCTCCCGCTACCACGATACCAAACTCACGGAACAATCTTCCTACGAAACCCTGTAAAAAGATGATCGGAAGAAATACAACAGCCAGCGTAATAGAAGTGGCTATTACTGCAAAGTATATTTCCTTTGAACCTTCTAATGCTGCCTGGTATTTATTCATTCCTCTCTCCATCTTTTTATAAATATTTTCCGTTACCACAATACCATCATCCACCACCAGGCCTGTAGCAAGCACAATAGCAAGAAGAGAAAGAACATTGATGGTGAAGCCCATCAGGTACATAATAAAAAAAGCACCAATCAATGAAACAGGAATATCGATCAGGGGGCGGATAGCAATGATCCAGTCGCGGAAGAAAGCATAAATGATCATTACTACCAGCAGGAAAGCAATCATCAGTGTTTCTTCCACTTCAAGAATAGATTTTTTAATGAATTTAGTTTGATCAAGAGCAATATCAATCTTTATATCTTCAGGAACATCTTTTTTAATTTGTTCCAGCCGTTTGAAGAATTCATCAGAAATTGAAACATAGTTAGATCCGGGTTGTGGCACTACTGCCAGGGCAATCATAGGTATACCATTCCCTTTCAGAACAGTTTCTTCATTTTCTGGTCCCAGCACTGCCTCGCCAATATCTTTCACTTTTATATCAGCCCCATTCACATTTTTAACAATAAGGTTGTTGAACTCTTCCTCTGAATTCAGCCTGCCAAAGGTTCTTACTGTCAGTTCAGTGGCATTGCCATAGATTTTACCGGAAGGAAGCTCCACATTCTCCCTCAGCAAAGCAGCCTGTACATCACCGGCGGTTACATTATAGGCAATTAGTTTTGCGGGATCAATCCAGATACGCATAGCATATCTTTTTTCTCCCCAAATCTGAATACCACTCACACCGGGAATGGTCTGTAATCTTTCAACCAGCACATTATTGGCAAATTCAGTTATTTGCAACTGATTCCTTGTATTGCTCTGTACGGTCATGGAAAGGATGGCATCTGAACTGGCATCTGCCTTTGAAACTACCGGAGGGGCATCGAGGTCAGCCGGCAGTGACCGCTGGGCCTGTGATACTTTATCACGAACATCATTGGCTGCCGCCTCAAGGTCAACAGAAAGTTCAAATTCTACGTTAATATTACTGCTCCCATTACTACTGCTTGATGTGATATTCTTGATACCTGCAATGCCATTTATTGCTTTTTCAAGTGGCTCTGTTATCTGTGTTTCGACAATATCGGCATTGGCGCCGGGATAGGATGTCCGCACACTTATGTTGGGTGGATCAATAGCAGGGTAGTCCCTTACTCCCAGGAACTTAAAACCAATTAAGCCAAACACCACAATAATAATGTTCATTACTATTGCCAGAACTGGTCGCCGCAAACTAAGCTCAGATATATTCATATCAAGAAAAATTGTGAGTGTCAATGCTGAACAGCCCTCTGTTCTGTATTGAATATTATTTGTTAACTATTTTTCCAACCTGTATGGGAGCTTCTGGTCTTACACTTAATAAACCGGTCACAACAACCGTATCGCCTGGTTTTAACCCGTCAGTGATCTGGATCCTTGATGAATCTCTGACACCTGTGGTTACATCGGCGAAAATGGCTGTACCATTCCTATATAAAATAACCTTTTTACCTCTTGCCTGTGGCAATACGGCCTGTGTCGGGATTAAAATTGCATCGGGGTCAGGTGCAAAGCTCAATTGTACTTTCGCAAATGCGCCTGGTAACAATGCATTGTCTTTTCCTGTAACAACAGCTCTTGCTGTAAGACTGCGGGTATTCTCCGTTACATTTGATTCAGTAGCCACCACCTTCGCGCTAAGTTCTTTATTTGAACCTTCAAAGGTGAACCTTACCAGTTGCCCGACCTTTATTTGCCCGGTGTATTTTTCAGGAACAGAGAAATCCAGTTTCAACTGGTCGGTCTGGTTAATGATGGCAATTACAGATGCCGGTGAAACATAGGCGCCGGGGCTAATATTTTTCAATCCCAGTTTACCGCTGAAAGGTGCTCTTACTTCTGTTTTGGCAATACTGGTCTGGATAATGCCAATATCAGCTTTCAGGTTATTGACCTGCAACAGGCTGATATCATAATCTGCCTGGCTGATGCCCTGAATTTTTAATAACTGGGATTGTCTTTCTTCTGTTTTCTCTGCCAGCGCTAATTGTACCTGCAGCTTTTTTAATTGAGCTACCAGGTCGCCATCATATAATTTAGCAAGCAGTGTCCCCTTGCCTACATATTTTCCTTCGGCTACATTCAGGTAAACGATCCTGCCGGAAACCTCGGGATGGATCTCGGCAACTTCATTGGCTACAATAGTACCCGGAACTTCGATTGATTCTCCAAAAGATTCGGTTTTTACAATATAGCCATCCACCCTCATAGGAGGTGGTTTTGCAGCACCGCCTTGCTGCGGAGCCGCTATTTTATTTTTCTTCTTACCGCAGGATGATAGGGAAATAAAGACAAAAGCTAAAAAAGATGTGATGATAAGTCTCATGTGTGGTTTCAGTGCAATTGATAAAAAATCAGGTTATTAAAGATAGAAGATAATCGCAAGCTATTTGACGGTAAATCCATACAATACCTGCACAGGATTTTGTCGAATTATAAGCGGTTAAATCAGTGGATAAAAGGATGTTAGGCTTTTGGTAACAAAGTTCTCTTCACTTTGTTTGATTGGTGTAAAAGCTCTTGTTTTTCTTTACTCAGAATTGTTACATGCCCCATCTTACGGCCAGGTTTTGTTTCTTTCTTCCCATACAAATGAACGTATGCGTTATCAATTTTCAGAACTTCATCGAGCCCTTCATACATAACCTCACCGATATGCCCCTCAGTGCCGATAATATTTACCATAATTGACGGAAGAATGGCATCAGTATTCCCTAATGGATAACCCAGTATCAACCGCCAGAGCATATCGAACTGAGAACTGTAGTGAGCCTCGATAGTATGATGACCACTATTATGCACCCGTGGTGCAGTCTCGTTTACCAGCACTTCCCCATTTTTATCAACAAACATCTCAACCGCAAAAATGCCCGGGGATTTAAAATTTCTGACAACAGATAATGCAATAGCTTCCACTTTATACAGTGTTTGTGTACTTAATTCGGCCGGGCATAGCTGGTAATCAAGCAGGTTCAGGTCCGGGTCAAAAAGCATTTCAACCGGCGGATATAAAGCAGTTTCTCCTTTTTCATTAATGGCAATCATTTGTGCGATTTCTTTATGAATGTTCACCATCTTCTCCAAGACTGCCGGGGCATCAAATCCCTTTCCGATACTCTCTTTTGTTTTTAATAATTGTACTCCTTTGCCATCGTACCCGCCTTCGCTGACTTTGTGTACAGCCGGTAAAAAATCTTCTGCTTGTTTTAGCTCTGAAAGATTATTAGTAATGATAAAATCAGAGGTAGGAATCTGGTGCTGGCGGTAATATTCTTTTTGCAGGATCTTGTTCTTGATAGTTGTCAAAACAGATGGCTTTGGGTATATTCTCACACCTTCTGCCTCCAATTTTTCTAAAGCCTTAACATTCACATTTTCAATCTCTATGGTGATTGCATCTAAATTTCTACCAAAATTATAAACAGTGTCAAAATCTCTAATATCCCCCTTGCTAAAATAATGGCATAGGTGGGCAGCGGGGCACTCTGTATCGTTTTCTAAAACAAAGGTTTCTACCGGGTAATTAGCCGCCGCCTGCAATAGCATACGACCCAACTGACCACCACCCAAAATACCGATCTTTTGCATCAGGCAAAGATAGGGTGCGGCTGCCTGAGCGATGCTGTTGTGCTTTTTCTTTTTTAGTTAGCTTTGTACAATGATTCCCGATTATCCTCATAAAGTGTTCACAGATGAGCGCAGCCTGTTCAGCCTGTTGATGCAAACATTGGCGATGGATGCCACTCACTAAAGCAAAATCTGCTTTGCTTTTCCTGCCACTCGCTGAACCTATTTATTTAAAGAATTTTAAACGTTTGATTATGCCAGTAACAACAGATCCTGCTATTAATAAAGCAACACAAACAGATTTCCTTCCGCTTGAAGGAACCGATTACGTAGAATTTTATGTGGGCAATGCTAAACAGGCAGCCCATTATTACATGAGTGCTTTTGGTTTCCAGGCCCTTGCCTATGCAGGACCAGAAACCGGGGTAAAAGACCGGGCCAGTTATGCGGTCCGTCAGCACAAACTCACTTTTGTATTGACAACACCATTGAGAACAGATAACCCGATTGCCGACCATATCTATAAGCATGGTGATGGAGTAAAAGCCTTATCGCTAAGAGTACCTGATGCCAGCAGTGCATGGAATGAGACGACCAAAAGAGGTGCGAAAAGTTATATGGAACCCACCCGGCTGAAAGATACTGATGGGGAACTGGTCATGAGCGGCATTCATACGTATGGAGATACAGTTCATTTATTTATTGAGCGGAAAAATTACAATGGTGCTTTTATGCCCGGTTACAGGCCATGGGGTAATCCCCATTTTAAACCCGCAGACACAGGATTACTTTATGTTGATCATTGTGTGGGAAATGTTGGCTGGAACCGGATGAACCCATGGGTTAAGTTTTATGAGGATGTGATGGGGTTTAAAAATATATTGTCTTTTGATGATGAAGATATCTCCACTGAATATTCTGCTCTTATGAGTAAAGTAATGAGCAGTGGAAATGGATTTGTGAAATTTCCCATTAATGAACCTGCAGAAGGAAAGAAGAAAAGCCAGGTGGAAGAGTACCTTGAATTTTACAATGGGGAAGGTTGTCAGCATGTTGCCATGGCGACAAATGATATTGTAAAAACGGTAAGAGAATTACAAAGCCGGGGTGTGGAGTTCCTCAAAGTGCCCACATCTTATTATGATGATCTGCTGGACAGGGTAGGCCATATTGATGAAGACCTGGAACCACTACGGGAGCTGGGTATACTGGTGGACAGGGATAATGAAGGTTACTTATTACAGTTGTTCTCAAAACCTGTTGAAGACAGACCCACACTTTTTTTCGAGATCATTCAGCGGAAAGGAGCGAAGAGCTTTGGTAAGGGAAATTTTAAAGCACTCTTCGAAGCAATAGAAAGGGAACAGGAAGCAAGAGGAAATCTCTGATATAAACTTGCAGAAAGTACGAAGTATTAACAGGCAGTTGTTGATATTTCGTACTTATTATTAGCAGGGTCTCAGGTCTTTTTAAGTATATTTACAAAAGTTTGGCAATTAGCCTATAACAATACCTTTAAACGGCCGTTGATACAGTAAGTGGAAATAATGAAGAACCTTTTTTTCATTCTATTATCAGTTAGCATTGTGCTGGCATCAGCAGGACAGCCTTCTCCTGCAGCTTCAAAGGGAGGCAGTAATTCTTACTCATTTATTGACTACCAAAAAACTTTTCCAAGACCTAATGAGGCATTGGAAAGAAAGGAAGATACCCTGCAAAAACAATTTGAGGCAAAGAAATTGCAATGGCCTGCCAAATACCTGTACATCCGTTCTTTCAAATATGATAGCCAATTGGAAGTCTGGGTGAAAAATGATATAAAAGATCAGTTCCGGTTATTTAAAACATACAAAGTTTGTGCATTGGCCGGTTCCCTTGGACCCAAAAGGATGCAGGGAGACTACCAGGTGCCGGAAGGATTTTATTATATTAATGAGTTCAATCCAAGAAGTAATTATTACTTATCACTGGGGATAAACTATCCCAACGTATCTGACAAAATTTTGAGTGATTCATTAAAACCGGGCAGTGAAATTTATATACATGGCAGTTGCGTAACTGTCGGTTGTATACCCATCCGGGATGAACAGATCGATGAGCTGTATATTTTGGCAGCTCATGCCAAAGACCGTGGTCAGGATTTTATTCCTGTTCATATTTTCCCCATTCGATATAATGTAGAAAAGAGTATTAAATACCTGGAGAGTCTGACAAAAGACGATAGCGAGCTAAAAAAATTTACCGACAGGCTTGAAGATGCTTTCGATTACTTTGAAAAGTATAAGCAATTGCCTGTTGTAATGATAGGGGAAAAAGGGGAGTATATCATCAATGAGGCCGGCCTCAAAAAAGTTAAACCAGTAGCGGAATCAAAACAACCGGTCAAAAGGATTCCTGTTCATCACAGGGAAAGAAATGTTGGTACATTGGCTGATGCGGTTCATCAATGGCCGCAATACCCCGGAGGAGGGCAGGCTTTTATGAAATACCTTGAATCTCTTGGAAATGAAATGACTGCCTATTTGCCAAGGGGAATTAATAAAGCTTTTATCCAGGTGGAATTTATTGTTGACAAGGATGGTGTTCCGGTTAATTTTAAAGTATTAAAAGGTCTGAAGGAAGGAGAAGATTTCAATGATGAGCTTATATCCCGCCTTGAGAGAATGGGTACCTGGCAGCCAGCAACATTACATGAAAAGCCGGTGGCAAAAAAAATGATTCAGACAATTACTGTAGAAGCAAACTGAACCAGTTTCACCCTAGCAAGAACTGAACAGTTTCAGGAGTTTGTTGTCTGAGTAATAAAGACTTTCCGGCAGTAAGTTTTTCAACTATTTCTTTATTGTAATGACGAATGGTCAGTAATGACAAGCCTTTTTTTACCTGTACATCAAGGAAAGCAGAGGCTTCTAATGCCAGCTTTTCAATTTTTTCAGTTCTGTCATCCAGCACACACAGAAAACTGATCGCCCCGTTTTGTGTCAGGTTGGGTTTAATATGCAGCTTTTCAAAAAGATGATACAAGTGGCCAACATGCTGTTCTCCAACAAATGAAAAATCTCTCGAATTCATTTCCAGTAAGGCCTGTTTTTCTTTCAGTACAATGATAGGAGGTAAGTGATGAACAGGTTTGTTATGTATCACTGTTCCCGGCAGGGAGGGATCTAAAAAGCATTTAACAAATAATGGGATGCCTTTGTTTTGAAGCGGCTTGATGGTTTTTGGGTGAATGACCTGTGCTCCATAATAAGCCATTTCAATGACTTCGTTGTAATTCAGCTCTGGTATGGACAAGGCATCGGGAAATTGTTTTGGGTCTGCATTCATCACAGATTCTACATCTTTCCAGATGGTTTGACTGTCTGCATCCAGCATATTGGCGAAAACTGCAGCAGTGTAGTCACTTCCTTCTCTGCCAAGTGTTGTGCTTTCGTTCTCATCAGTGGCGCCAATAAAACCCTGTGTTAAAACGATATTATTTTTGTTCAACTCGGGTACTACCAGTTCATCTACTTTTTGTTTGGTAAACTCCCAGTCAATGGAAGCATCCCTGAAATCATCATCTGTTCTGAAAATGTCACGAACATCCAGCCATTTGTTATTTATTCCTGCTTCATTGAGGTAAGCGCTGACTATAGAAGTAGAGAATAGTTCGCCGGCACAAACCACCTGGTCGTAGTAGTAGTCATAATCTCTCACCGGTTTATCATGCAGCAGCCACTCTACCTCGGTGAAAAAGTCTTTCAGCTGCGTTTCGCATGAAAGGTAATGGGTGACCAAAAGATATTTAGCAGTACTAAGATGCTGCTGCTTTACCTGGTCGAATAATTGCAGTGCTTCTTCTTTTTTACCGGCGTAAAAGGCTTCTGTAACTTTCTCAAGCGCATTGGTCGTTTTGCCCATAGCAGACACAATGACCACAATTTTATCATTGGACCAATGTTTCATGATAGGGACAAGGTTCTTTATTCTATCTATGCTATTGACTGAGGCGCCGCCGAATTTGAAGACCTTCATTTGTTTTCCTGACAGGTTGATAAGTCGGCAAATGTCGTTAATATTCCTTTTCAATCTGCATCCTGTTGACTTTTCAACTCCCATCCAAACCCTTACTTTTGCTCAGACCCAAACTTGCCAACATGTCTATAAACAGAAAGATTTTAACCCTGGATGAGTTTACCATTCAGCAGCTGAGAGATTTTCCTAATGCCACCGGTGAATTGTCGCGGCTTTTACGGGATATTGGTTTAGCGGCTAAAAGAGTGAATGTGGAAGTGAATAAAGCCGGCCTCGTGGATATTCTTGGCGATGCAGGAACGATTAATGTGCAGGGGGAAGAGGTAAAGAAACTGGATGTTTATGCGAATGATCAGTTTACCGGTGTTTTGAGACACGGTATCAGTTGTGCAGGCATTGCCAGCGAAGAGCTGGACGATTTTGTGGCTTTTGATGATGAGATCAGTAAGAAATCAAAATATGTGTGCCTGTATGATCCGCTGGATGGCAGCGCCAATATTGATGTAAATGTATCTATTGGTACCATATTCTGTGTATACAAAAGGGTTTCCCCGATTGGAACAGCCGTGACCATTGAAGATTTTTTGCAACCGGGGAATCAGCAAGTGGCTGCCGGTTATATGATTTATGGTTCATCTACTATGCTTGTGTATGCAACCCGGAGAGGAGTAAATGGCTTTACCCTTGATCCTTCAATAGGTGAGTGGACGCTGAGTCATGCCGATATAAAATGCCCGGAACTGGGTAAAATTTATTCTGTAAATCATGGCAACTTTTTTAAGTACGAGGAAGGGGTAAAAAAATATATTACTGCCTGCCAGAAAAAGGATAAGACCAATGGCGGACCTTACACCCAACGTTATATTGGAAGTATGGTGGCCGATGTGCATCGTAACCTGATAAAGGGTGGTATTTTCACTTATCCGGGTACTACTGATAAGCCAAAAGGTAAACTCAGGTTGTTGTATGAATGTAACCCTTTTGCATTTATAGTTGAAGTAGCAGGAGGAAAAGCTACTGATGGGAAAAAAAGAATATTGGATATTCAACCGACAGAATTGCACCAGCGAACACCATTTTTTGTAGGCAGTAAGCTGATGATGGAAGAACTGGAGACCTATCTCAACGACAAAGCATGATAACCATCATTGATTATACAGATAGGTATCAGCCTGACTTTAAAAGATTGAACCTGGAATGGCTGGATAAGTATGATCTGACAGAGTCACACGATCTTGAAATATTAAATGACCCTTCCGGAACTGTCCTGGCAAGTGGCGGCTGTATTTTTTTTGCAATGGACGGAGATAAAGTAATTGGTACAGCTGGTTTATGGAAGGCGAATGAAAAAGAATATGAATTGGTAAAAATGGCAGTTGACCCAGCATACAGGGGACAGGGAATCAGTAAACTATTACTGCAACGTTGCCTGAATGAAGCGGAAAGATTAAAAGCAGAAAAGCTCTTGCTATTTTCGAACAGCCAGCTGAAAGCTGCATTGAGCTTGTATGAAAAATTCGGATTCAGGTATATTGAAGTGGCTGATGCACCATTCCTGACAGCAGATGTAAAAATGGAGTTATCTTTATTCCCAGGCATTTAAAATGAGCAATACAATAATATCTGTAAAGAACCTGGTAAAGAACTACGGAAATTTCCAGGCGGTGAAAGGAGTTTCGTTTGATGTAATGGAAGGCGAAATTTTTGGATTACTGGGCCCTAATGGTGCCGGGAAATCAACTACACTGGAGATCATTGAAACCCTTCGTGAAAAAACCAGTGGGGAAGTAATAGTGGATGGACTGAACCTGGATAAACAACCGAACGAGATCAAGAAGATAATCGGGGTGCAGTTACAAACGAGTGGTTATTATCCGGGTTTAAATCTTTTGCAGCTGATCGAACTTTTTTGTGGTTTATACAACCGTGATGTGGACCCTATGGAATTACTGGAAATGGTGAATCTGAAGGATAAAGCAAAAGCAAAAGTGAAAGAGCTGAGCGGCGGTCAGAAGCAACGTTTTTCAGTTGCAACAACATTAATCAATCAACCCAGAATTATTTTCCTGGATGAACCCACAACCGGACTGGATCCACAGGCAAGAAGAAGTTTGTGGGAGTTGGTTAAAAATATAAGGGCAAGAGGAACAACGGTTATTATTACGACACATTATATGGATGAAGCAGAGTATCTCTGTGACAGGGTGGCAATTATTGATGCAGGAAAGATCATAGCAATGGATTCTCCTGATAAACTGGTTGATAACCTCGTAGCATCAGGTTTTGAGAGGCCAAAAGAAATGAAGATGGCTAACCTGGAGGATGTATTTATCAGCCTGACAGGCCATTCATTAAGAGAAGGATAATCAAGTATGAGTATTCAGAATAAACTAAAGGAATTTATGCAGGGAAAAATTGAAGCACAGAAAGCTGCAGGAACAGCTTTCATGACCGAAAACAGAATGAAGAGCGGGGTGAAAGAATTGCCCGAAGGGATACAGTATGAAGTGATAAAGGAAGGAACAGGTGATCAGCCCTTGCTCAGGGACACTGTGAAAGCCCACTACAAAGGATCTCTGCTGGACGGAAAAGAATTTGATAATTCTTTTAAAAGGGGGCAACCCTTTTCTGCACCGCTTACTGCATTAATAAAAGGCTGGCAAATTGCTTTGCCGCTGATGAAGGAAGGGAGTCATTGGAGATTGTGGATACCTTCACACCTGGCATATGGAGACAGGGGGGCCGGTAGTGATATCCCCGGTGGCGCCACACTTATATTTGAAGTTGAACTGATTGAAATAATAAAACGATAAATTTTTTCTATGCCTGTTGCTGCAGTTGACCCCCGTTACCCGATCGGGCAGTATGAGCCAAAACCATTTTCTATCGAACAAAAGATAGAATGGCTGGCAGATATAAAATTCCTGCCATTACAAATTGAGAATGCAATTCTAAACCTGGATGAAGCTCAGTTACAAACAGCTTACAGGGAAGGTGGATGGACGGTGCATAAGTTAGTGCACCATGTGGCTGACAGCCATATGAATGCCTATATACGCTTCAAGCTTGGGTTAACTGAAGAAAATCCCACCATAAAGCCTTATGATGAAAATAAATGGGCTGAGCTGCATGATGTTCAGAAATTACCGGTTAATATATCTGTCACAATTTTACATGCAGTGCATGCCCGTTTGTATGAAACATTAAAGTATGTTACCGATGATGATTGGAATAACAAAACTGTTTTTCACCCGGAGCATAAGAAGACGATGCGGTTATGGTTCCTGCTGGGCATGTATGCCTGGCATGGCAAACATCATGTAGCGCATATTACTTCTTTGAGAGAAAGAAAAGGATGGTAAAATGAAATGGAAAACCCTCTCTTCAGAATACCTGTTTAATGATAAGTGGTTTAAGGTACGCCGTGATAAATGTGAAACTCCCGGCGGAAAGATCGTCGATCCTTATTATGTCTATGAATTCTCTACCTGGGTAGGGGCCTTACCTGTTACCGAGGAGGGAAAAATTATAATGGTAAAGCAATACCGGCATGCACTGGGTGAAACCTGTATTGAAATTCCCGGTGGTTGTGTTGATGATACAGATACCAATGTTGAGTATGCTATTGCCAGGGAATTACTGGAAGAAACAGGCTATACCTTTTCATCTTTTGATTATCTCGGGAAAATATCACCTAATCCTTCAACTAATTCCAATTTGTTACACATGTTCCTGGCAAAGGGAGGAAAGAAAGTAGCGGAGCAAAAACTGGATGAGAATGAAGAGATAGAAGTACTGGAGATGAGCATAGATGAGTTAAAGCAGTTACTCAGGGAGAATAAGATCATCCAGGGTATGCATGTTTCCTGTATTTTGTATGCACTGGAGAAGCTGGGTGAATTACACTATTAACGAAAGAATGTCCATGCTGCCATTTCAATTGCATCAAATACACCTGTAGAATATTCCTCCTTCCCCCATATTTCCTTTACGCTGTTCAGGCTTACTTCACCCACCAGGAAAATACTTCCGCAAACAATGATCATATCTTTTTTCGTTGCTTTATGAGAAGCGCTGTAAAGAGAGAAATTTACATTTGAAAATGTTTTTCCTTTTAACCCGTACCGGGTTGCTTTTGCAGCCAATTCTTCTTCGGGCAGTGCTCTTGGTATTTGTGCCCTGGTGAAATAATAAGTTGCATTCTTCGGCAGAAGCTCAAGTACCTTTTCTGTTTCCTTGTCTTTTACCATACCAATGATGATATGCAATTGCTGATGTTCTGTTAGTTCTATTTGCTGCACCAGTTGTTTTATGCCATCTATATTATGCGCCACATCCAATACTACGAGAGGAGAATTATGAATGACCTCCCACCGGCCATGCAGGCCTGTCAGCTTTTTCGATTGTGCAAGAGCCGTATGAATTATTTCATCAGTGATCCTAAAGCCTTTTTGTTGTAGTTGAGAGCAGGCTTCAAGAACTGTCAGCAGGTTTTTTGCCTGGTATATTCCAGGCAGGTCAAGATGATAAGTCTTATGATCTGTATATTGCTTTTCTGCTACCTCCACGATCAGTTGATGCTTCTTCCAATACCAGTCTGTAACCTGTCTTTTGTGAGACGAAATATGCAGCTGGGCATTTTTTTCTATTGCTACTTTTTCAAACACTGGTTCAGTTTCAGGTAACACTTCCCCGATTACTACCGGAATTCCGGGTTTTATTATTCCAGCTTTTTCAAAAGCGATTTTTTCCAATGTGTCTCCGAGCATATTCATATGATCCCAACCAATATTGGTGATCACAGAAAGTTCAGGTGTAATGACATTGGTACTGTCCAATCTTCCACCGAGGCCGGTTTCAATAATAGCGATATCAACCTTTTGCTGTGCAAAATAATCGAATGCCATTGCTACAGTAATTTCAAAAAAACTGGGCTCCATTTTTTCAATAAGTGGTTGTATCCTCTCAGTAAAATCAACGACGTATTGTTCGGGTATCATTTCGCCGTCCACTTTTATTCTCTCACGGAAATCTTTCAGGTGCGGGGAAGTGTAAAGACCTGTTTTGTAACCAGCTGTTTGTAAAATAGCGGCCAGTATATGACTGACTGAACCTTTACCATTGGTTCCGGCGATATGAACCGATTTGAATTGCTGATGAGGGTTGCCCAGCGTTAGGCAAAGTTCGATGGTGTTGGTAAGATCTTTTTTGAATGCAGCAGCACCAATACGACTAAACATGGGTAGCCGGGTAAATAAATAATCAATGGTCTGCTCGTAATTCATCGGGACAAAAATAGTGGTTGCATTAAATAAAAAACCATTTCGTTTTGGGCGAAATGGTTTTTTCTCTTCAATAATCTTGTGTTAGTTAACCCTGAAATTAAACTGAACAGTGATCATGGATTCATGATCAGCTTTATCAAACTTAATGTTCTGCAGGTAACGGATGATGGCTTCTTTATACGCATTGCTGCTATTGGAGGATCCCTTGGCGATACTTACGAATTTTCCGATGCCGTCAGGTGATACGTTTACGTTGGCATAAATGGTAGCTTTATCCAGGTCTCCTTCAAAAGAATAGCTGCGTACGATCTTTCTGTCGCCTCTTGTTACTCTTGGGCCACTGCCACCCCCTGTTCCGGAACCGTTTCCTCCGCCAACACCGTTGCCATTGCCTCCACCTACACCATTACCGGTCCCAACACCATTGCCATTACCCCTGCCACCAGCCTGGTCGTAGTTATCAGCATTATTACCGCCCTTTTGAGTTCCTGTAATATTTTTCCCGTCCATTACAGCTTTGGGCCTTGGAGGAGCTGGTGTTTTTATCTCCTTAGGCTCAGCTTTAGTTATAGAAGTATTTGTGATGGCTGTAGCCTTTGGTTTCGTTACAACTGGTTTGGTGATTGCCGGGCTGGAACTTTCATTGTCTTCTTCAATGTTTTTGGAATCTTCATTCGTTCCCGGAGGCATTGGGGCAGCCTGTGCTATACCGGGATTTCCTGCTGCCTGAACGGGATTACCACCGCCGCCACCGCCTTCTTCAAGAGGTATAGGAGGGTCAGGAGGCAGGTTCAGCTCCACTTCAATGCCGGGCATTTCTACTACCTTTTCAAAAACGGGAAGCTTCCATTTCAGCAGGAACATCAGCAATATAGCCACACCGGCAAAACCAGCCGTTATCATAGTGGCTTTTGAACGGTATTGGGCTTCAAGGGATGCAGACATAGCGTAGGCGTTGTTCATACAAATTTAAGCTTTGATTATCAATGAAAGACAGCCCTGTTTATACACAGGTGTTATTAACGATGCAAACGCTGTGCAACTTGCATGAATGTTGATTTATAAAATGTTAAGATTTTGGGAAGAACAGTCCAGGCTTGTTTCAACTCAATCTGCTGGGTTTTGCCGTGTTTTTAATGTTTTCTTCAAATTCGGCAAACTGTATTAAATTTAGTAAAAGCACTGCTATGAGAAAGTCAATATTTTTCTCTTCTGTGCTCTCTTTATTCCTGCTTGTACCTGCATCAATAATCTGGGCTCAAACTATCTCAACCCAAAAAGGGCTAACAACCGCAGTTTTCAATACTCCGGCCGGTACTATAAAAGTTTACCTGCCTGATGATATAAGGCCGGGAGAAGTTATTTCAGGAACAGTGTTAGCTGAACCAATTGGTAAAAATGCAAAACAGGTTGAAAAAAACCTTTCAGAACTTATTAAGTACACTGTAAGCATTGATGGGAACAGAACTTCTGTTCCTTCAAAACCCGGGTTGATGAAATGGCTTTTACATTCCGGTGGAAAGCAGGTTTCACCGATAGAACTGATAAACGGTAGTGGTGCTAAAGTTGGCCAACTTTCTTTTACGCTAAATAATTTGGACAAAACTATTTCCGCATCATTACAAAACTGCAGCCACCCATCTCATGTGCTGGTGGGTACCCCGGTTAATATTACTGGTCCTTTTGATGGGGACGCTTCCAATACAAAATGTTCATTAGGAAGTACACCTGCTGAAGTGCTTGCAGAATCACCACGTCAATGTATTTTTAAATACCCGGCTGACGCTGTTGGTTTACAAACATTAAACATAACAGATAATAATGAAAAGAACAGTCAGGCATGCAATCAAAGAATTTCAGGTGTCAGCATGGATGTTTCTGCCGGCAAACTGAATTTATCAAAAGGGGAAAGGACTTATATTGATATAAAGATTTCGGGTCTGCAAGGTTTACCGGATACTGCAATTCTGTCTTTGAATAATATTTCGCCTGCAACCGTTACAATGATGCCGGCAAATACTATTGTTATTCCTTTATCACCTGCAACTGAAGGCTCAGGAATATTTACACGGAAGTTTGATATACAAAGTATAAAATCAGGCACTTTTTCAGTGAATGTGAATCTTGATCTGCCGGATAATAGCAGTACAGCAAACCAGATTGATTTAAGTGATTTAAAGAATGAAAGTGGTTACCCGGGTTCATACGGATACATCGGAGATCAGCCATGTGACCCGGAGGGTGCAACTGTCAGATGGAGATGGCACAAGACATTTGCCTGTGAGATTGATGATCGCAAAGTGCTTCCCTGCGGGCACAGTAAAGAGGGGAATGATGTGTATGAAAAGATAAAAGAATTACTGGAAGAACTGGAACTGGATAAGGCAACTGATATTGGAGAGAAAATGGCCAAAGCATTTTCAACTTCAAAAATGTTCTCTTATTCCATACATGTCATCCGCAAATGGGTGGATTATGATATTGAATACAAATGTGTAAATGGCAAATGGCAATCAACCGGTGGTATGTATGTTAGGCATGGAACCGATGATTTAGGTTGGCATTCTGTTAGGCAACTTACCCTTGACTGCTGGATAACGTTTGACTCACCAGCTGCAGAAAAAGAATTCGAAGCTGCATTAGAGCTTACATTAAGAGGAGCCTGTAAATAATGATTAACTTCTTTTTTGGATATTGGCTGCAAATAAGCCAGCCAGCACAAGGGTAAAACTCACTACATGTACCCAGGTTATTTTTTCGCCCAACACCAATACGGCTTCCAAAGTGCTGAAAACAGGTATAAGATTACCAAACAATGCAGCCCTTCCTGCGCCAAGATTGCGGATAGCAATATTCCAGATCCAGAAACAGATAACAGAAGCTCCTAAACCAAGATACAAGATGATAAGAATGTTATTTGCAGTATACGAAACAGGAGCTGTATTCGCTGCTTCTTCCAGGTAGAAAGGAAAAAGAAGGATTGTTCCTACCGCAAAAACAATAAAAAGAAAGTTGACCGGGGAAACAGTAACTGGCTTTTTCTTAACCATTGTATTGTAAACAGCGAAAGAAAGACCTGCCAGCAAAACCCAGGTATCACCCCGGGTAAATTTCAGGTGTAACAGGTTTTGAAAATTCCCTTTTGACAACAGAAACAAAATACCGGCTATACAAGTGGTTATTCCAATCACCTTTGCGCCACTGATTTTTTCTTTCAGAAATATCCGGGCAAAGATTACAGAAAGAATTGGAGAAGAAGTAGTTCCTATCAGGGCCAGGTTTATGGCAGTAGTATATTGTGCACCGATATACACAAATGTGTTGAACATAGCTACACCGGTAGCAGCCGCTATCAAAAAGTAAAGCCAGGATTTCCGTACTGAGGACCATTCTTTCTTGAAAGATTGATAAGCAAACGGGAAAATGATGATTGTGGCAGTCAGCCAGCGTAAAAAGGCAAGACTCACCGGAGGGATTTCTTTGTATATCCCTTTTGCGATGATAAAATTCCACGACCAGATAAATGTTGCCAGTACGGCAAGGCTGATACCTATGTAAATATTTTTTTTGATCGGCTGATTCATTAACTCTTAGTAGTGTGCAAAATCCAGTTCAAACTTTCCTCTGATGCGTTCCATGGGAGGGTTAAAGTAGCCGTATTTCAGATCGGGAAATTCTTCCCGGATCAGTTCCTGTAGTTGTTTGACTCCTATGCATTCACCTGTATCTGTCACGCCAATCTTGCCAAGATACCAGTCGGGATCAATGTTGAAATTGCGCCACTGGATCATCTTTAACCCGGTTTCCTTTATCAGCTTTCTCAATGCTTCATATTCTGCAACTGAATCGGTCATTCCCGGGAAAACGAAATAGTTGATGGATGTCCAGCCACCAAATGAGTTAACGACTTTCAGGCTTTCAACAATATCGTCAAAGTCGTAATTGTTAGGACGATAATAAGGAGTGTAAATTTCTCTCCTGGCTGAGTTGGTACTTACACGGATAGAATCAAGTCCGGCTTCGCAAAGGACTTTCACGGCATCCGGCCTGGATCCATTTGTATTAATATTGATACTCCCTTTTTTTGTGTGTTTCCTGATCTCAATAATCGCATCACGAATGGTTTCCCACATCAGCAAAGGTTCACCTTCGCAACCTTGCCCGAAACTGATGATAGGGTAGGGTGCTGTTTCCAGGTGAGGAACAGTGAACTCAACAATCTCTTCCGGGGTAGGTTTAAAGGTCAATCTGTCTTGTGTAGAAACGATAGGCTCCTCATCGGGCTGCAGTGAGATGCACCCTACACAATTGGCATTACAAGCCGGTGATGCAGGTACGGGGCATTCCCATCTGCCCAATGCAAAGTTTCTGGCTGCGGGGCAACTGTAAGTCAATGCACAATTATTCATCAGGTGTGCCACTAACCTGTTTTGCGGATAATGTTTGAGTAATTCTTTGGCACCGGCTTCTACTTTTTTTGCATCATATCCGGCACATTCCTGCCTGATATCCGGTTCAATTCGGATGGCAGGTACATAGAATTTATCATTAAACCAGCCTGCTGCAGTATAACAAAATAAGGGAAGGATAGGAGCATCGGATGCTGTTTCATAGGCAGCCAAATAGAAACCAGTATGTGCCGGAGGAATAAATGCGGCAACAGCCCAGCCTTTTTCACAAAGCCGCATATCACCGGTCTCAACATCGATACCAATGCCTCGTCTTCCGGGTAATTCATACAATGAACCCCCATCGGGTAATTCAATCCATTCATCTTCGGGTACCGGTACTGCGTCCCAGCCTGTGCGGCCGGTTACATATAATGAAGTGTCTTCAAAAATATTTCCTTTACCGTCGGAGTAAAGTATGTATGGGGATTGTGATAAACTCATTTATTTAATTGCTGCCTGCAAAACTCGTTAAATTCCTGCTCATTTACAGGACTGTTTTCATCTATGGCTTGCTGAATGAGCTTGTTGTTTTTGAAGTCAATGGTCAATAGTCCGTCTTTTAAAATAATTGCATTTAATTCAGGCCATGATATATGCTTTTGAGGAAGAGATGGATAAAGTATTTTATCAGTAAAAATGCTGACCAGAAGTTTTCTTTTTGCGCCGAGATACAACATTCCCAGAATGAAAAAAATTAATGCCAGCCACCAGAAACCTGCTTTAAACCAGGCCAGTGCGATAATATACTCGGCTAAAAGTTTATACGGAGTGTCTTCATTATTTTTTAATTTTTCAAGGAAATAATCGATAGCAAGTGCACCTGTAAGTATTACAGCTGTAATAATTGAACTAATCCGTATATCTTTTTGAGTAGTTGCTATTGCTATATATACAAAAGCCAGCAGGTTGATAAAAATAATATAAAAAGCAATCTGATGGTATTGCTTTAATTTTTCATTCTTTAGGAGAAATCGGAATCTGGGCATTTCAGCTATTGCTTGTCACCAATAAATTGCACAATTTAAAAAGTACTCTTGCTCCTACATTGGCATTCCAGTCAGAATCACTCACTCCAACTTCACTGAGGTCAAAGCCAACGATTTTACGGCCACTTTCCAGCACTTTTCTGAAAATGAAAAACACTTCTTCCAACTCGAATCCTCCGGGAACCGGAGTACCTGTATGAGGGCAAAGTTTCCTGTCCAGTCCATCAATATCAAAACTGATATATACCTGTTGCGGAAGTTTGCTTACTATTTCCTCTGCCAGCGTTTTCCATGATTCCCCTTCAAATTGTCTTTTCTTTATCTCCCTGTCAAAATAAGCGATGACCTTATAATTGCTGTTTTTAATATAATCCCATTCTATCTGGCTATAATCTCTTATCCCCACCTGTACCAGTCTTTGTAACTGTGTTATTTCTTTCAATGCATTAAACATGATGCTGGCATGAGAATGTTTAAAGCCCTCGTAAGTATCCCGAAGATCACAATGAGCATCGATCTGAAGAATTCCAAAGTCTCCGTATTTTTCACCAACGGCTTTCATGTAACCTAATGGCGCACTATGATCGCCGCCTAATACAGCCACCAGTTTGTCTTTTTCCAGTAATGCTTTTGTTTGTTCATGCATCCACTCTGTCAGGAAAACACCACCTTCATTTACTTCTCTCAGCGTTTTGCACATGAACTGGTTGGCATTAACATCTTCTCCTTTTGAAATATAATCTATATAGAGTTCAGCTTCTTTTCTCAGATAGTCACTCTTCATCAGGATTTTCCTGTCTGTATGCCGCATAAAAAATCCTTGCTTCCAGGCATCCGGCATTTCAGGATCAAAAAGGTCTACCTGGTAACTGGCCTTAAGAATTGACTCGGGTGCTCTTGCTGTGCCTGCACCGTAACTTACAGTTACTTCCCATGGAACAGGAATGATTACCAGTTTGGCATTATCTTCTGAAGTGGGTAATCCAAAAATATTATTATTGGGATTGCTTACACTGTTAGGGTCATAAGAGGAAAGGTCAACCATATATCTGTAATTGAAAAACGGTGCAAGTTACAGGGGTTTTGTCTTGTGGCAAAAAGAATTGAAGGCAAACAAAAGGGAGCTGCCTGCAACTCCCTTTTCTAGTTTTTTTAATGCGGTTATTTGCGGCTGAGGTTTCTTAAATGAGAAACATGGGAAGCCAGCGCCAACCTCATTTTGGGATACTCGATATAGGTAACTCCAAAATCTTCACATGCTTTTTTGATGATCTTGCTGATTGCAGGATAGTGAACATGCGATACTTTAGGGAATAAATGGTGTTCTACCTGGAAATTCAGCCCTCCGACTAACCAGGATATTACTTTATTCCGGGTAGCAAAATTGGCTGTTGTCTTCAATTGGTGGATTGCCCACTCATCTTCCATTTTGTTACTTTCAACATCTGCATGAGGGAAATGTGTATGTTCCACAGTATGTGCCAGTTGGAATACAATACTCAATACAAACCCTGCAAACAGACCGAATATCAGAAAGCCAATCAGCCAGGGAGTAAAGCCCACTACATAAATTGGCAAGGCGATAAAAAGAAATGCATGTAATAGTTTAAAACCCCAGAAAGAAATATGGTCACCTGCAGACATTGGTTTTAAGGGGACAGATCCGATTCTTTTCAAAAAATATTTCTTATAGTCAGTTACAAAGACCCACCAGATATAAAGTAAAGAATAGGCGGCCCAGAAGTACCAGTGTTGAAAACGGTGTATTTTATAATATTTCTGTGTGTCGCAAAGACGGAGTAGTGGTTTAGCCTCAATATCATCATCCAGCCCTTCAATATTTGTATAGGTGTGGTGAATGATATTATGTTTGGTCTTCCACATGAAATTATTAGCACCTAAAAAATTAAGAGACAGGCCGGCCATGGTGTTTACCCATTTGTATTTGCTGAAACTTCCGTGCATGCCATCATGCATGACATTAAAGCCAATAGCCGCAGTTAATCCGCCTAATACTACACATTCAGTCAAAGCAAGCCAGGTGGCAGGTGTAAAAAATATCAGGTGAGTATATACTGCCACGTAAGCCACAACAAGGAAGATCGCTTTAAAATACAATTGAAAGTTCCCTGTAGGAGCTTTACCGGCATCTTTAAAATAATCGCTGATTCTTTTCTTTAATTCAGCATGAAAGGATTGTGCTGTTCCGGAGAATTTTGGGAATGTCATTTTAATACTGTAATTACTGATTGGCAAAGGTAGTCTTAAACTGCCACATTGTATCAAAAATAAGTCAATCGTTTGATATGAATCAACGACTGTTTGTTTAACGTTTTATTGGGATAGTTCAATCAAACATTGATTCAGGTTTCATTTTGTATCAGTGCATCAAGGTTCCGGATGCCAATTTTTTTCTCGCTGATAAAACCTTCAGCATACTTTACACCGATACGTTTGCCAAACATTCTTGCTCTTGCGATAACACTTTCAAGAAAATCGGGTGTGGAAATATAGGTTTGAGGGCCCTCATTGCTGTCTGCACCCGTATGAAATTGTGTGGAATATGCCTCAATGGCTCTCATACGCTGATCAAATACATCACTGATATCGATCAGCAGATCAGGCTCATGGTACCAATCCTGTATATAATGTAATACATAAGAGGGACGCCACCTTTCCTGCTTTTCCTGTTTCTCATCTTTAGTTTCTATCTTAGAAAGACCTGCCAGGAAACAGCTGTCGGCAATGAGTTTTCCGGCTCTTCCATGGTCAGGATGCCTGTCATGTAACACATTTCCAATAACTATATCAGGCTGGTACTTACGTATAGCTGCAATCAGTTTTAATTGATGTTCTTCATCATTCTTAAAAAAACCATCTCTCATTTTCAGGTTCTCTCTTGCATGTACACCCAATATCATCGCTGCATTGGCAGCCTCCTGGTAGCGGGTCTCAATGGTCCCTCTGGTCCCGAGTTCGCCTTGTGTCAGGTCAACGATTACTACTTTTTTCCCTTTTTTGGTTTCGTTGATCAATGTGCCCGAGCATCCCAGTTCCACATCATCAGGATGAACGCCTATGGCAAGAATATCTGCTTTCATATTAGTGTGAAATATTAAAAATAATTGCAAATGTATTTTATTACAGTGAGAGTAGGGAGGATCAGAACGTACCAGGAAATTGACTACATAATAATTACTTCCTGTAAGGATTGTTGTACCAGGAGCCGTCTATTTCTTTTACAATATTCTCAATATCCTTATCCAGTTTATTCTTTACAAGGTCCCAATCCTGTTTCAGGTTGCCACCTACAAAAAAGGCAACCGTTTGGTAAAACCTTGCATTGAATCCGCCTTTATATTCTTTGATAATTTCATAACAGTTATTTCCTGTTTGACGATTGATCAGTTTCATCAGAATTTTTCCCTGGTATACAGACAGGTTGGAAAGAGGATCGCTGAATTGCTTTTTCAGTTCTTTTTCTCTTGATTTGATATACGCCTTTCGTTCTTTTTTCGAACTTACACTGGCCAGATTCGAATTGATATCGTTGATAGTGGAACCGGCGATCCGGGCATACGGATAAGTAACATAAACAGCATTTCTAAGCCTGGTCCATTCTTCAATATATTTTTTCAGTTTTTCCGGAGACAGGTTAGAAACCCATGCCATTTCCATTTCCTTATAGTTAACTATTTCATGGTGATACCAGATGGCGGGAAGAATAATCGTATCGTTCGGTCCCCATTTTTTGCGTTGTTCTTTCATGTATTGGAGGGCCCATTCGGTTGAGTCAACTATAGGTTCGGATGCAGGAGATGGATTTTGGCTAAAGGCCCGGCTGCTTGTCATTGTTGCCAAGACAAGTAGCAGGAAAAGGAGTGGTATATTTTTTTTAGCGTAATCCACAGAGGATAAAATTAGAAAACAGTATTCGAATTTCTTATACTGACAGTAAAACTACGAAGGATGCTGTTTCAAAAATGCCAAAATTAGGACACGGTCCTGCCAGTCCGGTTTAACCGGATGCGCCTGACCATGCTGATTATGATGCCTATCGCTGTTATCCATACACCATACCAAAGTAGTTTGATGAGGGGGAAACGGTAGGCTTTTAGCGTTACATATTTCATTATTGCATTTGATTCCTTAACACCAAGCTCTATACTTTTGTCCGGATTTACTTTTTGCAGCTGAAGAATAAGACTTTCAGAGGTGATGGTATCCGGTATAGCAAACCATTCTCCTTTAGCATTAGCCAGCCGGGAAGTAACTGAAAATACGGAGCCGCTTTTAGAATAGATTTTCAGTGGTACTTCATACAACATTCCCTGGGCTCCAAACAGTTCCTGTGGAACGCTGTCCTTTTGTTTTATATCCTGTACAATGATAAATCCTTTGCTATAAAAGAGGGAATCTCCCTGTTTGCGGGTATATGGTTTAAATGAAGTGGTATCCTTTGCATTTTCAGGATTAGGAATAGAAGTGATATAGGTAAATACATCATGATCCCAGTAATGTTTGGCATCAGGGTTTGCCATCAGGCCTTCATTGCCTTTATAATTGACAAAAGCATTTGGCATCAGTACAAATTCTTCTTTTCCATCATTACTCCTGAACCGGACCTTATAGAACCATAACTGCTTTTTAGGGTGTGCTGAATCTCCTTCATAGGTCAACGAGTAGCGGCCCATATTTGCTGTCATGTCTTTAACCAGGGTCAGGTTTTCCCTGGGATCCTCTCCTTCAGCCAGTGGTGCCGGAATGCCGCCAATATTGTTAGATAATACTTCTTTATTGGATGAAGAGATCAGGATGCCCAGCAGTACCATACCAAATCCCACATGAGCAATTGAACCTCCCGAAAGTTTCAGGCTGCCTTTTAAGCCAAGCCAGATATAACCGGCATTCGCTACTATGGTATAAATGCTACAAACCACTGCCAGCCAGATAGATCCCTGGAAGATGGGGCCTTTTTTATTGTAATTGATCTCATCGAAAAGGAAGAACAACAAGGAAAGAACAGCTGTAATAATAGTTGGTATTAATATCTTTTTCCAGAAGTATTGTCCCGGAGTGTCCTTGTATTTTAAATATTGAGAGATCGCAGTTAATGCCGCAACTATTATGGCAACATAAACCTGGATACTATTATAAGCGAATTCCGCATCCTCCGGAGGGGCAATTTTAGTTCCGAATATTTTATTGAAAACCGGTAAAGATGTTTTTCCAATGATTACAATGGCCGAAAGAAAGAAAACCAATGCCCCGATAAACATCCAGAATTCCCGGGAAGAAGTATTTTCCTCTTTTTGAACTGAAGGAATCTGGTTGTACCTGTAAAAAAAGAATGCTAACGATGGCAATACAAAGATCAGCAGGAATGTAAGCAACTGAAAGTTCATCCCTAGGTCGGTAAAAGCATGTACTGATGATTCTCCCAGTATTCCGCTACGGGTAAGGAACGTAGAATAAAGAATGAAACCAAAAGCAAGGATGAAGAATAAGTAGGTAGCTCTCAGGGAATGACCGCTATGCCTGTAAATAAGTAATGTGTGGATACCGGACACCAATATCATCCATGGCACCAATGAGGCGTTCTCTACGGGATCCCATGCCCAGTAGCCGCCAAATGTAAGTGACTCATAGGCCCACATGCCGCCCATCATAATACCTACTCCTAATACAGCTGCAGAAAACAATGCCCACGGTAAAGCAGGCTTGGTCCATTCACCAAATTGTTTTTTCCATAAGCCTGCCATGGCAAAGGCAAAGGGAACGATAGTAGAAGCAAATCCCATGAACAAAACCGGTGGGTGGATCACCATCCAGTAATTTTGCAATAAAGGATTCAGGTCATTTCCATCTTTAACTGATTGCATATAATCAGGACGCAAAGGTTGATTCACATCAAAGTTGATATGCAGGCCGGGGGCATTATCAAAGACACCAGAATCTCTTAAAAGAATAAACGGGTTAGAGCCCATTTTCCACCCGAAAATGTAGATACCGGCAACCATTGTTGCCAATGCAAATTGTGCAAAACTTACAATCGTCATCACCGGAGCCTCCCATTTGCCGCTGCGTTTGATAAGAATAACACCCAGAATACTATGACAGGCACTCCAAAGAAGAAAGCTTCCTTCCTGGCCTTCCCAGAAACAGGCCAGCAGGTATTTGAATTCTAATGACCGGCTGCTATGTTTCCATGCATAATGGTACTCGAAAAGATGGTTATGAATGATATAGAATAAAATACCGAAAATGGAGAAAACGGAGATCACTTCAACAATGAAGGCATAACGGGCCAATTTTTTCCATGCAATCGAATCTGTTTCGTTCTTTGATTGAGCGGCAAGAAGATAAGTAACTGTGGCAAGAAGAGAAGCTACCAGGGAAAGCACAATAAAAAAATGTCCTAATTGTCCGGGTAATAAATTTTCTCCGATATAGTCCATACTGTAGTTTAGAATTATTTACCGATAAAAATTGCTGCAGCGATAGTTTGCGAAGGGTCATTATTTCTTTGCAGGAACATTCCCGGGGTGTGTACCACCTTTTGCCTGTTCTTCTTTGTATTTGGATGGGCATTTGGTTTGTATGTCTTTGCATTCAAATTGCCCGTTATTATACTTTCCTTTTAATACTAGTTTTTCGCTGATTTCAAGGTTATCCGGCTTGGCATTATGATAAACCACTTTCACAGATTTTCCAAGGGTATCAATAGCAGTGAAGCTTAAATAATTCGGGTTGTTAACGGCATCGTACTCAATAGGTTGGGATTTGTCCAATTTAGCCATCAGGTGAACGAATTTACCGGGTTTGGCAATAGCTGTATCAATCGTATCATAAGTGCTGGCTGTTTTTAGGAAAGTAAGTAAGACGCCTATAGAACCGGCAATTAAAACAAGCAGGATAATATGTATTTTCTTCATGAATTTTTTTTGCAGTACAAAGGTAGGCCAAAATTCCGTTAGGGATGCGATGAGAAAAATCGGGTACTAGCTGACAATTATCATCTTAAATACAAATAAGCGGGCAGCCTGATTTGACCTTATATTTGCACGGCTAACACTTGTTTGGGTTTGTAAATTTTTACTATATGTTATTTCAACTGAATGAAGAGCAACTGATGATTCAAAAAGCAGCCCGGGATTTTGCACAAAATGAATGTCTGCCGGGAGTAATAGAACGGGATGAAAAGCAGCAGTTTCCCCGTGAACAAATCACTAAACTGGCAGAACTGGGTTTTATGGGTATGATGGTGAAACCAGAATATGGTGGTGCCGGGATGGATACGGTGAGTTATGTACTGGCTATGGAAGAAATAAGTAAAGTAGATGCCAGTGTGAGTGTATGTATGAGTGTTAACAACAGCCTGGTATGTTATGGCTTGCAGGAATACGGCAACGAAGAACAAAAGCAGAAATATTTGTCACGGTTAGCGCAGGGGCAAAAAGATGGTGAATTGTATATCGGAGCATTTATGCTCAGCGAACCCGAAGCTGGCAGTGATGCTACTTCACAAAGAACGACAGCAGAAGATAAGGGAGATCATTATTTGCTGAACGGAACCAAAAACTGGATAACTAATGGAGGAACGGCTTCTGTTTACCTAGTAATAGCTCAGACAGATCCGACAAAGGGTTCGAAGGGAATCAATTGCCTGATCGTAGAAAAGAACTGGCCCGGAGTAGTAGTGGCTGCAAAAGAAAACAAATTGGGCATTCGTGGAAGTGATACGCATACAGTAATGTTCAATGATGTAAAAGTGCCCAAAGAAAACAGGATCGGGGAGGATGGATTTGGATTTAAGTTCGCTATGAAAACATTAGCTGGTGGCAGAATTGGGATAGCTTCCCAGGCACTGGGTATTGCCAGCGGAGCATATGAGTTGGCAAAAGCATATTCGAAAACCAGGAAAGCCTTTGGTACTGAAATTATGAACCACCAGATCATCGCTTTCAAGCTGGCTGATATGGCTACCCGGATAGAAGCTGCCAGGTTACTTTGCCTGAAAGCTGCCTGGGAAAAAGACAATGATATTGATTATACACTCAGCTCTTCGATGGCCAAAGTATATGCTTCTGAAACAGCCATGTGGACCACTACAGAGGCAGTACAGATACATGGCGGCTATGGTTTTGTAAAAGAGTATCATGTAGAAAGGCTGATGCGGGATGCCAAGATCACCCAGATATACGAAGGTACCAGTGAGGTGCAGCGGATCGTTATCAGCAGATCTATCTTAAAATAAACTGGATAATTTCTTTATCTGATGTGCAAATGAAAGAAAATCGTTTGCACATTTTAATTTTACAAGATGCCGGTCAATACAGCGAAGTATAAAAGTATTATTAATGAGTTAGCTGATAAGCAAGCCATACTTGTTGCCGTATCCAAAACAAAACCGGTTGAGGATATTTTTGAACTATACAATCTTGGCCATCGTGATTTCGGAGAAAACTACGTTCAGGAGTTAGTAGATAAATCCGTCATTCTTCCTGCAGATATCCGCTGGCATTTTATTGGTCATTTACAAAGTAATAAAGTAAAATATATCGCTCCGTTTGTTCATTTGATACACGGGGTTGACAGTTTTAAGTTATTGAAAGAGATCAGCAAGCAGGGCGAAAAAGCTGGAAGAAGGATTGATTGCCTTCTACAGGTACATATTGCACAAGAAGAATCAAAGTTCGGCTTCAATGAAGAAGAGCTTATTCTTGCAATGGACCAGGTAAATAGTTTGAACATGACTCATGTACGCATTTGCGGATTGATGGGTATGGCAAGCTTTACAACTGATATGAATGTCGTGAGAACAGAGTTTAAGCAGCTGAAAAAGATATTTGAAGATACCAGGACCCGGTTACCAGTTAGTCAGCATCCAATGGAAATTCTCTCAATGGGTATGAGCAGCGATTATAAAATTGCTTTGGATGAAGGAACTACGATGGTGAGAATCGGCAGCTTGCTCTTTGGAGAAAGAGAAAAGAAAGGCTGAGCCAATCTTGTTGCCGTTATGTTCGTAATTATTCGTATTTTTTAGTTTCAATCACCTCAAAATGCGTTATCTCTTTATCGTAACCGTTATGTTCATTTCTTTACCTGTATTAGCACAGGAAGAAAGAGATACTACCCTTAGCCGTTGCCCTGTTTATATTACAGATACCGCCAGCTCAAACAATTTTTTTATTGAAGGAAGGCCAGTAGTACTGAAGGTGTACCGGATGAAAGGGAAACTTACCATTAAGGTGGAACAAAGAGACCAGTTTTTTACACTCTACTTTCATGAAAAAAGATTGAAAAATACTACCTACAAAATCAAACAAGGTTCTAAAAGCAGGGGAGAGGTGGAAGCTGCATACACCTTTAAATCCGGTGAGCAAACCTCCTTTGTACCTGTCTTAAAGGGTACGATTGAATCTATATTTGACAAAGAAAAGAATCTGTGGAGACTTACCGTCAACGGAATGATCATTAACCAGGTAGAAAGAATTATAACACACTACAGGGTCAAAGCAATTCTGTTTATTAAATAAGTTTATTGTTTGGGGTAGCCAGGTATATTTTCCCCGAGTATTATATTTCTTTGCGCTCTAAGCAGACCATTATTGTTAACTGTAACGAGTATACCGCTACCACCCCTGAATGTAATTTTATTTCTTTCCTTTATTGGTAGTAACGGATCATCAGCGAACAAAAATTCATCTATCCAGTATTCATTCTTGTCTGACTCTTTTATAACAGGGTGAATATGTTTTGGATTATTACTATTGGGATAAGAAGCTGGCACCAAAGTATAGAACCTGTATTGTCCTTTGTCATTTGTTTTTACCCACCCTCTGATGTAGCCGTGTCGTTTGTCCCATCCTTTTTCATCCCCTTTTACCGGGTACACTCCCTTTTGATCCGTATGATAAATATAAATGACGACACCTGCAGCGGGGGTCTTTCCATCTTTTTTATATACAATACCGCTGATCTCCAGTTTTGATCCCGGATCATTGAAATCTGGTAATGTATCTATCCAGTTTAACTTTTCAAAAGGTACCGGGCTTTCGTAAATAGCTTCACAACCTTCACAGTTTCCACCCACTTTTGTTTTACTTTCTGCGGCTGACCCGGATTTATTTTGACTGCAGGCATTCAATGAATTGCAAAAAGCAATCACTATCAGCAAATATGTTTTCATATAATTTGTTTTGTCAGCTCAATTTCGTCCGGTTTCTCCTTTTCCGGGAGATAACTACACCAGCGGAAGAAAAAACCTGATGAAATGCAGCGATGTAATTGGTCAAGTAAATTCATCCTTTAATGTAATCTCCACTACCGGCTGGAATTTGTACTTTTATTTTGAACTATGCACAACGCCCCTTTCTTTATAAAGTACAAACTGCATCATGTGATTTTCTGGTTACTGGTGTTTGGAATCTGGTTTTTTTTCAGGGTAGATGATTATTCCAGCGAGCAGAAAGCTTTTATTGTAACACTGATTAAGGTAGTTGATCTTATCATCATGATCTCTGTTACCAATTACCTGTTAATACCCAGGCTACTTTACAGGAAAAGGTATTTTCTTTTTGCAATCTGCCTGCTTACACTGGTGATAGTAAGCAGCATTATAAAAATGAATATTATTGGAAGGGTGCTTAATAGTTCGCCATTGTATAACTGGAGCCAGGATATTAAAGCAAGGGTGTATGATAATGTTATTCCTCATTTATTTTTAGTTATAGCCGGAGCCGCTATCAAGTTAATGTTTGATTATGGGAAATTGCAGCAGCGGATGGCAGAAACAGCAAGGGAAAAGGCAGAAGCCGAACTAAGCTTTTTAAAATCCCAGATCAATCCTCATTTTTTATTCAACTCGTTGAACTCCGTTTATTTCCTGATTGATAAGAGTAATACAGCCGCCAGGGAAACACTGCATAAGTTTTCTGAAATGCTGCGTTACCAGTTGTACGAGGCTAACGGGGATAAAATACCTGTTGAGAAAGAAATTCAATACCTTAAAGATTATATGGACTTGCAGCAGTTACGAAAGGATGAGAAGTATGCTGTTAGCTTCAGTTGCGCTCCTTCAGTCAGAGGATTTAATATTGAGCCATTACTATTAGTATCTTTTGTTGAGAATGCATTCAAGCATATTTCTCATCATAGTGATAAAACTAATTTTGTGAGAGTGGATATGCAATACGAAAACAGTACATTGATATTTTCAGTTGAAAATTCAAAGGAAAAGCAACCATCAATTGACCGGCCGGGAGGTATTGGGCTCAGCAACGTCAGACGGAGACTTGAATTGCTATATCCCGGTAAGCATGACCTGGTGATCAGCAACCAGGATGATCTTTTTACAGTACACTTAAATATCCGATTATCATGATAATTAATTGCATTGTTATTGATGACGAACCACTGGCCAGAAAGGGCCTTAAAGAATACATTGCCGATGTCGATTTTCTTGACCTGGCAGCGGAGTTTGATAATCCATTGCAAGCAACTGAATTTATCAGCAACGGACAAACACAGTTACTCTTTCTTGATATTCAAATGCCCAAAATCACAGGCCTTGATTTTTTCAGATCACTGCAGCATCCGCCACCCGTGATATTCACTACGGCTTATCCGCAGTATGCCCTGGAAGGGTTTGAAGTAAATGCGTTAGACTACCTGGTAAAGCCTGTCTCTTTTGATCGCTTTCTGAAAGCAGTTTTAAAAGCGAAAGAATACTATGAAGTACGGGACAAGAATGTGGCAGATGCGGCTGCATCAGAATATTTTTTTATAAAAGCAGATAATAAACTGGTCAGGATATTATTTGATGAGGTCTTATTTGTAGAGGCTTTGCAGAATTATGTTACCATTCATACAACCGGGAAAAAATACATGACCTATCTTACTTTTAAATCTGTGGAAGATTATTTGCCTGGTGATAAATTTATTAAAGTACACAAATCATACATTATTTCCGCGTCAAAGGTTGATAGTATAGAGGGAAACGAGATAAAGATTGGTCAGCATCATATACCTATCAGCCGCAATCAGAAGGATGAAGTGATGGAAAAACTGCTCCGGAATCGTTTTTTAAAACGGTAAACCCTTGTTCCTGGAATTTATTAAATTTATGAGGGATGAAAATACTACCACTCATATTATTCCTCTTTTGTACTCCAGTTATTATCGCCCAGCAGCCTGGACCTGGCGATGAGGACCCTGAAATATTGGCAAAAAAAATTACAGCAGGTTGTGTGACTGACCGGGAAAAAGTGACCAGGATATTCAGGTGGATCACAGATAATATTTCTTACCGGGTCCGATCAAGGAGTAAGAATATTATTATCGGATCTGCTTCGCAACGATTTTCCACCGTAGATGATGATAATGATGCTCCTCTGAAACCACTTAATGAGAGAGTGGCAGAATCAGTCTTGAAAAAGAAAGAAGCTGTTTGTGATGGCTATGCCCGTCTTTTTACCACCTTATGTGATTTTTCAGGTATACGAAGTGCGATCATTATTGGATATGCAAGAAGTAATACCAATAAGCCGATGCCAAAATTTGGCGTAAATCATACCTGGAATGCCGTTTACCTGGAAGGAGACTGGCGGTTGCTGGATGTTACCTGGGCTAGTGGTTATATAGCAAGAGGAGGTAATGAATTTGTACGGGATTATGATGCACAGTATTTTCTAACCCCACCTGAAAAATTTATCAGGGATCACTACCCGGATGATCTTAGGTGGACGTTACTTTCTGATGCACAGGTACCCGAAGAATTTATGGGGTCACCGTTTAAGCAAAAATCATTTATCAAATACAGGATTACTTCTTTCAGTCCTGCTACAGGGGTTATTGAGGCAAGGGTAGGTGATACGATTCAACTGGAGCTGGCTACAGATGATGCAGAACGGGACCAGCAGATATCTCCTGATATGTCTGTTGATTCTGCAATATTTCAGCATTCAGACTCATGGGTATTTCTTAAACCAGTTGCAATGGAACAGGCTCCGGTCAAACCAGGTAAATACAAATACATATATCCAATAGCTTCAGCTGATGTTAAATGGTTGTACCTCCTCTACAATAATGACATGGTCCTGCGGTACAAATTGTATGTAAAAAATTAAAAATAGTTTTAAAAGTGAACCTGCAGCGAAATCAATCATATTCGTTTGTATTCACAATTTCCCCATAGTTGATCAGTAATTCAGCTCCTTCAGGAATATCGGTCAGAGCTTCAAAATATTCTCCATGATTGACCGATATGATATTTGGGGTTGAAGAATGATTAAGGTAGTTTACCATATCCATCACTTTGAAGCCATAATCGGGAACATAATAATGTTCATCATCATAAAGACAATATGTTTCTACCAGGTTTCTGGAGTGAGATGGTAATTGTTCTACTTCAGTTATTGGCAGCCTTACCCATTGCCCTATATTATTCGAAAATATAGTGCGGCATCCTTTCGGAATATGCTGCATGGCAAAAACGCCAATTCCATGAACCGGGGATGGCTTTAGCATGGCATAAGTCTCCCCGGAAAGTTCTTTCATTAACTCTTCCTTAGTCATTATTTATTAATCTTGGATTAGCTACCCCGCTGGGAACCTGTATTTTGTTGTTTACTTACAAAACCAGACTTGGGTTTTTGTATAAATTTTGAGCCTGAGGCGTTGGCTCCCTTTTTTTTATCTTCTTTCTTTTTGCCTTTTTTGTTGTTCTGATTCAATAAGGACATAGAGTATCTTTTTATAAAGGTAATAGTTTATGAAATTGGTTACAGTTTTCTTGAAAATCGCATCATCTCGAGACTGTCTGCACGAAGCTGGAGAAAGTTACTATCGATAATGGAAAAAGAATTTATCTTCTTTAAAGCTTCCAGGAACACTTTTTCGCCGTCACCGGGGCAGGCTACTTTAGTCATTGCGGGATCGCCAAAATTCATTTTTTCACCTTCTATTTTCACCTGGCATAAGAACCTGTTACAGGCGGTACTGCCTCTGACAGCACCGGATTGAAGATCAAAGTTCAGGTTCGGTTTTTGACGGGGGTATAGCTTTGCTAAACCGGTTTTAATACCTGCAATATCAGTCAGTTCCCAAAGTCCATTTAAAGAAGGTGTAGCAGCAGCCTGAACGACATTCTTTTTTTCTATAGCAGGAGCTGCGGAAGGGGCAGCTTCCTTTTCAGATTCATCATTATTACAAGCTACAATAAACAAAACAGAAAGAATAAACAGGTTAAACAGGGATTTCATCACTTATTCTTTTTGGGGCAAAAATAAAACCTATTTGCAATTATAAAAAGAGTCGCTGAAATCTTATATACATTTATTTAAATACTATACTGTTCAGTATTTTTTTTGCATTTTCATTATGTGTAGAAGCATCTTTGAGTGCGGTGAAGGTGGCGGTATATAACTTACCTTTCCAGAAACAAAACCATTGTGTGATACGGATACTATTGGTGAGGCCATTTATGTCATATACACCAGTATATACCAATTCTGCTGCTTCTGAATTATTCCATTTGAAATAGGTTTCGGACTCAAGCTTGAAATCAGTGATACTCTTTTCCAGGGATTCGGTTACAGAAGGAACTGCGTCTTTAATTTTTATTTCGGTGCCATATGCCGGGTTTGCTTTTATGCTGACGTTGATATTTTCCCGGAAATTGTCGTTATCACTATCGGGAGGAGAGGTGAAAAAGACCCTTTTTTCCTCCTTTATCTTACTGACCCAGTTGGCCGGGTATTTCGCTGTAAAGGCAATGCCTGTATCAGAAAAGGTTTTCCAGTTTTGGGCGATTGTTGCGACTGGTAACAACAGGAGCAGGATCAAAAAATTACTTCTCGGCATTTTAAATAAAATGGTTGAGTAACGAAAATAGGCTATTTTGAAAGACCGGATTATGGGTAAAATACCCTCCGGAGGGGATTGTTCTGATACTTAAACTTCCTTTCTTTACATAAAATTCTAACAAATGAAACTACTTTTCCTTGCTGCTGTGACGACAATACTATCACTTCAAACTGTAGCCCAAAATGCCGGTAAACCCCGGGAACTTAAGAAAACAATCACTCTGAAAATGGCCAGAACGGTTGATGATGATATGCCGGGTACAAGAGGTGGTTCAGTAGTTTGGCATCCTGTTCAAAAGAAATATTATGCTGCAATGGCTGGAAATGTCGGCTATCCATTGTCAGTGTTTGATGCAAGTGGTAAAAGAATTTCAAATGATGAACACAGTACCGGGGAAGATGTAAGAGGGTTGTGGTACAACCCGTTGACAAAGACTATTGAAGGCAATGCCTATGGATCTTTTGGATGGTTTACTTACAAATTAGGTAAAAATGGGATGGTAGAAGAAGTAAAAACCTTATTTGAGGGCTTAAATCAGCCATCTGAGCAGTGTGTGGGAGCTTATAATGCTGCAAAAAAACAAGTGTTGTTTTTATATGGAAGCATGGTATATGCTTATAGGCGTGACAGCGCCATTGAAAGCAATAATGTAATGATACATTGGGGCAGAACAAAAGCAGACGGAGTTAGCGAAGATGAGGATGAAACAGAAGAACCGGAAAATCATAACAGGACCACCATAGTATATACCGGGATGCCTGGTGCCGAATTAGGTTTTTTGAATTTTATGGATATGCAAATTGAATTATACAATATCAAAGATGGATTTTTGACCCGTACCCTAAAATTACCGGCTGATGCAATTGCTGAGGCTACTTTTAATTTCTCGTATACTAATGGAACGTTCTGGTTGTTTGATATGACCAACCGTGAATGGACAGGGTATAAATGAGATTTGTAAAGACTAGTGTTAAACCCCGGATTTATTCCGGGTTTTTTTATTAATGGCAGAATTTCTCTTTTTATTTTCCTTAGTTTAGATGATTGTATCATTAGCCATATTAAATAAATAAGTATGCGTCTTATAATAAGTATTATACTGTTTAGCCTTGTTCCGGGGTTTACCAGTGCTCAGAAGATTAACGAAGATTCTTTATATATGCGGGAGCATTATGAAAAGTTTGAATACCGTATTCCTATGCGGGATGGGGCAAAACTCTTCACTGTTGTGTATATGCCGAAGGATAAGTCAAAAACATACCCGATACTAATGAACAGAACCTGTTATAATGCTTCAGGATATGGTGATTATAAAACACATGGGCATCCTTCCAAATACCTTGTACAGGATGGGTACATACTCGTTTTTCAGGATGTGAGAGGCAGGTATATGAGTGATGGGTTGTTTAATAATATGACACCCAATATTCCCGGCAATGATACTAAGAACAAGAAAGATATTGATGAGAGCTCAGATACCTGGGATACAATAGATTGGATGGTAAAGAACCTGAAAGGTAATAATGGAAAAGTTGGAATATATGGCATTTCTTACCCTGGATTTTATTCGGCAGCATCGTTGCCTGATGCACACCCGGCGCTAAAAGCTTGTTCACCCCAGGCGCCGGTCTCTGACTTCTTCTTTGATGATTTTCATCATATGGGAGCATACCTGCAAAGCTATACGGCGGCCTTTGCCGTATTTGGCTACCAGAAAAAGGATACAACCAGGAACGATTGGTTTATACCGGAGATTATGCGGTTTTATGGACAGTCGCCAAAAGATGGGTATGATTTTCATTTAAAACAGGGGCCACTTAAAAATATTACGGAGAAGTATCATCATGATAATTTCTTCTGGCAACAGATCATCAACCATCCTAATTATGATACTTTCTGGCAAAAAAGAAATTTATTACCACATCTGAATAATATAAAGCCAGCCGTACTTACCGTTGGTGGGTGGTTTGATGCAGAAGATCTCTATGGTCCGTTAAATATTTATAAAACGATTGAAAAGACTACTCCCGGCGCCAGAAATAGTATTGTGATGGGCCCCTGGGGACATGGGGACTGGGCTAATGAAAAAGGAAAAAGTACACATAACCATATTTATTTTGGGGACAGCATCTCAACTTTTTTTCAAAAGGAGATAGAGAGGACCTTCTTTGCATATCACTTAAAAAATGAAGGGGATTTGAACTTACCTGAAGCATATATGTTCAATACCGGGAAGAAACAATGGGAAAAATTTGATGTGTGGCCGCCTAAGGATATTCCACCGTTAAAATTATACTTTGGCGAGAATGGAAAACTATCTGTAAATAAACCTTTGGATGAAAAAATGAGCTTTGAATACATAAGCGACCCGGCGAAACCTGTTCCTTATACTTCACAGACAGAAGGATTAACATTTACACCAAGGAATTTTATGAGCGATGACCAACGGGATGCTTCAAAGAGGCCGGATGTATTGACTTTTGAAACTGAAGTACTGGACGATGAAGTGACAGTGGCCGGAGAAATTCTCGCCAGGTTAAAAGTCGCCATGTCAGGTACTGATGCAGATTTTATTGTGAAACTGATCGACGTTTATCCGGCTGATCACCCAAACTATGATCATAATCCCAAGAATATAGTAATGGGAGGTTATCAGCAATTAGTTCGCAGTGAAACGTTCAGGGGAAGATTCCGAAATAGCTTTGAAAAGCCGGAGCCTTTTATCCCCGGCCAGGTAACTGATGTGAATGTTCCCTTGCAGGATGTGCTTCATACTTTTAAAAAAGGGCATAAAATAATGATCCAGATACATAGTACCTGGTTCCCGTATATTGATCGTAACCCACAGCAGTACGTCGAGAATATTTTTAAAGCCGAGGAGAAAGATTTTATAAAATCAACCATAAAGGTATATGGCAGTTCGGTAATAGGAGTGGGAGGTGAACAACAGGTGAAAAAGGGCTTTTAAACAAATTTGGGTTATGCCAACTGTCGAAGGTCTTATCGAAAAATTTAAGATGGCACCTCATCCGGAAGGCGGGTATTATGCAAGGACTTATCAGTCTGAAGGCAATATTTCACTCGAATGTCTTGGCGCAGGGTTTACGGGCAATCGACCTTTTTCTACTGCTATTTATTTTCTACTGGAGAAAGGAAATTTTTCTGCTTTTCACCGTATTATGAGCGATGAGTGTTGGCATTTTTATGCCGGCGAAACATTATTGATCCATGTTATCGATCCTGCCGGGGAACTGGTGACGGTAAAACTTGGAAACAAAATTGAAAAAGGAGAGATATTCCAGTATGTTGTTCCGGCAGGTTATTGGTTTGCAAGTGAACCTGCGCCTCAAACTTTTTTTTCATTTGTAGGATGTACTGTTGCCCCGGGTTTTGACTTTGAAGATTTTGAATTGGCTCAATCTGCCGGTTTAGTAAAGCAGTATCCGCAACACAAGCTGCTTATTGAAAGACTTTGCCGGCAATAGCAAACTGATCAGTTGCCTAATCAGGTTTTTTAAAACTTAATAGCGGCAGCTTCAAAGTATTGGCCATATCCTCTGTTTTGCTGCCAATAAATAGTTTGTCCCACATACTTCTTTCTCGTGTGAACATTACAAGCCACTGCGGATTATTACTCTCCATGAAATGCCGTATCTGCTTCAGTAATGGCACTTCCACATCTGCGGTTTGTTTTACCAGCCTGATATCAAGGTAACCTGTCTTTTTAATTATTTGCGCCACTTCTTCATCAGTTTTTTTAATTTCATCAGGACCATAATCAAAATGCAATAAATCTATTCCGGCATGTACACTCCTGGCAAATGGAATAAGCCTGTTTAATTCTGCTTCCGGGTTTTCCAGGTCGGAAGCGTAAAGAATAGTTCTTACAGTATTATACCCGAAATGCTGGGGTATTGCTAAAACGGGGATATCGGATCTGGCGATCATATTTGATGTATTAGAACCAAAAAAGAATTTTTTGATTCCTGAAGCACCATGAGTTCCCATAACGATAAGGTCTGCATCGAGTTCTTTGGCCACTGAAATTATTTTTTCGACTATCAACGGATTATATTCCGCTTTGGCTTTTATCTTTTCGGAAGGGAATGAGATTTTAAGGTTTAAAAGTGCTTTGTATATTTCCTCTTTTAATGCCCTTGTTTTTTCGTCTTCATCTTTCTTTATGAGCTTTTCCATTTCCTGTTCATTGGTGGCAGTTGCCAGTTTGTATGGAGACTCATGCAGTACATGGTATAGGTATAAATTTGATTCAACAACTTTAGCAAGTTGCATGGCATATTCCAGTGCTTTTCTGGCATTTTCTGAAAAATCGAAAGGTATAAGTATTGTTTTCATTTTGTATTAGTAATTTATTACAAAATAAATTTTATTGAACCGGTATAGCGAGTACAGGAACCTTTGCATGATAACTCATCCTCCGGGTAATACTTCTGTTAAAAATACTGCCAATAAGGCTTCTCTTGTGAGTTGCCATAGCCAGCAGGTCAATATTATTTTTATCTATGTATGCTGTAATGCTTTCTTCAAAATAGCGGCCGGAAAGGTGTTTTGCAGTAATAGGGATACCCTCATATTCCCTTTTTAATTTTTCTTCCATGAATTCAATTTCTTTTGCATCCTTCAAAAAATCGGATGCCCCGGCTACATCTTCATCAGTAAATATTGTTACCTGTACTTCGGTATTAAATACCCTGGCCAGGTCAAATAAAGGTTTTAATGTGGCAATATCTTCATCAAAATGATTGATGGCAAGGAGGAATTTTGCAGGGGGACTCCAGTCATATTCCAGTGGTATCGCCAGGACAGGGATTTTGCTGTTGCTTATGATTGAAGCCGTCTTGCTTCCAAATATCTTTTCCTTTAGCCCTGATACACCCAGAGTGCCCATTATTACAAGATCAGCCTGGTGTTCTTCAGCGGCAACAAGTATTGTATCATTAATCGGCCCGCTGTATAGCTGTATGTTTACTAATACCTGCTCGGTTTCTTCTATGCTTCTTCTAAGAACTTCAAGATTATTAAATGCTTCGTCGGCGATCGTTTTATTATATTCAGCTTTGGGAATAGCACCTTCCATGTACAGGGTGTCCAGATGATCACATGCATGAATGAGATAGATCGTTGCCTGGTTTAGTTTGGCGATCTGTACAGCATAGTCAATCGCTCTTTCAGCATTCGGGGAAAAATCGGTTGGAACAAGAATCTTTTTCATCAGAAATTTAATTGCTTAAAGCAATTTGCTGATATTACCGGCAAGTAACTATGATAACCCTCATTCTGGCTACTGATTTTAATATGCTGCCGGTTATTAATTGGTCTGTAAGGAGTGAATCTTCTTTTTTAGTACTCCGGCTGCGTTAGTATAGCCACCGTCAGCCCCATCAACAAAATGAACATGCTGGTCATCCATATTCCGGACATAACAGGACATAACGGATTCACTGCTTACATGTAGTCCGTAAAGAATTTTGTCCCGCTTTTCAAGGTCATCCAATACTGCTTTCAATTGCTCTCTTTGTTCTGGCGATCCTGTGATCACAGTATTTATTTTTCCATCAATTACGAGGGTATCAGACATGTCGACAAGCTTGTACAGGTATTCTTTACCTTTTTTTGTTTTAAAGTATATCTTGCCTATTGATGTAGTGATCCATGTGCGAAGCAAATACATAGCATTAAACCCACCCAGTCTTGTTCTCATTTCTCTGCCTATTTTTTCAAATGTCGCCATCATTCTGAGTTTTGAAATACTGATTGGCTTACGAACCTCCGGGGCACCATAGATTTTATCAATGCTTTCTATCACCTGCCTGAATGCATCAGCCTGTTGTATTCCATCTTTGGCAATAACCTGCAGGCAGACTACTTCAAAATTATTAGCTGGTGGTTTAATCTTATCCCATCTGCAGTGCATACCGCTCATATCAAGTTCTCCTGTATTATTCAGCAGGGGAGGCGAGGGCTGGTCTGCCGCTTTTATTTTTCTTTCAGCAAAGATTAATCCATTACCGAGTAAAACCGGGATATTGAAAAGGTCAGAAGTCTTTAGTTTACTTAGCCTGAGCTCATGCCCCTGTTCATAGACTTCAGTTACAGGAACATGCCCTACCCGAAGATCAAGCTTAAAATTGTTTAGGGTATTCTCTCTATGTTGTTGAAGTGCGGTAAGTGTTGGTGCCAATAAAGAAGGCGGTATAATAAAAGTGGCTCCATCGCCTCCAAAGAAAAAAGGGACTGATATATTGTCCTTAAAAGCAATATTCAGAGCAGCAACTATACTCCCGGTGGCTACCAGGTTTACCGTCTGATGCTGACCATCCAGTGCTGCCTGGGTACTGTTTTTTACATCAGTGATCAATACATGCCAGTTATCAGGTACTTTAAAGAAAAGGTGATTCTCCATCAGCAGATCGCCCAGGGGGATTTCATTTACAGGAAGCCGGGAATAGAAAAGGTCATTGCTGGTGACAGCCATACTCGTTGCAGGTTTTACGGAAAGTTAAGTTTTAGTTGCGAGATAAAAATAGGCGGGCTGCCAGTAAAGAATCTCTAAACGGGTATGTTAATTTATTTTCAGAAAATATTGAAAATATGAAAAACATTATTAACTTTGGTTTCTGAAAGCGATTAAGTACCACAAAACCTCCTGTATGAACACCCTCGCTTACATTCTCTACCTGGTTATCACTTACTTCATTACCGTTCATGTGGGGCTTATCTTTTACCGGAATGGCAGGGTGTATATTCTCCGTCTTTTACATAGTGATGAAGCGTTGACTGATTTTATCAACAGAATTTTATTAACCAGTTATTATTTACTGAATCTTGGTTATGCTGCTTTGATGATACGGTCATGGCAAACGGTGAATAACCCGGGGGAATTAATAAGCAGTGTGTTGGTTATGACGGGTAAAATCATGCTTACTCTTGCTGTGATCCATTTCTTTAATATGACTGTTATTTACCTGTTCAGTAAAAAGAAACATCATTTTCATCAACATAAAAAATAAAGTATATGAACACGACCTACAATTTTACGGCTTACCTGATCTATTTACCTGTTGTAATTTTACTTACCTGGTATGTAGCACATATTCTGTTCAAGAACAGCAAAGCCTTTATGCTGGATATCTTTCATGGCAAAACCGATATCGCCCTTTCTACAAACAAACTCTTCGAAACTGGGTTTTACCTGCTTAATCTTGGTTTTGCACTCTGGATCATGGAGATTGCTTCTGCCATAACAGATGAGCGGACATTGCTCGAAATATTGAGTGCAAAGATTGGCGGGTTTAGTATATACCTGGGAATTATGCTTTTTTTTAACCTGTATCTCTTTTTCAGAGGCAGAAGGGTATCAAAAGAAAGGGCAAAGCTGGCAGAAGCCCTGGCAAAAATTCCCGGTAATGAGAGAGTTAAATCAAGTGACAAAGACTCAACTGAAGATAAGTAACTGACTAAATAGCCTGTTTTGGGAAGGCGGTGCGTTTAATACGGCCGCCTTCTGCTTAAACGGTTCATTTCCTTAACTTTGCGACTTATGATGGAAGAAGTAAAAAAAGAAGAACGAAGCCTTAATTTCCTGGAAGAGATAATAGAGGAGGACCTGAAAAACGGGAAATATAAAAGCATTGTTACCCGTTTTCCGCCGGAGCCTAATGGTTATTTGCATATAGGACATGCATCAAGTATTTGTTTGAATTTCGGGCTTACCCAGAAATATCCGGGTTATACTAACCTGAGGTTTGATGATACTAATCCGGAAACAGAAGATACAGAGTATGTGGATAGCATTAAGGAAGATATCCATTGGTTGGGATTTGAATGGAAGAATGAGCATTATGCTTCTGATTATTTCGATACTTTATATGAGTATGCTATTAAGCTTATTAAAAAGGGATTGGCCTATGTGGACGACAGTAGTAGTGAAGAAATAGCCGCAATGAAAGGCACACCAACCGAGCCGGGTAAGAACAGTCCGTACCGGGGAAGACCCGTCGATGAAAACCTCAGTTTATTTGAACGAATGAAGAATGGTGAGTTTCCTGACGGAAGCAGAACGCTGAGGGCAAAGATCGATATGGCACATATCAATATGTTGATGCGGGATCCGATCCTTTATCGTATCAAGCATGCCCATCACCACCAGACTGGCGACAAATGGTGTATTTACCCGATGTATGATTTTGCACATGGCCAGAGTGATTCTATTGAACAAGTAACTCATTCAATCTGTACACTTGAATTTGTACCGCACCGTGAATTATATGACTGGTTGATTGAAAAACTGGAAATATACCCTTCACACCAGTACGAGTTTGCCAGGAGAAATATTAATTATACAGTTACCAGTAAAAGAAAATTACTGCAACTGGTTAATGAAAAGCATGTAGATGGCTGGGATGATCCGAGAATGCCGACTATCAGCGGGCTGCGTCGTCGTGGTTACACACCGGAAAGTATCCGTGATTTTTGCGACAGGATTGGGGTGGCCAAAAGAGAGAATATGGTGGATGTTGGGCTGCTGGAGTTTTGTGTAAGGGAACATCTTAATAAGATCTCATTACGCCGGATGGTGGTATTTGATCCATTGAAAGTGGTAATCACTAATTACACCGGCCAGGAAGAAATCTTACACAGCGAAAACAACCCGGAAGATGAGCAGGGTGGTACCAGGGAAATTCCATTTAGCGCCGAGCTGTATATAGAGCGGGAAGATTTTATGGAGATACCGCCTAAAAAATATTTTCGCCTGGCTCCCGGACAGATGGTACGATTAAAAAGTGCTTATATCATAAAGTGCGAAGAGGTGGTAAAAGATGAGGCAGGACATGTTACTGAAGTAAGATGTACTTATATACCAGAAAGTAAAAGCGGTTCGGATACAAGTGGTATCAACGTAAAAGGAACATTGCATTGGGTAAGTGTGCGACATGCTATTACTGCTGAGGTACGTTTGTATGACCGCTTGTTTAAAGTGGAAGATCCAACTGATGAGGAAGGGGACTTCAAGGAATATCTTAATTCCGATTCATTACAGGTATTACCCTGTGTTTATGCTGAACCATCTATGAAGAATGCTGTTGCAGGTGATCGATACCAGTTTATAAGAAAAGGATATTTTGTGCTGGATAAGGATTCTACTTCAGCTCAGTTGGTGTTCAATAAGACTGTTGGATTAAAGGATGCCTGGGCAAAAGAAGTGAAGAAGGGATAAGATAAATAGTATTAAAATTTTTGAAAGCGTCTGTCAGGACGCTTTTTTTATGCACATATTTTTCCAGATGCTGATTTCGTAATTTCTGAAATCTATCATACAGTTTAATGACTACCGTCAGTTTATTTGACTAAAAGGGAGAATAGTTTTGGTTAAAAGAAAAAAATATGAGCTATACTAATATTACCCGCATAGGAACAGACCATACCATATGGCAAAAAGGGTTTGGTTTTTATAAGGATGAACTGGATATAATGGAGAGCCGGCTGGCAGAAGTGGCTTTGAAGAATACATCCTTTGAAGCACGGCAGGGGGTTGAACATTTCCAGAATCAGTTTATTGTTCAGCGAAATAATATTGATGAATTAAAACATGAGGTAAACCTTTACGTTGAAAAACTGGGAAGTGATGCTCAAAAGCATGGTGGAAGAATGGAGACTACCATGGTAGCTGAGCATGCAGGGCTTCATGAAAAGTATGAAGGATTTGAAAAGGTGATGAATATCCTGAGGCATGAATTCAATGAATACCTGAGCAAGTGGATGTAATTCATCACGACCTATTAAAAAGGCGGGATAAATAGTTGTCCCGCCTTTTTTTGATGAAGAAACAGTTAATATTTAGTTGGCTGTTACGGTTTTAATAGGCTTAACGAAAATGTATGCATCACTTTCCACAAAATCATTTGCCCTGATTTCTACTGAAGTTGGTTTGCCATCTGCCAGCGAAAATTTTGCAGGATATATTCCATAGCCAATATTTGAATACGTTATACGGAATTCATTATTATCCATATACTCCATGTACCCGATCAGGTCCGGATGGTGTTGAAAACGGCAAATGAGCATATTGCCGCTTTTGTTTATCGTTATTTTCCCATATACTGTATTGAAATATTCGCCGGCAAAATCTTCCAGCTTTATTTCGGGTATGGTTTTCTTTTCAACCCTTTTTTTCAGTATGGCGAGTTCTTTGTCGAGTTCTTTTTTATTCTGCTCAAAAAATCCCCATTGAAATTTACTCCTGTCAGAGTAAGGAACACCTAAGTAGGCATCGAGTATCTGGTAACGAAGGGCTTCAAAAAAATTTTGGTTGTCGTTATTGGTAAGTATGGTAATGCCTAATTTTTCTTCCGGAACAAAGCAAACATTTGTTACGTGGCCAAAAGCTCCACCGGTATGCCAATATACCTGCCTGCCAGCATAATCTGCCGTATTAACCCCAAGTCCATAGCCACGGAAATGAATCGGGTAAACAGTTGATTTACGGCTGCCGGTAATAATATTGACATCCCTGGTTTTTTGTAAAACTGCCCATGGTAATACCTGCTTGCCTTCATATCTGCCACTATCTAATTGTAAGAGCAGCCATTTAGTGAGGTCTTTTACGTTGCTGACCATACTGGTAGCCGGTCCCAGGTTGTCAACATTGTCAAATGGGATTTTGGTTATTGAACTGTACAGGTTGTTGTGGGGATAAGCTACATTAGTCCTGCTGGCTAAGCCTGCTGTATTCATATAGGTATTTTTCATAGACAGGGGAGTCAGGATATGTTGCTTAACATATTCTTCCCAGCTTAACCCCGATACTTTGGCAAGAATTTCACCGGCTACAAGAAAGCCAGCATTACAATAGCCATAATCCTGTCTGAATTCACCTGTAGGCTTCAGGTAGCGCATTTTCCAGATAATTGAATCTTTAGGAAGATTTGAATTCCAGAATGTAAAATCGCCCTGGAATGTTTTAGTACCAAGCCGGTGGCACAAGACATCTCTTATATTAACAAGTTTGGTGGAAGTAGAGTCATACAAACTAAACCAGGGTATATATTTGGTGACTTTATCGTTCAGCGATAATTTTTTCTCATAATCTAATTCAGCGATCGCTGTTCCTGTAAAAAGTTTTGAATTGGAAGCGATAATGAAAAGCGTATTCTCATCTACTTTATCTTCCTTTCCTAACTCTTTTATTCCGTAACCCTTACTAAGAATAACTTTCCCGTCTTTTACAATAGCTATTGCCAGTCCTGGTATTTGCCATTGCTTCATTCCTCTTTCAATATAGTTGTCGAGGCTGTCGGTAAGAAATGAAGGTGATTGTGCTACAGATGCCTGGTAAGAAATTATAAGAAATACAGAAAGTATTATCTGACAAAGTTTTTGCCCCATAAAAAAGGTTTTAATAAAATTAACTAAAAGATAGGGGAAATCACCAATTGAAAAAACAACCAGGTTATTCTTTTTCTTCGCTAAACAGAATGTATACTGTGCTGATCACATCCCTTTTTTTATCTCTATATGCGATAGTAACACTGAATTCTTCATTGTCAGCTGAGTACCAGTAGAAGCCAGGAGCCCATTCTTTGAAAGGAAGGTTTGTTTTTAGCAGTATAGCCTCTATTTTATCGTCTGGATTAATTGATTTGTTATTTGAAACCAGTTTTCCCGTGAATAAATTTTCAGGAGTTGAATCAAAATCTTTACGGCCTTTTGATAAACGAATTGTAAGTTTTTGAAGAATATTCTTTACTGTATCAATGACAAAGTCAATACCCAGGCTGTCATAAATGTATAATCTTGTAGGGTTATTATCTTCTGCTAAAACTCTGTTTTCGCTCCCGATAGCTTTTCTGATATCTGTAAGAGTTGATTGCCTGGTAATAGAGGCATTATTAAGAGTGACAGTCTTGTTTTTCCAATCAATTGCTATATCAGGTTGCCCCTGTGCAGAAAAAGACAGAAGACCAACCAACTGCAGAATGAATAAAAGCCTGATTAATTGGTTACGCACAGTATAATTCTATTTGTACTCTCCAAAAATTTCCCGTAAAGTATCGGCTATCTCTCCCAGTGTACATTTGTTTTCTACCGCCTCGACCACAACAGGCATAATATTCTCTCCGCTGCTGGCTTTATCACTTAGCAATTGTAATAACTGATCACATTTGGCCGGATTGCGATTGCTCCTGAGTTTTTCCAGTTTGCCAGCCTGCACTGTCCGGATACTATCATCTACTTTTAATATGGGAATCTTACCGGCTTCGTCAATATGGAATTTATTAACACCAACAATTATCTTTTCACCTGTTTCAATATTTTTCTGGTATTCATACGCACTTCTGGCTATTTCATTTTGAATAAACCCTTGTTCAATTGCCGGTACGCTGCCACCCATGGCATCTATCTTCCCGATTAATTTCCATGCTGCGGCCTCTGTTTCGTTAGTAAGCGACTCAATAAAATATGACCCTGCAAGAGGATCAACGGTATCAGGAGCGCCGCTTTCAAACGCAACTATCTGCTGGGTTCTTAATGCAATTCTGGCCGCCTCCTCGGTTGGCAGGCTCAGGGCTTCGTCATACCCATTCGTATGCAATGATTGAGTGCCGCCCAGCACCGCTGCTAATGTTTGTATTGTGACTCTTGAAATATTATTTAACGGTTGCTGTGCTGTGAGTGTGCTTCCTCCAGTCTGTGTATGAAAGCGCAGCATCATCGCTTTAGGATCAGTGGCTCCCAAATCTTTCATGATCCGTGCCCACATTCTCCTGGCCGCTCTGAATTTGGCTACTTCTTCAAATAAATTGTTATGTGAATTGAAAAAGAACGAAAGCCTTTTGCCAAAGACATTTATATCCAATCCTTTTTTTAATGCGGCTTCCACATAGGCTTTCCCATTACTTAATGTAAAAGCTATTTCCTGAACCGCTGTGCTCCCTGCTTCACGAATATGATAACCAGAGATGGAAATTGTGTTCCATTTTGGTACTTCATTACTACACCATTCAAATATATCTGTAATAATGCGCATGGAAGGCTTGGGAGGGTATATGTATGTTCCCCTGGCAGCATATTCCTTCAGAATATCATTTTGAATAGTACCGGATATTTTTTTAAGATCAGCTCCCTGTTGTTTTGCTAATGCCACATATAAAGAAAGTAATATAAAGCCAGTAGCATTGATCGTCATAGAGGTACTTACTTCTTCCAGTTTGATGTCATTGAACAAGGTCTGCATGTCTTCAATAGAGTCAATAGCAACACCAACCTTGCCTACTTCGCCTTCTGCCAACGCATGGTCACTGTCGTATCCAATCTGTGTGGGCAGATCAAAGGCTACGCTTAATCCACTGACTCCCTGCGACAATAAATAGTGATACCTTTTATTACTTTCTTCAGCTGTCGAAAAACCGGCATACTGCCGCATGGTCCAGAGTTTGCCGCGGTACATATCTGGCTGTACACCTCTTGTAAAAGGAAAATCACCGGGTTTCTCTGTTTTGGTTGAGGGCAGATCATCACTTGTATACACAGGCTTTATTTCCAGGCCGGAATCTGTGTATTTCTTTTGGGTATCCATGATCATTTTTTTGCAGGTAAAAAAATCTACGACATCAGCTTCTTTGCTTCATGATTTATTGTTTGGGCTACCATTTCATGTATGGCTCCGTTTTGTTGCGATAATAATACTTCCAGTATTTTTTTATTCAATTCTGATGCAGAAGCAGCGGGCGGCAGGGTAGAAGCCACCTGGTTAATCACCATAATATTTTGCTCTTTCAGGTTTCTTACTGCATCCCAGCTGACCGGGCTTACATAAAGTTGCTGGGTACTGTTGTATTCAAATTCCTGTTTAATATTTTCTGTCAGAATGATCTTCATTTCTGCAGCAGAAATACCGGGTTGGTTCAGGCGGCCAATAAGGTTTGGAAGGGCAATTCTTTCTGTCAGTAATACCAATCTCTCATAAGCCTGCAGCCTGAGGGGTATACTGTCGAATTTCTCCTTTGTTACCGGAGCAGGTTGCTTTTGAGGAGTACGGGTAAATGAATAAGTAGCCATTACTATCGCTACGGCGGACAATAAAAGACTCAAAGTGGTCAGGTCCATGGATGATGGTTTGTTTTAATACACAAAAGTACGTTGATTAAGAATAGTTCAGGCTCAAAACTTCAGCAGCACAACAGGTAGTTTTGATCTATAAATTTCCCTTCTTCGAAAAATAGCAGCCTTTAAACTATGGAAAGAATAATTAATTTTGCAGCATGGAAACAACTACAGCGCCTGTTACATTAACTACCGGAGCTATCACAGCAATTAAAAACCTGATGACTGCTGACGGTTTTGACAATACCCAGAGGTTAAGAATAGGTGTAAAAGGAGGAGGTTGCTCAGGGATGACTTATATACTTGGATTTGATCATCCCAAAGATAATGACAGCCATTTTGAAACTGGGGGTATAGCCTGTATAATGGATAAAGCACATGAAATTTATTTATACGGAATGCAGGTAGATTGGCAGGATGGATTAAATAACCGGGGGTTCACTTTTAAAAACCCCAATGCCAGCACTACTTGTGGTTGCGGGACTTCTTTTGCAGTCTAATAACACTCAAGCTTGATTTGTGTTTTTTATTCTTTTAAGCTTCTTTAGTGAAGCTTGCTTAGGTGTAAGTAATGAATAAAAAAATACTAAGGAGTATAGCTCCGGTAACATTTAGGATTACTTTATCTTTTATTATACTTTTTAAAACCTGATCAACCAGGATCGTAATAATCCAAATAAGAGGAAAAATCCATAGTAGCATATAACCCAAACCCCATGGGCCACCTGCTGAGAAAAATATTCTCAATATATTGAAAATACAAAATACTGTTATCCCCGTATTTAATATTGTTAGATGTTTTGGCATAAAAAAGCCTGTGGCAATTTACCACAGGCTTTTTATTATTGAAGTTTTTTTGTCTTACTAAATCTTAGTCGACGTAGTAACCGAAGGCTTTTTTTCTACTACAGCTTTTTTGCCTAATGGTCTTTTGCCACCCAGGTCAACCAGTATCGGCGCAGCCACAAAGATAGAAGAATACGTACCGGTGATAACACCAATCAGCATGGCAAAGGCAAAGCCTCTCGTTACTTCACCGCCTACAAGGAACAGGATCAGGATAGTAAGGAATACTGTCAGCGACGTCATGATCGTACGGCTAAGTGTTTCGTTGATGGCCCTGTTGATCACTTCAGCTCTTGGTGCAGTCGGCATCAGTCTGCTGTCTTCACGGATACGGTCAAATACGATTACCGTATCATTCATAGAGAAGCCGATCACCGTTAATACAGCCGCAATAAAATGCTGATCTATCTCCAGAGGGAAAGGAACAATTGCTTTTGCAAACGAGAATACGATCAGTGTAACAAATACGTCATGCAGCAAAGCTACAATTGTACCCAAAGAATATCTCCAGTCGCGGAAACGGATGAAGATATACAAGAAGATTACCAATAATGCAAAAAGGGTGGCTTTTAAAGCTCCTTTCTTCAAATCATCTGATATCGTCGGAAGTACTTTTTTAGACTGTGGCATGTACTTCTCTGTTTTGAACTGCTCAAAACTCAGGTTAGCAGGAAGGTAGCTTTTTAGTCCTTCGTACAATTTCACTGCCACGACGGAGTCTGCTGAGGGACGGGTATCTTTAATCAGGTAAGAAGTTGTTATATCCAGTTTGGAGTTATCACCTATTGTTTTTATAATGGTGTTCTCACCTTCGAAAGCTTTATTAAGGTCTTCTCTTACTTTTTCCTCGTCTACTTTTTTGTCGAACTGAATAGTATAGCTGCGTCCTCCATTAAATTCAACACCATAGCTGAATCCATTAAAGAATGAAGCAATACCTAGTGCCAATACCACGAATGAGATTATATAGGCTATTTTTCGGTATTCGATGAACTTGAATTTGGCATGTTTGAATATACGACGGGATATACCGGTGAAGTATTCGAGATGCTTCTTCTTATTAGTGAATATATCAGTTATCCAACGGCTAACAAGGATACCACAGAATAATGAAAGCAGGATACCAATTATCTGTGTGGTAGCAAAACCTTTAACTGGTCCTAATCCAAAATAGAAAAGAATAAAGGCCGTTAATAAGGTAGTAACGTGGGCATCCAGCACAGGCGGCAATGAACGTTTATATCCTTCATTAATGGCCGGAATATACCCCTTGCCTTTTGAAAGCTCTTCTTTTATACGTTCATAGATAATTACGTTGGTGTCTACCGCCATACCGATGGTTAATACCAGACCTGCTATACCGGGAGCAGTTAATGTTGCTCCTAATCCTGCAAGTATACCTACGGTAAATAGTAAGTTTAAAATAAGGGCAATATTAGCGACCCAACCGCTGGTGTTGTAGTAAACTAGCATCAGCAGGAATATCACTACAAAGGAAATAATAAATGCTAATGAACCGCCACGAATTGCTTCAGCACCCAGGGTAGGCCCAACCTGCTGTTCCTGTACGATTTTAGCAGGAGCGGGCAGTTTACCGATCATTAATATATTGGCAAGGTCGGCGGCTTCCTGTTGTGTATAACTTCCGGAGATAGAAGAAATACCGTTAGGGATCGCATTGATAACATTGGGTGCAGACTGAACGACATTATCAAGAACGATGGCAATAGGCTTACCAACATTTTCCTCTGTCATTTTTTTCCAGATGCTGGCTCCTGCAGGCTTCATCTTCATTTCGATCTGCACTTTGCCGTATTGATCAAAATCCTGCCGGGCTTCAGAAATCGCATCGCCTTCCAGTTTTGCCTGTATGCGGTTATATGTTTTCAGTGCATACAATGGCACAGAAGTGGAAGCTTTTCCCTTCTTATCTTTTTCTGGTATTCCATAAGCCCATACAATATCAGACGGAAAATTACCTTTGAACTCATTCAGATAACTTCTGAAAAGTGCCGTATCTCTTATGGCGACTGCGCCTATTGCAGAAGGGTATGATACATTCCCTTTTTCATCACGGTAAGGTTGTCCAAACTGCAGGTACTTGTCAATGGTAATTTTTGCTGCACCCTGGTCTGCAGGTACTTTTTTGCCACCAGTATCATTGGTCGTTTTCCCGATATCATCAGAAAGAGTCTTTGGTTTTGTGGTATCTGTCGTTTTTGTAACAGTATTTTGTGTTGTATCAACTTTTGGAGCAGCAGAATCTTTTTTGGCAGTGGTATCTTCTACACCACCGTATTTTGCATTGAAAGCAAGAATAGTTCTTTGCCATCCTGTTCCATAATTATTATCCTGTAGGGTGTATACTTCCCAGAATTGAAGGTTGGCTGTGCTTTGTAATAGCTTTCTTACCCTGTCTTTGTCTTTAATACCCGGCAATTCCACATTGATCAACCCTCTATTGGGGATAGGATTGATAGATGGTTGTGCCACACCAAACTGATCGATACGGGTGCTCAGCCTGTCGAATGTAAGGTTGAATGCAGATTTAGCCTGGTCACGGATATAGCTTTCAACTTTACTATCACTTGATTTTATGTCTATAGCATTTGAGCTGGCTCCGGAAAATAAAGTTGCCAGTGGCCTGTTAGGTTCCAGCTTTCTGTATTCCTGGATAAATAGTGTAATGAAGTCAGCATCGCTGTTAGCCTTCCTGTCATCTGCATTTTTCAGGGCAGCTAAAAAATTAGGATCAGTGGAATTATTTGCCAATGATTTCAGCAGACCTGTCATCTCTACTTCCAGTGTAACGTTCATGCCACCCTGCAGATCGAGACCAAGATTCAATTCTTCTTCCTTGGCTTTCTTATAACTCATAGCCCCATTGATACCGTAGGTAACAGTAGTGTTCTCTGAATTTTTTATCAGGCTGTCACGGTGTTTCTGGTATATTTTTTCCAGTTCTTCTGTGTAAATAGCTTGAGAGTCTTTGTTGCCGGGGTATTTTGCTTCCGCACCCGGGAAATTATTTTTCACATAATTCCTTGCCCTGGCTTCCATTTTCTTTTCATGGTTTCTGACAAACCAGGTAAAAGATAACTGATAGAGTGAGTAGACAATAAGCAGCACTGTGAAAAAGCGAACCAAACCTTTCAGTTGCATACGTTGATCGATTTACATTTTTATCTCTTTATCAACAGCTCTTTTCAGCTAGCAGAACAAAGAGTTTACAGAAATTTTAAGGACGGCAAAGATAGCTGTTTCGGATTAATTCCGGGCAACTAAAAAAGGGTTCTTGATAGCTGATTTTTAAAAACTTAACTCAGGGCAATCTGTACCTTTGGAAGGCAATGAGGGTAACTAAAATAAGCCGGCTGTTTGTACTATTTATCTCCAGTTTTATCCTGGGCCTGGCTGGAATCGCCCAGCACATGAGCGAAAAAAGCGGACCAAATAAAAAAGCCGGGAAACAATCGATTTTTCAAACCAGATCAATGCCTGATACTTTCATTCACAATCTGTTAGGAAAATATCCTCAATTTTTTGATTCAGTTGTTTTGCAAAAAGAAAAGCTGGGCATTCAGATCATTTATACCCGGATTGACAGAAGTAAGAAAGGAAAACCTCAGTTTACAGATCACTTTTATGGAAATGACAGCAGCCGTTATTTCTACCCCGCTTCTACGGTTAAATTGCCTGTGGCAATATTGGCACTCCAAAAACTCAACGAGTTGAAAATTCCGGGACTTGACCGAAATACGACTATGATAACCGGGGCGGAGGGAGAGTTTCAAACTGCTGTAAGTAATGACCCTTCGGCACCTGATGGTCGGCCAACGATTGCTCATTATATCAAAAAAATATTACTGGTAAGTGATAATGATGCTTTTAACCGGCTGTACGAATTCCTGGGACAGGAGTATATCAATAATACCTTGCATGGAATGGGATACAGGAATGCACAGATCATTCACCGGCTGGAAATAAGTTTGACCGAGGAAGAGAACCGTTATACTAATCCGGTCAGGTTTTTAGATTCGGCCGGAGATATTGTTTATGAGAAAGCTGCTGAAAGAAGCCGGTTGGTATATGCGCTACGGAATACGAAGATGGGAAAAGGATTCTACAGGGGAAGACAGTTAATTAATGAACCATTTGATTTTTCTATTAAAAACCGGTTAACACTGGAGGAATTGCACAGCATTGTGCGGAGTATAATATTTCCGGGGGCAGTACCTGAAAAGATGCGCTTCAATCTTACAGAAGATGATTATGTTTTTTTGCGTAAGTATATGTCGATGATGCCTTATGAATCCCGGTCACCGGTTTATGATACAGCGGGTTATTGGGATACTTATGTAAAATTCCTTTACTACGGCTCAGAAAAAGGGCAGGCTGAAAAAGGTATCCGGATTTTTAATAAACCGGGAGATGCATATGGATTTATGATCGATGCAGCTTATATCGCCGATTTTGATAATAATATTGAATTCTTTCTCAGTGCCGTTATACACTGTAACAGTGACGGGATATTCAATGATGATAAGTACGAATATAAAACAACCGGGCTTCCTTTTATGAAGAATCTTGGTCGTGTGATTTATGAATATGAACGAACAAGAGTTAGGAAATATCAACCCGTACTATCTTCCTTTATTTTTGATTACAGTCATTGACGGGTTATTTTCAATTTGCATATCTTCACGCCTCTGATATAACGTCAGCCTGCCATCATTGTTAATTTATAAATTAGTATTATTTCCATGCAGTTATCTTCTTTTTTGCAACGCTTTAATGAGCCAGAAACATTAAAGATGGCTAAGCTTGGCCGTGAACTCAGGGCGAAGGGAATTGATGTGATAGACCTTAGTCTTGGCGAACCCGACTTTGATACACCCGAACACATTAAAGAAGCTGCTGTCAAAGCTATTCATGATAACTGGAGTCATTATACTCCTGTTCCGGGGTTCCTGGATTTAAGAGAAGCCGTATGTTCAAAACTTAAAAGGGATAACAACCTTGACTATAAGCCCGAGAATATTGTAGTATCTACCGGAGCTAAGCAAAGCCTGGCTAATGCTATACTTGCATTGGTTGATGAAGGTGATGAAGTGATCATTCCCACTCCGTATTGGGTTACTTATAGTGAATTGGTAAAAATTGCCCGGGGAAAAGTGGTTGAAATAAAAAGCACCCCTCAACAGGGTTTTAAAATAAATGCAGCACAACTGGAAGCTGCCATTACACCCAGGTCAAAAGTGTTTTTGTTTTCATCACCTTGCAATCCAAGCGGCGCTGTCTATAGTAAAGAGGAATTAGCTTCTTTGGTGGAAGTTTTCAGGAAACACCCGGATATTGTGATCCTTTCTGATGAAATTTACGAATACATCAATTTTACAGGCAGGCCTGCCGGCCGGCATGAAAGCATTGCTCAGTTTGAGGAAGTGAAAGAAAGGGTTGTAATCATTAACGGACTCAGTAAAGGGTTTGCTATGACGGGCTGGCGTTTAGGTTATATTGCTGCGAATACAGATATCGCCAAAGCATGTGAAAAAGTGCAGGGACAATTCACCAGCGGTACAAATTCAATTACACAAAAAGCAGCAGTTGTGGCGCTTACCACTGATTTGCGTCCATCAATGGAGATGGTTGAGGAATTTGCAAGAAGAAGGAAAAAAGTGTTGGAGATAGTGAAAGAAATTCCAGGGATAACCTGCCCTGAGCCGGAGGGAGCTTTCTATATTTTCCCGGATGTGAGTTCTTACTATGGTAAATCTGACGGGGAAACCATTATTACAAATGCTGCCGATTTTTCGATGTACCTGCTCAATACAGCCCACGTATCATCTGTAATGGGTGATGCATTCGGAGAACCGAAATGTGTCCGTTTTTCTTTTGCCAATAGTATGGAAAAGATCGAAGAAGGGTGGAGGAGGATCAAAGCAGCACTGGCTAAACTAAAATGACAGGTTAATTTGTTCCTGTCTGCAAATTCTTATTCATTGTTTGTTTTAGTTCTTCAATTGATTTCTTGAGCCAGTAAACTGTATTGGTACTAAGTCCTGTGCTGTGAAAATATACTTTTCCTTCGGGGGAGATCACCACATTGGTTGGGTAAGAATTTAGCCGGTATTGGTTAGATATGTAGCGGCCATCATCAATAATTTTGTAACCAAACGGATGAGTTTTTAAGAATTCTTTCAATTCATCTTTTTGATCGAGGGCGACAGCAAGGAACACAATCGAAGTATCTTCTTTAAATGTTTCAGTCAACTTATGCAGGTCAGGCATTTCCATCTGGCAGGGTGGGCAATTGATAAACCAGAAATTTAAAACGATTGTTTTGCCGGCCAGGTCTTTTGTATTTATTTTATTTCCGTTCAGATCTTTTGCTTTAAAATGGGAAAAATCACTTCCTGTTGTAAAGTATTTGCTTTCTTTTGGTTTGGGCAGGGATGTCATCCTTTTTTCAAACTCTTCATCTGAAAGACGTGTAATGATAAAATGAGAGTTTTCGTTTTGGGGACTCTCTGGTTTTATACTGTATCGGCCTGTATATAATAATTTATTCCAGATAGCATAGGGAAACTCTGTACCGGTAGTATCTTTTACTATCGAATATTCTGTAAGCTTAGCTTTCGGCTGTACCGGTTTTTGGGGAAAAGCAGTTGTTGAAATAAAAATAATGACAGCGATTGCTGTAAGAGATTTTTTCATCGTAAGGTTTATTTGGATATTCTAAGATACAAATTTTAGAAAAACCGAACCAAGTCAGGTATTTTGTGCAATGAATTTTTCATGAAGCTTTATTACCTGTGGTGTCAATAATTCCTGCTCATTATTTGTAATAACAAAATCGCAGAGCTTCATTTTCATTTCTTCATCAATTTGCCGGCTGATGCGTTTCATGATCTCTTCAACAGGGAGTTTATCCCTTTTCATGACCCGCTGTACACGGAGATGTTGCGGGGCATATACTCCTATGATGTAATCAAGATTTTCAGATGCACCGCTTTCAAAAAGTAAAGCTGCTTCTTTGATGGCATAAGGGGCCTTTTGCCGCAGCATCCACTCTTCCGCATCTTTTATGGTAGCAGGATGAATAAAAGAGTTTAGTAAATCAAGTTTTTCTTTGTCATTGAAGACAATAGATGCAATATATTTTCTGTCAAGCAGCCCGTCTTTGTAACTGTCCTCACCAAAATGCTCAAGAATAGCCAGCTTTAATTCATCATTGGTATTCATCAGTTTCCTTGCTGCATCATCGGCATAGTAAACGGGTATGCCTAATGTCTCAAAAATTTTTGCAACAGTGGATTTTCCGCTCCCAATACCTCCTGTAAGACCAATACGAATCATTGCTATCCTGATTTACCGGGTAAAATTTATAGTACTAAAATAAAGAAGCGGCTGCATTATTCAGCCGCTTTCCTTACAATGATTTAAATCAACAGTTATTTTTTGTCTGCAACAGCCGGTTTATTTAATGCCGATGTCCAATCCATACTGATCGCTGATTTTTCTATTTTAATATAACTGCCGGGACTTATTTCGATATTCAGGGTTCCATCATCATTTACTTTGTTGATGACACCATGGATGCCCGCTATTGTAACTATTTTGTCTCCTTTACCGAGGTTTTCGATAAATACTTTTTGGTTCTTAGCTCTTTTTGCCTGCGGACGGATGAAGAATAGCCAAAATACCAGGATCATTAACCCTAGAAAAATGAACTGGAATCCGCCAAATCCGGGCGACTTTGCTGTTTCTTGTAATAGATAAATTGTATACATGCTGTTTTTTTATTTTTTTTCTGTTATTTCTCCTGTGAATGTAAGTGTATGGTCTTTGGCAGGGGAAGTATTGGCCACTACATGTACCTGTTTAGTTATAGTTCCATTTCCGCTGCCATTGAATTTCGCTTTAATAACACCTTCCTGTCCCGGTGCAAATGGTTCTTTAGGTACTTCTGGCACCGTGCAACCGCAGGAAGCAGAAGCGCTTTCTATGATAAGGTTTTTGTTGCCTGTGTTTTTGAACCGCCAGGTTATTTCAATCTCTTTATCTTTTGCCAGTTTACCCATGTTCAGGGTCATCGAATCAAGCCATTGAATACTGGTAAAATTAGCAGTATCAGTTTTCGCCTTTTCCATTTCCTCTTTGGTCATTGTCACAACCGGAGTATTCTTTTCGTCAATATTTTTACATGCAGCAATGCTGAGAGCCGCTACCAGTACAAATAATAATTGTTTCATAAAACACTATTTTTTTAGGTCCAGATAAATTAATGGATTGCAAATGTAGAAAAAAGCACTGAGCTGGCAGCCTATGGCTTTTTATATTCAACTTTCTGCATTTTCCCCTGCTGGACAAGTTCTTTGTGGATATTATCCAATATTCCATTCACGAACTGACCGCTTTGCTGGGTGCTGTAATCCTTGGCCAGATCTATATATTCGTTGATAGTCACTTTAGGGGGGATCGTTTCAAAGAAGAGGAATTCTGCCACCCCCATTTTCATCATGATCATATCCAGTTGGGCAATCCGTTCCGGATCCCAGTTTTTTAGTTTGGGGATGATCAATGCCTGCAGGTGTTCACTTTTTTCCATTACAGTCTGCAAAAGGCTATAGGCAAATTGTTCCTTATCAGAACTCATCATTTGTTTAAAATTGATACTGCCTGGTTTTTGTATATAACCGGTAAGCAATTGCACCACCATTTCTCCGTCATCATCCCAGTTTGAAAAATTTTCTTCAATATGTGAAACGAAGACTTCATTCGCAAGCAGCAGGTCATTGAGAATAAACTCAATGATTTTTTTCTCATCGGGTTTTTCTCTTGATGCAGTACCTATGTATGTTTTGTACTCGGGAGTATCGGTCAGGGTATAGTATATCTTTCTTATAAGCTCTTTATCGGCGATGAGTTCAGGTTTTTCTTTGATAAACTGTTCTTTCAATGCATCGTCTTCCAGCATTTTCCATATCACTTCATTGCCGGCTAATTTGGTATTTACATTCAGATCCTCAGCAGTAGGCAGGTGTTTTGATGCTTTTTTGTAAGCATCCTTTTCAGCGTACCTTGTTATTTCTGTAAGAAACCAGGTAAGATACACCAGCAGGGAACGGGTTTGGTCAAAATGTTGTTGCAGTAATTTTTTTGGCTCACCGGGTTTCACTTCACCTTCTGATGCGGAAAGAGTATACAATGTCTGCATCACTTTTACCCGGATATTTCGTCTGCTGATCATGAGGAAGAACTATTTGAGGTGCGAAGATAGGCGAATTTGGTTTTATGCGATTATACCTGTGGCAAAGTAAATAAGTATAATAATATCTTAATGCCGAATAAAATAATTGACGTCTCAGGTTTAGCCAGATAAGTATAAGGACAATTTATCACCACCGGATTTTGCGTAAGGGTTTTTTAGTACATTAGGCAAATCAAAAACCTCAGCTATGAATAAAACCTTACTTTTTGTTGTTCTGGTGACAACATTGTTCTTTTCCTGCACAAATATTAATCCATCGCATGACAAGCAAAGAATAGGCGCTGAAAGAAATGCAAAAAACAGTACTCACTTTGCTGCTGCAAAACAGGATGGTATTCTGGAAGCCCAAAAAATGGAGTTTGAACGGACAAAAGATATCGCACTGGGATATGTTCCTAAAACCCGCCTGATAAATGCCATGGAGGAATTAAAGGCTGCCCGGAGCAACGGCTCATATGTACAACGGATAAATGCATTAACATGGGCAGAGAGAGGTTCCAGTTCAGATGCAGTAGGACCAAGCAATGGAAATGGCAGACTTGGGTCAAGCGTCACAAGTGGCCGGATGAGAGCAATATGGGTTGATCTTTCTGACGGCGATAATAGTACAGTTTGGGTGGGTGGTGTAGCAGGGGGACTCTGGAAAACAACTGATATAACAGTGGCATCACCTTCCTGGACATTAGTAAATGATTTCTTAGGAAATCTTGCAGTTGCTTCCATTTGTCAAAGCCCTGCCAATAATAATATAATGTATTTTGGTACAGGTGAAAAATCTGTAAATGCAGATGCAGTACAGGGTGGAGGTGTCTGGAAAAGCACCGATAATGGTGTTACATGGAATTTATTGCCTTCCACTGTAAATTTCTGGAATGTTTCAAATGTGGTATGTGATCCCACTGATGCAAATATTATTTATGTGTCAACCATGGGACCTAACCTTACGGGGATTCAACGATCAACAGATGGCGGTACTACATGGACAAATATTACACCGACGGGATTGAACAGGGCTGTGACTGAAATGGAAATGAGCAGTACCGGTCGTCTGCATATTGTATGTGGATATGCAGGCGGTTATTTTGATGGAAATCCATCGGGTTACCGGTTTACAGATATACCTTCCACTGTTGCGGCAGGAACCTGGACTTCACCTACTGTTTCATTTACCTCTACTGCTTACAACGTTGATATTGCGACTGCCGGAAATACTTTATATGCTTTGCCGGCAAATTCTTCTTACCAGACAAACCAGGTATGGAAATCAACTGATGGGGGAGACAACTGGGCGGTAACTACAACAACGCCTACCACGGGTGGTTCCGCACCGGTTAGTAGTGGTCAGGCCTGGTATAATCTTGCGATTGGGGTAGATCCTTCGAATCCGGATAATGTCATGGTAGGGGGGCTTAATAGTTACAGATCAACCGATGGTGGTGCTACCTGGTCATTAAATTCTGTTTGGGTTACTGGTGTGCCTGGTTCAAGTAATTATATTCATGCCGATCATCATATTATTGTCTGGAATAACAACCAGGTTCTGGATGGAGGAGACGGGGGTATATTCTATTCGGGTGATGACGGTGCCACTTTTGCTGACAGGAATGTGGGGCTCCGGTTAAAACAGTTTTATGCCTGCGCTATTCACCCCACCTCAACGAATTATTTTTTAGGAGGAACACAAGATAATGGTGTTCACCAGTTGAATGGACCGGGTATCACAAGTAGTGTGGAAGTAACAGGCGGCGATGGTGCTTTTGTCCATATAGATGAAGATGAGCCACAATTCCAGTTTGGTTCATATGTGTATAGCAATTTTCGGAGAAGTACAAATGGCGGAGCTACCTGGTCAAATATTAATTTTGGTAATTCCGGCCTGTTCATTAGTCCCACTGATTATGATGATGTTAATAACCGGTTATATGGAGCATGGTCTGCCGGGCGGTATTTACGCTGGAATGACCCTACTACAGGTTCATCCGGTACATCAGTACTGGTAGGAGCTTTTGCAGGTGGTACTGTGTCTCATACTTCAGTGTCAAAATATACACCCAACCGTGTGTTTTTTGGAACTACAAACGGTAAAATTGTAAGGGTGAGTAATGCTGAATCAGGATCTCCTGTTGCTTTGGATATAACCGGAACGGGGATGAGTGCTTCAACTGTTAGTTGTATAGCTCAAGGAACCACGGAGAATAATTTACTTGCCACATTTTCTAATTATGGTGCTACTCATGTATGGGTAAGTACAGTTGGCGGAGGAGCTGCAGGATGGACAAATATTACTGGTACAGGACTTCCGGATATTCCTGTAAGGTGGGCAATGTTTTATCCTGATGATAACACACAGGCAATTCTTGCTACCGATATGGGGATATATGAAACAAGCCTTATCAATGGGGGTTCTACCGTTTGGGTTCAAAATTCAAGTTTGCCGGCAGTACGAACAGACATGTTGCAGTATCGCTTTAATGACAATACTTTTCTGGCTGCTACCCACGGAAGGGGTTTATGGACATCAACTATAACTCCATCACTTCCATATGTGCGGTTTGCTTCTTCATATACATATAGTAGTGTAAAAACAGAAGCTACAGGAGCTACAACAGGTTGCAGAAATTATACAGATTATACGCTGAATATGCACATAGATAAAGCACCGACCGGTGCTGCAGCCGTAACATTAAGTATAGCCGGTGGAGCAACCGCCACACAAGGCATAGATTATGATTTTACAACAAACGGAAATTTTGCTGCTCCTTCTAACATAATCACTTTCCCTAATGGGTCTGCGGCGCAGCAAACAATCACTATCAGGGTATACAATGATGCTCAGGTTGAAGGAACCACTCCGGATTTTTTCACCTTTAATTATTCTATCGGAGGTGGAACAGATGCTGTGGCTGCACCAAGCAGCACCAGTTATACTTTTTATATTGGAGACAACGATGTTGCACCGACAACGACAACCGTGGAAACTGTATTAAATAATAATGTTACAGAGCACTTAGGCAATAATGGTACTTATTATTTTTATTCTTCTGCGGCTGGCCGGCTTATTAATAGCGTTACCGGTGCATCTGGTAGCCTGGGTTGTGTCAGCTCCAATTTGTATGAAGCAGGAGATACCTGGCAATCATTTTTAGGCGGGGAACGTTCACAAAAGGTAATCGAAGTAACGCCTACTACCAATGCCGGCTCCACTTATACGATCGGGCTGTATTTTACTGCTGCAGAATTAGGAGGTAAAGCACCGGCAAACCTGCGAATTGCGAAAACAACTGCTGCAACAATGGCTGCAGCCAATTCCGGGAATACTACTATTGTGACAACAAGCTTTGCGGCTTATAATGGCAGCGATTATGTATTCACCGCATCATTTACTGGGTTTTCTAAGTTTTTCCTGGTGGATAATTTAGTAACACTGCCTGTTGATCTTCTTTCTTTCAGCGGTTCTTTAAATACACAATATCATAGTGAATTGCAGTGGCAGACCACTAATCAATACAACCTGAGCAATTTTGAGATACAGCGAAGTTATGACGGGTCTCAGTTCAGTGTTGCAGGAACGGTTAATGCTATACAAAATCCGGCACAAACACAGAATTATTCCTTTACAGATCCAGTACTAGCTAAGACGGTAAATTTCTACAGGCTTAAAATGGTGGATCAGGATGGCCGTTCTAAGTACAGCGCTATTATCAGGATCAATAATAACCGGCCGGAAAAATTTGTTGAGCTGGTTCAGAACCCGGTAAGAGAAACGATTTCATTCATTATTAATAACCAGGAGCGGCAAAATGTATCTGTACAATTAATAAGCAGTTCAGGGCAATTGGTAAAACGATGGGAGCCGGGCCGGATTGAAGGCTATGTTGTATTACCATTGAATAGTTACCAGATCGCCGGGGGTATTTATGTTTTAAGGGTTACTGCTGGCAATAGAACAGAAAGTTTAAGGGTCAGTATTCAATAACCAGTACATGGCTACAAAAAAGCCTGCCTGAATAAGGGCAGGCTTTTTTAAAATCTTTAAAATGAAAACTGCCTGTCTTAGTTCGTGTTTAAGGATGTTCATATTCTCCTGTATTATTTTTAGCTCCTGTAATTTGTTTTCTTGTGCCCAATCAGGGCAACTGGTAAAAAAAGTACATACATTTTATACAGAGAGATTGCCGGGTAATATTCCAGTTTTTCCATCTTTGGTCAGGCGGGATACGATCGTAACTATTTATGCAGAGACTACCAGCCGGCATATAGTTTGGGATACGGCATACAAAGGATTCAAGGTTTTTTTAATCCGGGCAAATCTGATTGAACAGTTGCCTGTAGAAGCAGGAATATCCCGGTTAGGTAATCAAAAAATAATCATCAATCCAACAAAAGGGTCGGTTTTATGGCAATTATACCTGGAACCCATTGACGCCGGGCTGGCAGAACCACTAAAGCCTGCAGGCAAAAACGATAAGTTGCTTTTAAAAGGCACATATAAGGGCAAAACATTTGTGCAGGAAGCAGGGACAGCGATTGAGCTTATAGGCTTGCCATCAGTTTGAGGTAAATTTTATAAAAGTGAAAATTTGTCACTTGCGGCAGTAAAAATTTCTGTGTTTCTGGCCAAAAGCTGTATTAACCTGACAATACCTGAAAATTTTTCCGTTTGTAAAGCCCCGGCATAGTATTTCCTGTACCTTCGCTGCCCCTGAACAAACAGGGTGTCCATCCAATCAAAAAACACAAAATCAATACAATTATGGCTAAGAAAGTCAGTGTTACCCCACTTCATGACAGGGTAATTGTGAAAGCTGCCGCAGCAGAAGAAAAAACTGCAGGTGGTATTATTATCCCCGATACAGCTAAAGAAAAACCACAACGTGGTACCGTTATCGCTGCCGGACCCGGCAAAAAAGATGAGCCGGTTACAGTTAAAACCGGAGACACGGTTCTTTATGGCAAATATGCCGGTACAGAGATCCAGATAGACGGTGAAGATTTCCTCATCATGAGAGAATCAGATATCCTGGCGATAGTTTAATTAACCAATTTGGCAATGTGACAATGTGCCAATTAAAACCAGTTATTGTCGAATTATCAAATTTCCTAATTATCAAATTGAATATTTATGGCAAAGCAAATCTTCTTCGACATTGAAGCAAGAAATAAAATGAAGAAAGGCGTTGATACATTAGCCAACGCTGTGAAAGTAACATTAGGTCCTAAAGGCCGGAATGTAGTGATCGAGAAAAAATTCGGCGCACCTGCCGTTACAAAGGATGGTGTAACAGTGGCCAAAGAAATTGAACTGGAAGATCCTATTGAGAACATGGGCGCACAAATGGTAAAAGAGGTAGCTTCTAAAACAGCTGACCTGGCCGGTGATGGTACTACTACTGCTACCGTATTAGCACAGTCAATCATCAGCGAAGGATTGAAAATGGTGGCAGCCGGTGCAAACCCGATGGACCTGAAAAGAGGTATCGACAAAGCAGTAAGCCTGGTGGTGGAAAGCCTGAAGGGACAAAGTCAGACAGTAGGTAGTGACAGCAAAAAAATTCAGCAGGTGGCTACTATTTCTGCAAACAATGATGAAACTATCGGTAAGTTGATCGCTGAGGCTTTCGCCAAAGTGGGTAAAGAAGGTGTTATTACTGTGGAAGAAGCAAAGGGTACCGACACAACTGTTGATGTAGTGGAAGGTATGCAATTTGACCGTGGTTATATTTCTCCTTATTTCGTTACTAACAGCGAAAAAATGGAAGCTGAATTGCAAAATCCTTATATCCTGATCTATGATAAGAAGATCAGCAGTATGAAGGATATCCTGCATATACTTGAGAAAGTAGCTCAAAGCGGTCGTCCTTTATTGATCATTGCGGAAGACCTGGAGGGAGAAGCACTGGCTACACTGGTAGTGAATAAACTCCGTGGTACAATTAAGGTTGCGGCCGTTAAAGCTCCGGGCTTTGGCGACAGAAGAAAAGAAATGCTGACAGATATTGCTATCCTTACCGGTGGTATTGTTATCAGCGAAGAGTTGGGACACAAACTGGAAGGTGCTGATCTGGCTTCATTAGGTCAGGCTGCTTCTGTAACAATCGATAAAGACAATACAACAGTTGTTGGTGGTAAAGGTAAAAAAGCTGAGATCGTTGCCCGGGTAAACCAGATCAAAGCACAATTGGAAAATACAACCTCTGACTACGATAAAGAAAAGATGCAGGAACGCCTTGCCAAATTGGCGGGTGGAGTAGCAGTTCTTTATGTGGGTGCAGCCACTGAAATGGAAATGAAGGAAAAGAAAGACCGTGTAGACGATGCATTGCATGCTACAAGAGCTGCAGTAGAAGAAGGTATCGTTCCTGGTGGTGGAGTAGCATATATCCGTGCTATTGAGAGCCTGGAGGCAAAAGTTCGTGGCCAGATAGCCGATGAGCAAACCGGCATGGCGATCGTTCGTCGTGCACTGGAAGAGCCTGTTCGCATCCTGACTGCCAATGCCGGTATCGATGGTTCAATCGTGGTGCAGAAGATCAAGGAAGGCAAAGGCGATTATGGTTTTAATGCAAGAACAGAAGAATATGAAAACCTGTTCAAAGCCGGTGTTATAGACCCTACTAAAGTAAGCCGGGTAGCATTAGAGAATGCTGCTTCTATTGCCGGTATGCTGCTTACTACAGAATGTGTGGTGGCTGACAAACCAAAGAAAGAAGAGCCTCATAGCCATGGCGCCCCTGATATGGGTGGTATGGGTTATTAATAGGCACGGAAGAAAAGAACATACAAATTCAGGCCCCTGTATAATTACAGGGGCTTTTTTATGCCAGAATACCCAATTCTCACCTAATATCCTGGCTGGAATAAGCGCCAGAATTAATACAATTTGCTTTTTGGCGAATTTGAAAAATCCCTAATTTTAACAGTCTGATGGCTACCATAATTTGAAAGCGCAATTGCTTTCAAAACCTTATTTATCTAAAACTTCTTTATGAGAAAATTTACACTCTTGTTATTTACGGGGTTATTTTATTCGGCTGTTTTTGGCCAACAAAATTATTGGTCATCACGAACCGATAACAGTGGGATCATCACTGATAAGGCTGTTGCAAGACAATCTTTCCCCAAGGTGTTCAATTTGTTTCAATTGAACATTGAGCCTTTAAGGCAGGAATTATTTACTATCACAGACAACCAGGCAAGGCGTTCAACAGTTATTTCGCTCCCGAATGCTGATGGTAGTCTTGAGCAGTTTGAAGTTTACGAAGCCTCAAACTTTGAACCGGCTTTACAGGCCCAGTTTCCTCAGATCAGAGCTTTTTCGGGAAGAGGAATTACAGATATCTCAGCAACATTGAAGCTGAGCATTTCGCCTCAAGGTATTCAGACGATGGTTTTCAGAGCTAACGGCCCTAACGAATACATTGAGCCTTATTCTCAGGATCACACTATTTATGCAGTTTTCAAATCTCAGCGTAAGAAAGGGGGGGCGCCATGGTTATGCTCTACATCTGATCAGCAATTGGCTGCTGATTTGAATGCAAGAGTAAACCTTATTGAAAGTGATGCCGGGCAATTAAAAACAATGCGACTGGCACAATCCTGTAATGGTGAATACTCTAACTGGTTTGGTGCTACCAGTTCGGCGCAGGTGGCACTGGTTTTAGCAGCTTTCAATGCTACACTTACCCGTACCAATGGTTGCTATGAGAAAGATTTGGCACTGCACCTGAATCTGGTACCTGAAACAGTCAATGTAATCTATTACGATCCTGCTACCGATCCATATACAACATTGGGAAGCTGGAATACTCAATTACAAATAGCCCTGAATACATCGCTAACCGGACCAGGAACACCAATAACGGCCAACAATGCTGCTTATGATATTGGCCATATGTTTGGAGCCTCTGGAGGAGGTGGAAATGCTGGCTGCATAGGTTGTGTTTGCGTTGATGGAGTTGCCTCAGGTACCGGGTCTACCAAAGGCCGCGGTATCACATCACCTGCTGATGGTATTCCACAAGGAGACAATTTTGATATTGACTATGTTGCGCATGAGGTGGGTCACCAGCTCGGAGCAAACCACACTTTCTCGATGTCAAATGAAGGAACTGGAGTAAATAAGGAGGTTGGCTCTGGGATCACCATCATGGGCTATGCCGGTATTACCGGCCAGGATGTTGCTCCTCATTCCATCGATATCTTCCATGAAGCTTCCATCCAGCAGATACAAGTTAACCTGGCAACTAAAACCTGTCCTATAACTACACCACTTACGGGTATAAATGCTACCCCTGTTGTAGCCCCTGTTTCTAGCTATACTATTCCAATTTCAACTCCTTTTGCATTAACTGGCTCTGCAACAGATGCTGATCCAGGTGATGTACTGACTTATTGCTGGGAGCAGAATGATGATGGTGCAGGACAGACTGGAAATAATAGTGTGGCCCGTGAGAATAAACCTACAGGCCCCAACTGGCTGACATGGCCTGCTACAACATCTCCTACGAGATTGATGCCAAGGTTGTCAACAATCCTTACAGGTGCTAATCTTACAGGCCCTTTGCCTGGTGGTGATGCGATCGCAAATACAGAGGCGTTGAGTAATGTAGGGCGGACACTAAATTTCAGACTTACTGTTAGGGACAACAGACCTTATAATGGAACTGCAGTTGGACAGACAGCATTTACTGATATGACTGTTACAGTAAATGCAGCGACAGGTCCATTCCTGATTACTTCTCAGAATACGGCTGTAAGCTATCCAGGTGGTTCTACTCAAACGGTTACATGGTCTGTAAACGGTACTACTGGTGCCCCCATCAACTGTACTAATGTTAAGATATCTTTCTCAACAGACGGTGGCGTTACATTCCCAACCGTTTTAGCTGCAAGTACACCCAATGATGGCACAGAAGATATTACTATCCCTGTTGGTTTAACTACAACAGGAAGAATAAAAGTGGAAGCTATTGGTAATATTTTCTTTGACATTAATAATGCAAGCATTACTGTAGCAGCACCATTAAATGGCTTTATATTTAATAGCCCTGTTCCGGTAACGGCTACTTGTCCTGCTCCAAACGTAATGACTTCAGGTAATCTGACAGCTACTTACGT